>NZ_JBHYGF010000433.1:0-3249 GCF_051859145.1 Dyadobacter sp.
CGCCGTGCACAAACTTTTCCTTCTTAACAGACGGAATCAGCGCCAATGCGATCCCAAACAACACGCTGAAAACCACGATCTGCAATACTTCGCCGTGGTAAATGGACTTGGCAATGTTCTCAGGAAATGAATGCAGCACGATATCCTGCCAGGTTTGCTCGCTTACTTTCGGCAAAGTCGCATTGAGACTTTCAGGCGGGATAATCCCTTCGCCGGGCTTAAACCAGTTTGCAAAAAACAAACCGATCAGCAATGCAAATGTGGTCACTACTTCAAAGTACAGAAGCGACTTCCAGCCCATGCGGCCTACCTGTTTCAAATCAGAGTGACCGGCAATACCTGTTACCAGCGTCGCGAAAAGAAGTGGCGCGATGACCGTTTTGATCATCTGCAGGAAAATCTGCCGGAGAAAATGCAGCTCTGTTCCCATTTTTGGAAAATCATAGCCAATTTCCGTCCCAACCAGCATGGAGATCAGGATAGAGGTGGTCAGGTTCTTTTTAATGATCGCGTAAACGATCAGGCTTGCCAGCGCGAGCCAGCGGAGGGAAATAAGGACTGTATCGGAAAGGGGAACAATATCGTAGGCGCTTAGCACTGAGGCGATAGCCGCTACTGTAACTAATGCAATGTTGATTAAGGTAATTTTGCTCTTCATATCGGGATTGAAGTGGGAGATCGGTTTGCGATAGTAAACTTATTAAAAATCAATTTAAGGCCAGCTATAAAGCATCTGTATTTCATGTAATTTGCAGAATTAAATTATTGCCATAACTGAACTTTACTATTGATTATACCAGGTTTAATCAGAAAAATAAAATAAAAAACTGTTTCTAACAGAATATAAAAGCTGGGATTAATGCAAATATATAAAGGAAGAAGCTACCCGGTCTGTCGCAGGTTGCAGTTTTAAAGATCTAATTTGGCATAAAAATTTAACATGACTTTACAGACAGTATGAAATTTGCAGCAGCCCGTCACATTCACTGTTATCTTACCAAATTATGAAAACTGACCTGAATCCTTTGATCCAGTTCTGAAATTCAATATGTTCGGGCACTGCATTTTCCCAACTCAAACCGTCATTTTATGAACCGCCTACTGATCCCGATTGACTTTTCAGATAACGCTGAGCACGCCCTGAATGCCGCAAAAATCATCGCTGAAAAAGGAGCTACCGAGCTGCTTATCCTGCATGCTTACCAGCCCTACATCGCCGATGTAAACCTTACACCCGGCGGCGTTTTGCCCGAAGTAGGCGGCGCGGATTTCCTGGCGATGACCACGGACCTCGAAGATGAATACCGGAAAAAGCTGGATCAATATGCCGAAAATCTGGTTTCCGAAGGCTACAATGCACGTGCGTTGTGGATGCTGGGTAGTGTGCAGTCTGCTGTGGAAGAAGCCATTGATGAACATCAGCCAGCGATGGTTATTGTGGGACGGACCGGAACCGGCGGCTTTTTTGATAAGCTGATCGGAAGCTCGGCGACGCACATTGCGCTTCAATCCAAATGCCCGGTGCTGGTGATACCGCCGCAGAGTAACCCTACCAGGTTCAGCAAGGTCGTATATGCCACTCAGTTTGAATATGATGAAAATGACATTCTGAGGGAAGTTTTTGTTTTACTCAACCATTTGGGCGCTCAGCTGACTTTACTGAAAATCCAGTCTGACGCACAGCCGAATATCCAGCCCGACAATCAATACATTGATGAGATAAAGGCTGAATTCGCAATTGCGGAGAATCAGATCGTTTACAAAAAAGCGAATCACGTCCTCGACGGGATTGAAGAATACTGCGATGAAGCCGGTGCGGACCTGCTTATTATGTCTGCGCGGGAACGTTCATTTATAGAAGAATTCCTGATCAACCCGAGCGTTACCAGAAAGCTGGTTATCGATACCCACGTACCGCTGCTTGTTTTTCACCTTAAATCCTGAAATTAATTGAGTAAGGAAGAACCAGTCCGGGAGCCCGAAGGCGACCAGCTTACGCCTTTGATCAGAAAAACGAAGCGGTACAAACGCCGCAACCTGCTGACTTCGCCAGGCACACTCACCTATGTAGGCCCGGAAATCGCGCTGAAAACTACGGTGCGCAGGATTCAGTACGATGAAAAAATGATCAAAAATGAGGCCGTCAAGTCCCTGAAAGACTGTCTTCCTGCACGAGAAGGAGAACCTGTTGTTACCTGGCTGGATGTTGACGGTATCCACGAAATTGAACTCATTCAGAAACTGGGAAATGCTTACCATCTCCATTCATTGCTTTTGGAAGATGTGGTGAATACCGAGCACAAGCCCAAGCTCGAACTCTACGATTCGGGACAGCTGTTCCTGACTTTGAAGATGCTCAACATTGAGTCGGAGCAGCCTATCTGCATTTCCTCCGAGCATGTGAGTTTTGTAATGGGAGAGAACTACCTGATTTCATTTCAGGAAGAACGTACGAGCGATATTTTCTCTCCGGTACTTTCCAGGCTTGAAGCTTCCGTGGGCAAAACACGCAAAAACGGTCCCGATTACCTGCTTTTTGCATTGCTCGATGTGGTGGTCGACAATTACTTTATTGTACTCGAAAAATTAGGTGACGAGCTGGATACTGTTGAAGATCAGGTAATCAGGGGCACCGAAGATCTTTCGCTAAAACAATTATACTCCCTGAAACGGGAACTTACACTGGCGCGGCGGCAGATCTGGCCACTGCGCGACATGCTCAATCAGCTGATCCGGGAAGATAATATACAGATCTCCAAAGAGGTAATTCCCTACTATCGTGACCTTTATGATCACGTGATGCAGGTTCTGGATACCATTGACTCCTACCGCGAATTGGTAGCCAGCTTGGCGGAGGTACACCTGTCTACAATCAGCAACCGAATGAATTCCGTGATGAAAACGCTGACTATTTTTTCCGCCGTATTCATGCCGCTTACATTCATTGTAGGTGTTTACGGGATGAACTTTGAATACATGCCCGAGCTCAAAATGCGGTACGGCTATTTTTATGTCTGGGGATTAATGGCGGTAGTCACCACAGGGTTGATATTTTATTTCAAAAGCAAAAAATGGATGTAGGTTTGATACCTTTACGCCGTTTAAAAATGCATTGGAATGAGTTTTACTCCGACGATTTCTCAACCTATCTCAACCACAGCCGCTTACATTCTTACTGACAGCCGCCAGGTATCTTTCCCGGAACAAAGTATATTTTTCGCGATTAAAGGCGAGCGTCACGACGGGCAT
>NZ_JBHYGF010000434.1:0-17871 GCF_051859145.1 Dyadobacter sp.
CCTGCCACAACATAAAAAAAGCAACCGCTTGCAAGAAACAATTTCCAGAAAAAATACTCAATCTGAATGTACTGGTACGGCTGGGCAAATAATTCACCGGGGCTGCCACAAAGCTCCTTACCTCTACCGGTTCCTGAACAGATAACAGCAGCGCACACAGGTAACAATTTGGCAACATTATAGTAATGCAGCCGAAACATTGCCCCCGGATCTTTGCGGATCAATCAAACGAGGAATTATGCCTGTATTTAATTTTACAAAACTCACCTTCCTTATTGCTCTCATTTTCGCGCTGCAAAACGTTGCAGTAGCCCAGAAGGGCCTGATTACCGGGACTATCATGGACGGACAAAAGCTCTCCCTTCCCGGCGCAACGCTGCGGATCACGCCCGGAAACCAGTACACCATTTCCGATGTCCGCGGGAAATTCGAGTTCCTGAATGTACAGCCTGGCACTTACCAGTTGGAAGCTACTTATATGGGGTACCGTACTTCGCGTCAGGAGATCGCCGTTGAGAATGGGCGCATAACGAACACCGAGCTGATCATGCAGGAAGGTGGATTGGATATGAATGAGGTAGTAGTGCTCGGCGACAGACTGAAAGGCCAAGCGAAAGCATTGAACCAGCAGCGTAACAATGAAAATATTACCAATATCATCTCCTCTGATCAGGTAGGCCGCTTTCCGGACGCTAATATCGGCGATGCATTGAAGCGCGTGCCGGGTATTACCATGCAAAATGACCAGGGAGAAGCGCGTAACATCATCGTGCGCGGACTGGCTCCGGAGTTGAACTCGGTCACCATGAATGGCGACCGCATTCCGTCTGCCGAGGGCGATAACCGCCGCGTGCAAATGGACCTGATCCCGTCGGATATGATCTCTACAATTGAGGTAAACAAGACACTTACGCCAGATCTGGATGCAGATGCGATCGGAGGTTCTGTAAACCTGGTGACCCGCGCAGCGCCCAATGGACAGCGTATTTCAGCCACTTTGTCGGGCGGCTACAATCCGATCCGGGGCAAAGCATTGTATACAGGCGGTTTTGTTTATGCCAATCGTTTTGCTAAAAATGCGATCGGAATGGTACTGAGCGGCTCCTACAACAACAATAACTATGGATCTGACGACGTGGAAGCGTCGTGGACCAAAGACGATTTTGGCAATGTGTACATCAATGAAAGCCAGATCCGTAAATATGATGTACAGCGGATCCGCCGCAGCCTCTCAGCTTCTTTCGATTTCAAACTAAATCAAAACCACACCATTACTGCCAATGCGATGTACAACTGGCGGTATGACCGTGAAAACCGGTACAGGCTCAACATCGACGACATTGAGCCGATCTACGATGAGGCCAACAACATTACCGGCTACGAGGGCCGTGTGGGCAGGCAGACAAAAGGCGGAATTGAAAATAGCCACAACAAAGGTACCCGTCTGGAAGACCAGCGCGTGCAAAACTATTCGCTTCGGGGAGAGCATTTATTAGGTCCGAAAGTGGATATGGATTGGAGCGTAAGCTACTCTACTGCCAGCGAAGATCGCCCGAACGAGCGTTATATCAATTTCCGCGAAGGCGACAATGCATTGACTTTTAACGGCGACAGCCGCGCTCCCCTCTTTACCGCGCCTGATCTGGACCAGACTTCACTTGGACTGAATGAAATATCTGAAAACCACGATTTCACAAAGGAATCCGAACTAGGCGCGAAAGTGAATTTCAGGTTTCCATTCTCCGTCATCGCAGATCAGAAAGGCCGTTTAAAGGTGGGAGGAAGATTGCGCATCAAGAACAAAGAGCGTGACAATGTATTTTACGAGTACTCGCCTGTCAACAAAGATATGCTTGCTGACCTGGGCAGCACAGGTACTGTAAACTGGTCTGGTAACAACTTCCAGGCGGGGTCGCACCTGGTACCGGGAATATTTACAAGCAAGAGCTACCTCGGTAACCTGAACTTCGGCAATACGGGTCAGTTTGAGCAAGAGCTGGTTCCAAGTGAGTTTTTGGGAGCCAATTACAATGCGAAGGAAAACATCGTAGCAGGTTACGTGCGCTGGGACCAGGACTTTACAGACAAGCTTTCCATGATACTCGGAGCGCGGCTTGAAAATACTTCGATCAACTACACAGGTAACCTGATCACCGACGAAGAGGAACTTACAGGTACACGTTCTGTAAAAAATGAATACCTGAATGTAATGCCTTCGGTTTCATTCAAACTGAAAGCGACAGAGGACCTGATCCTGCGTGCGGCAGCAACAACTGCACTGGCGAGGCCGAATTATTATGCACTTGCTCCCTACATCAGCATCATTCCCGGTGACCGCGAGATTACAGCCGGCAACCCGAACCTGAAAGCGACATACTCCTGGAATTTTGATTTCATGGCTGAGAACTATTTCAGGTCTGTGGGCTTATTTTCCGCAGGTGCTTTTTATAAAAACCTCAAAAACTTTATTTACACCTACGGGAATCAGCAATATACCACAGCCAGCTTCGCAGCAGATTTTCCGGGAGAGGCTAACCCGGTTGGTGCTGGTGAAACCTGGGATTTTTATCAGTCAAGAAATGGTGAAAGCGTGAATGTGTTCGGGATTGAAGCTGCAATTCAGCGGCAACTCGACTTCCTGACAGGCTTTTGGAAGTATTTCGGGATTTACGCCAACTATACTTACACCAAATCCTTTGCAAACGGCGTGTACAATGAAGATGGTGATGTGAGAACCGGCGTTACACTGCCCGGAACAGCCCCGCACATGTTCAATGCGTCGCTTTCATGGGAAAACAAAAAGTTCTCGGCACGTTTGTCGGCTAACTATACTGCTGCTTACCTTGACGCACTCGGCGGCAATGAGTTTGATGACATTTACTACGACAAACAGTTTTTCCTCGATGCCAACGCAGCTTACAAGATCACCAAAAACCTGCGTGTATTTGCAGAAGCGAACAACCTGACCAACCAGCCACTGCGTTACTACCAGAGCATTTCTTCCCGCACGGTGCAGGCAGAGTACTACCGCCCGCGCTTCAACATGGGACTGAAATTTGACTTAACGAGATAGTAACGCATTCAGACACCTTCATGAAAATCATACTTTATCCCATATACCTTACATCAATAATCGTCCTCGCTGCATGCGGCGGCAGGCCCAACGAGCAAACCGGAGCAAACGGCAAAGTTCAGATTGATACTGCCAGCGCGATCCAGCCTGCTGTAATAACTGATTCCGTCAAACACGATACCGACGATCCGGCGATCTGGATCAATCCTGCCGACCCGGCGAAAAGCCTGATCCTGGGCACGGACAAAAATGAAGACGGAGCGCTGTATGTGTTTGACCTGAATGGAAAAACGCTCGCAGATAAGGTGGTCAGAAACCTGCAAAGACCCAATAATGTCGACGTCGCTTACGGACTGAACATCAATGGTAAACCGACGGACATTGCGGTACTTACCGAGCGGAAAGCCAATAAAATACGTGTATTCAGTCTGCCTGACCTGAAACCGATTGATAACGGGGGTATCGAAGTATTTGCGGGAGAAACCGAGCGCGATCCAATGGGGATTACGCTGTATACCCGCCCGGAAGACAAGGCGATTTTCGCGATCGTGGGACGAAAGTCGGGACCGGCAGAAGGTTACCTCTGGCAATACCAGTTATCAGGCGACGCAAAAGGGAATGTAAACGGTAAGCTTGTGCGGAAATTCGGTAAATACAGTGGCAAGAAGGAAATCGAATCCATTGCGGTGGATAACGAGCTGGGCTACATTTACTATTCCGACGAGCAGGTAGGTGTGCGCAAATACTACGCCCACCCCGACAGCAGCAGCACCGAGCTTGCATTGATCCCGAATAAGGGCTTTGCAGAGGATAATGAAGGTATCTCGATCTACAAAACAGGAGATAAAACGGGCTATCTGCTTGTATCCGACCAGGGTGCCGACAAGTTCCATATTTTCAGCCGCGAGGGTTCAAAGGAAAACCCGCACCTGCATGAGCCGATCAGGATTGTGAAGGTAGCAGCCCACCAGAGCGACGGTTCCGAGGTGACCAGCGTGGCCCTGAATGCAACTTTCAGCAAAGGTTTGTTCGTCGTCATGTCCGAAGGGAAAGTTTTCCATTATTATCGGTGGGAAGATATTATCGGCAAGCAATAAAACTTACGCAGGAATTACGGGTACTTTCCAAAGCCCGCCGTCTTTTGATTGGAACCGCAGCATGTCCGCCGGTTCCAATTAAAGCTTCGGATGAAAACGTTCAACGTCGGTTCACTTTCTGAGAACGAGGTCACGCAGTACTGGAAAGCTGCATTGGCCGGCGACCGGGCTTCGTTCCGGAAGCTGCTCGAAGCGACTTACGACCTGATGTACCAGTACGGTCAGAAATTCAGCCGCGACCAGGAACTGGTGAAAGATGCAATTCAGGATGTGTTCCTGGAAGTGCTCGAAAAAAGGGCGACACTCAATGCGGATATCCCTCCAAAACCCTATCTCCTCGCCTCTCTGCGCCGGCGCCTACACCGCCTCGGCCACCGCAGCAGCTGGCTGCTACCCAGCGGTGAAGAACATGAAAACGGGTTCGAAATCGAATTCAGCTCGGAGCATTATTTTATCATTTCCGAAGAAAACAGGCACGTGGCGCAGCAAATCACCTTCCTTATGAATGCGCTCCCTGCCAGACAAAAAGAGGTTGTATACCTGCGGTTCTTCCAGGAACTGGACCGGGACGAGATCGCCGAAATCATGCACATTCGGCCTCAATCTGTTTCCAATCTGCTTCAAACCGCATTCAAATGGATCCGCGAGCAGTGGAAGACTGCCATTCCTTTTGTGCTTTCCTTCCTGTTCCAATAAATATTCTTTAAAATAATCCGAAAAAAAGCTGGATTAATGCAGTATCTGCCGGGTAGCGGTGTCTAATGGTATTTGAAAGGTCAAATCCGGACATGAAAGATTACCAAAATTTCTCGGCAGAAGATTTTCTGTGGGACGATGCATTCCGTAGATGGGTACTGCATCCCGATGCGCAGAATGAAGCGCAATGGGAAAGCTGGCTGGCGCAAAATCCCGAAAAAGCAGAGACGGTCGAAATGGCGCGTGAGCTCGTGAAAGCGGTCGGCCCCGTGCCTGCTCCCTTGTCGGAAGCGGAAAGGAACCGCGCAATTGGCTCCATTCTCAACCATTTTGATGAATATCCTCAGCGTGCTCCAAGTCACAGGCAGGTATGGTTTGCGCCCACATTCTGGTTCCGGGCAGCCTGCATTTGCCTGCTTACCATCGGCTTTGTCTGGTTTTTTACCAAAAACGAAAACAGCGGGGAGAATGGAGAAATACTGGCGACGAAAGATATGCGTATAGTGGCGAACACAGGCAAAACTATTTTGCGCGTCAGGCTTTCAGACAGTAGCACAGTTTACCTCTCCCCCAATAGCAAGCTGAGCTATCCTGAACATTTTTCATCAACAAAAAGAACGATACACCTGAGCGGCGGCGCATTCTTCGAAGTTGCCCGGCAGCCTGGCCGCCCGTTTTATGTTTTTGCCGGGAGTCTGGTTACCAAAGTGCTGGGTACCAGCTTTCACGTCAGGTCTTTTGACAATGAAAGCAATGCAAGTGTATCCGTAAAAACAGGCCGCGTAGCCGTCTTTGCCAGGGAAAAAAGTCCGCT
Source organism: Dyadobacter sp. (assembly GCF_051859145.1). Lineage (GTDB taxonomy): Bacteria > Bacteroidota > Bacteroidia > Cytophagales > Spirosomataceae > Dyadobacter. Next base: position 5,681 of record NZ_JBHYGF010000434.1, read on the forward strand.
TACCGGCGACGAGCTTAGCGAGCGCAGCGCCGTGGTGATAGAACCTAACCAGCAAATTGTACTGGCGCACGAAACTGTAAAACTGACAAAGACCATTGTCCCCGATCCCGAAATCATTATCCCCCCCGACGAAGCTATTGACTTTAATTTCAATGATTCCCCTGTTTCTGACATCTTTAAAACCCTGCAAAAAGCCTATGGTATAGAAATCATTTTTGATGAAAAAACAATGAAACATTGCCCGGTAACCGCCACGCTGACCGACCTGTCCCTCTACGAACAACTTGATCTGGTTTGCAATGCAGTCCGCGCCAGCTACGAGGTAATCGACGGACGGATTGTCGTTGACGGAAAAGGTTGCGGGGAAATGTAGAAGAAAACGCTAAACACTTAATCAATTCAGGAAGTATGAAAAAAATAGTACAATCGCCGCATAGTTTCTTGCTGCTGCGGATCAGCTTGTTACAAATTTGCCTGGCCGTGTGCTTTTTCAGCCGGGCCAATGCCGGTCCCTCCGGCGCTCAGGAATTGCTCGGCAGGAAAATTTCTGTTTCCGTCAACTCGGAAGAAATGGGCCGGGTGTTGAAGAAGATCGAAAAACAGGCCGACGTACGTTTCGTATTCAGCTCGAAGCTGATACAATCTACTCGCAAGATCTCCTTTTCAGCAGAAGCAAAGCCGCTCTCGGAAGTACTTAGCGGCATTCTTACACCGCAGGGACTTGTGTATGAAGTAAAAGGAAAAAATATCGTAGTAAAACCGAATGAAAAAACCGGTGAGGCAAGTACTACCGGCATTGAAATACCACGACAGCCTGGCGCAGCTGAAATCACGGTCAAAGGAAAAGTGACTGACGCGCAAAATGCGGAGCCGCTTCCAGGTGTGAACATCCTGGTGAAAGGCACACAAACGGGAACCTCCTCGGATGCTGACGGGAACTACACCATTCAGGTACCCGACGGTAATGCCACGCTGGTGTTCAGCTTTGTAGGGTATACCTCGCACGAAGCTGCTGTGGGCAGCCAGACGCAGATCAATGTGAGCCTGAAAACGGATAACAAATCGCTGGAAGAGATCGTGGTAGTAGGTTACGGAACCGTGAAGAAAAGCGATGTGACCGGATCCGTATCTTCTGTCAAGGCAGAAGAAATTACCGCCTACCCTGCCCTTGGAACTGTGCAGGCTTTGCAGGGCCGCGCGGCTGGTGTTCAGATCCAGGCCAACAATGGCGAGCCAGGTTCTACATTCAAGGTACGTGTGAGGGGAAGCAGCTCCATTAATGCGAGCAGCGATCCTATCTATGTGGTAGACGGGTTTGTAGGTGGCGCATTGCCGCCTCCGGAAGATATCGAATCCATTGAAGTACTTAAAGATGCTTCCGCAACAGCGATTTACGGATCCCGTGGGGCGAATGGGGTAATTATGGTTACTACCAAAAAAGGGATGTCGGGCAAGCCGAAGATTGATTTCAATACTTCGTTTTCTTCCCAATCTGAAATCAACCGCCTCGACCTGCTCAATGCATCCCAGTTCCTGAGCTATGTACAGGAAGCACGACCCAATGTGGTTTCACAAGGCGCGGATACGGACTGGCAGGACCAGATTTTCAGAAAAGGCGGTATTCAGAACTACCAGCTTTCCATTGCCGGTGGCGGAGATAATGTAAAATACTATGTGTCGGGCGCACTTTACGATCACAAAGGGATCATTATTAATTCGGGCTACAACCGCTTTTCGGTGACGAGCAACATTGATATACAAGCTGCAAAAAGGTTGAAACTGGGTTTGAACCTCTTCGCGCAGCGCGTCTCCCGCGATCAGTCCAAAACACAGGAAGGTTCTTCCGGACTGACGCCGGGCGTAGTCGCATCTGCATTCAAATTTGAGCCTGACCAACCTATTCGGGGCGCAAACGGAAGATTTACAGTAGCGAGACTAAATGACCCGATCGACAATCCTTACGCGATCGCAACGCAGCTGGAAAACCAGTCACTTACGGATCGCATTCAGGGAAACCTTTATGCAGAATACAGCATCCTGGACGATCTGAAATTGCGGGTTACGCTCGGCGCAACTACCAACAGCGGCCGCGCCGGGACTTACCTGCCAAGTACATTAAACGACGGCCGCAACATAGGTGGCCGCGCGAGTGTTACGGGTACCAAAAGCACATTGCTGCTGAATGAGAACTACCTGCTCTACAACAAGAAGATAGGTACTAACCACGATCTGTCTGTAATGGCGGGTTACTCTTATCAAACTTCTTCCAGCGAACGCTGGGGTGGCACCGGGCAGTCTTTCATAACAGATGCAGTTTCATTCTGGAACCTGGGCGGATCTTCCGTTTGGCAGAGTCCTACCTCAGAACTGATCGAGTGGCAGCTTGCTTCGCTCTACGGAAGGATCACTTATTCGCTAGCCGATAAGTACCTTTTCACAGCCAATATCCGCCGCGACGGTTCCTCGAATTTCAGCAAAAACAACAAATGGGCCATGTTCCCTTCCGGTGCATTCGCTTGGAAAATGTCCAGTGAACCGTTTATGCAAAACATGCCGGCGATCAGCCAGTGGAAATGGCGCGTGAGCTACGGATTGACAGGTAACCAGGCTATTAACCCATATCAAACCATGGCGCGCTTTTCGAATGTGTACACGGTGATCAATGGTGTGGCCGTGAATGCAGTCCGCCCTACTACTGTCGCAAATGACGACCTGACGTGGGAAACAACCAAGCAGTTTGACATCGGAACTGACGTGAGCCTGTTCAACAACCGCATCAATGTCGTGCTCGATTACTACCGCCGCGTGACCAGCGACCTGCTTTTCAGCGTGCCGCTTCCGCAATATTCAGGTTACACCAACCAGTTGCAGAACATCGGCTCTGTTGAAAACAAAGGTTTTGAAATAACCTTCAACTCCCGCAACCTGATCGGCGATTTTAAATGGAGCACAGACCTTAACTTCTCGCTGAACCGCAACAAAGTGCTTAAACTGCCGAATGGAACGGACATTTTCTACAACTCTGCGCCGGGACATATGGTAGGTCTGGGTCAAACGCAGATCCTGCGTGAAGGTGAGCCGGTAGGCAGCTTTTACGGCTGGCTTTACGACGGCGTTTACCAGCAAAACGACAATTTCATTCCCGGCGGCGGCTTTGAAGTAGCGGCAGGCGGAGAGAAATTCAGGGATATTGATGGTAAAAAAGATGCAAATGGTAAGCTCACCGGCGAACCGGACGGTATGCTCAACAGCGACGACCGCACGATCATCGGAAATCCGCACCCTAAATTTACCTGGGGACTCAACAACGATTTCAGCTGGAAAGGGTTTGACATGAACGTATTTTTCCAGGCTTCAGAAGGCAACGATCTGCTGAGCTACACCTTAATGGAGCTGAACCTGCTGTCGGGGATCAACAATGCAACTACCGAAGCATTGAACCGGTGGACTCCGGAAAACACAAACACCAATGTACCCAAGGCAATGGCGGGCCGCACGCGGCGGGTATCTACGCGCTGGGTGTATGATGGAAGTTTTGTCCGTCTGAAAAACCTGGCGCTCGGCTACAATCTCCCAAAACCCGTACTGGAAAAACTGAGGATCAGCAAGCTGCGGTTCTACGTCAGCGCGCAGAATATTCTCACATTCACCAAGTACAAAGGCTACGATCCGGAAGTGAATTATTCATCGGAAGGCGACACCGACGGAAACCGGAACCTGGGTCTTGATTATGCCAGCTACCCTAATGCAAAATCCTACACAGTAGGTCTGAACATCGGTTTATAGTTCATGTGCCAACTTTTAAAAAGCATTTTATGAAAATATACATGAAGAAACTGGCCACCCTCGCGCGTCCCGCCCTGCTGCTGGGCTGCGCTGATCTGGCCGAAAAGCCGGTTGGGTTACTTGCGCCGGAAGCTTTGTTCAAAACACCGAAAGACGTGGAAACGGCGATATCCGGGGCTTACGGCTGGATCGCCTCCGAGCGGCTTTATGGTCGGCAATTCGTATCCGCGCTCTCCTTGCGTGACGATATGTGCGATATCGGCGACCGCGGTACACCTGCTGAAAGACAGCAGGTAAACGATTTCAATATGGACGATAACAATAATATGGTCAACCAGTTCTGGCCATATTGGTACCAGGTGATCAGCGCTACCAACGCGGCGATTGCAGGTGCGCAGCAGTTGGGATTGCCTGATAGCGAAATGAACCCGCTGATCGCAGAAGCCCGCTTTGTGCGCGCATTCTCCTACTTCCACCTGGTCCGGGTATTTGGCGATGTACCTTACATTGACTTTTTCATTACCAATCCGGCAGCTGTAAAGGAATTGAAACGCACGCCGGCCGCGACTGTTTACGCAGGTATCCTGGCCGATCTTGAATTTGCCAAACAAAACCTGCCCGATCAGCAGCCTTCGAATGTACGGAGCCGCCCCACCAAGGGAACTGCCGCTTCTTACCTTGCATCGGTACATCTGACCTTGCAGGATTATGCCAAAGCGTATGCTGAAGCTAAATGGGTAATTGATAATAAAGACAAATTCGGGTACGGACTGGAAGCAGATTTTCAGACTCTTTTCCGCGCACCGCAGGCAAATAATTTAAAAGAACACATTTTTGCCGTTGATTTTCTCGGATTGCAGTCGGGAGAAGGTGGGGCGAATGATGATATTATGGCCCCAATGACGGGAGTACGTGGAGGCGATGCCCCAAGAAGTGGGTGGAGTGTAATCGTACCTTCCCAAAAAGTGTTCGATACCTGGGACGACCGCGACTATCGGAAGGAAGTCAGCTTTGACGATTCGCTGCTCATAGGTGGTAAATTGGTACCATATTCCCAATTTCCAAATACAAAGAGGCCCCACATTGCCAAGTATGCGCGATTTGCAGGTAACTCCAATGCGGAAGGGCGATACTCTGACCACAATTATGCGGCAATGCGTTACGCAGAAGTGTTGTTAATAGCAGCAGAAGCTGGCGCAGAAGTGAACGGACCAACTACAGAAACAATCGGGTATGTAAATGAAATCCGTGCGCGCGCCCGTAACTGGGCAGGCAAAGCCGGCACATTCCCCGCGAATGTGGCACCCGGACTTTCAAAGCAGGCTTTCATCGATCTGGTTCTGGAAGAGCGCCGCATTGAACTCGCGTTTGAGTACAAAAGGTGGTACGATATCCAGCGCAGAAAGCTGGGAGATGTGGTATTTAAAGGTGCAAATTCCCTCGAACCACATCCGAATTTCAGTGCGGCACGCGATTACCTGATGCCAATCCCACGTGTGGAGTTGCAGGTTAACCCTAACCTCGCGCCTCAAAATCCGGGGTACTGATTTTCATTCTGACAACAAAACAAGAAAGCCGGTCGCTGTGAACAGCGACCGGCTTTCTTGTTTTGTTTAAAAGATATTTGTTACTCGGCAGAAGCTTGCTCATTTACATAGCTTTCTGCCAGTTCAGTCAGGATGTGATCTGTTTCACCTTCCTGATCTAGTGTTTGTTGAAGCAGTGTTGCTGCATCTTCATATCCCAGAGTTCTGGCAATGTTGCGCAGTGTGCCATATGAAGCGATTTCATAGTGCTCAACTTTCTGGGCAGCCATAATCAAACCGCAATCACGAACCATTGTGCCTTTATCAGTGCTTTCGATGATCTCGTTTGCTTCTTCGATCAAGCCTTCCATAGCAGCACATTTTTTAGCCTGTGCCTTTTCGCCGATAATTTCAAATACCTGTTCAACAGTTTTGATCTGCTCTTCTGTTTGTGTTGTATGCAGTTCAAATGCAGATTTCAACTCTTCGGAAGTCGCATTTTTGGCCATTTTCACCAAAGCTTTCGCCAGGTTCTTTTCAGCCCAGTAGATATCTTTCAAACCATCTACGAATAATTCTTTCAATTTTTCACCATCTGCTTCGGTGATCTGTTTGGTTGCTTTTGATGCACTTTTTTTAGTTGCCATTTCGGTTGTGGTTTTAATGTTGATGCCGCCCCATTTAAAAAAGTCGTTCCAGCAGTGCAGCAATTACAAATAGCTCAAATCAGCCTCAATGTGGTTTTAGTTGGACTGGAATAGTTTTTTACATACCCCGGCCTTTCACATGTTCAACATCATCAACCAATTAACGGTAAAACTATGTTAGCAATGAATTACAGGGGCCCGTACCGGGTCAGAGCTGATCGCAGTAAGCCGATGCCAAAAATTGAGCATTCCGGTGACGCGATCGTGCGGGTTACCCGATCGTGTATCTGCGGGTCCGACCTTCACTTATACCATGGATTGGTACCTGATACGCGCGTTGGAACCACATTCGGCCACGAGTTCATCGGGGTTGTGGAAGAGATTGGTGACGCAGTACAGAACCTGAAAGTGGGCGACAACGTACTTGTTCCTTTTAATATCGCCTGCGGCAAATGTGTTTTCTGCGAGCAGGGACTTTTTGGTAACTGTCATGAATCAAACCCGGAGGCAACTGCCGTGGGCGGGATCTTCGGATACTCGCATACAGCAGGTGGTTTCGACGGCGGCCAGGCTGAATACGTGCGCGTGCCGTATGCAGACGTGGGCCCGATGGTTATCCCTGATAACATGGACCACGACGATGCCGTGTTGCTGACAGACGTTTTCCCAACGGGTTATCAGGCTGCCGAAATGGGCGGGATCAAACCCGGGGATACCGTTGTGGTATTTGGTGCAGGACCGGTAGGAATTATGGCTGCGAAATCGGCGTGGTTATTCGGCGCAGGCCGCGTGATTGTGATCGACCATCTGGAATACCGCCTGGAATTCGTGAAAAATTATGCGCAATGTGAAGTGTACAACTTCCGCTCTGTGGGAGATGTGGTACTGTTCCTGAAAAAGGCCACAGACTGGATCGGCGCGGATGTATGTATTGATGCTGTGGGCTGCGAAGCTGCTGGCGATGCAATGCAAACAATCACAGGTCGCAAACTGATGCTCCAATCGGGTTCAGCCACTGCGCTGCATTGGGCGATCAACTCTGTTAAAAAAGGAGGTATCGTGTCCATCGTGGGTGTTTACGGACCAACCGGAAACCTGATCCCGATCGGAAATGTGGTGAACAAGGGTATTACAATCCGCGCCAACCAGGCTTCTGTTAAAAGATTGCTTCCAAAGCTGATCGACCATATTCAGTCCGGCAGGGTAAGTCCGAAAGACATTATCACCCACCGCATTCCGCTGGAAGAAGTTTCGGACGCTTACCACATTTTTTCTGCCAAACTGGATAACTGCATTAAGCCAATCCTAATACCACCATCAGCAAGAAAATAACCAGCATTATGAAAAAGACAGCACAAGATTACAGCCACATCAATGGTTGGGGAATTGACGCCGATCCACTGGACGTGCCGGCATACCCGATGAAAAAACGGACTGAAAACGATAACAAAGGGATGATCTGGGAGCGCCCGCCAATGCAGCCCGAGCTGGTTGAAGTGCTCCATTCCAACGAGCGGCCCGGCCTCACTGCCGTATTCGGTACGCCAAACCCTCCAAAGGGTTTAAGTGGAAAAATCCGTCGCTACGCATTCACATTCAGCGAATCGATGATCCGTCACTGGCTACTGCTACTCGTGGCAGACCGTGTAAACATGATTGAAGGAATCCACGAGGATATCAACAAAGGACATTTCCCTGACGTATTCTCAGAGCTCGGAGGCAAGTCGGAATTGAAGTATAACAAAGTAGGTCTGACGCGCAAAATTGCATTAGGAGCCGGCATCGCAGTACTGGCAATAGCATTCCTACGTACCCGGCGATAGTTAGTTATTTGATTTTAAATAAAGCAAAAGACCTGCCCGCAATCACCGCCGGCAGGTCTTTTACATAAAACAACTAAACTCATAAACTCTACACTCATAAACTCCAAACTCATAAACTCTAAACTCTAAACTCATAAACTCATAAACTCATAAACTCTAAGCTCATAAACTCATAAACTCAACTTCCCTCACTAACCACAATCTGCTCCAAATCCAGCCTGGTAGGCCCCGTAAGTACCTGTCCATGCGCATTGAAGCGGCCGCCGTGGCAGGGGCAATCCCAGCTCTTCTCGGAACCATTCCATTTCACAATACAGCCCGTGTGGGTACAAACCGGGCTCAACGCGTGAACCTCACCTTTTTGATCTTTATAGATCGCAAGTTTCTGTCCATCGTACTCAACGATATCTCCTGAATCAACGGGCAATTGTGCTACTGAATCAAGCTTGTCAATACCGAACCGATCTGCGACAAAGCGGTTTGCTACATCTGCATTCTCCTTGATAAACTCGGTAAAGCCTGCAATGGGCTTGATCCTCCCCGGATCGAAAAGATCTTTGAACTCACTTTCGCCGGTCGCAATCAGCTGGCTGACAACAATAGCAGCAACCGTACCCAGGATCATCCCATTTCCATTATAACCAGTTGCTGCATAAATTCCCTTCGATGCGCCGGGTAAATGCCCGATGTAAGGAAGTCCGTCCGTAGGAACATAGTACTGCGCCGACCATTTGGAAGACACCTCCGCCACCTGGTAGCAGGATTTGGTAAAACTGATCAGGTCCTCAAAAGATTGCTCAGGATCGCCGTGCCCCGTCTTATGATCGTGCCCGCCGGAGATCAGGTACTTCTGACCATCTACTTCGTGTGTGCGAAAATAGTGATATGGATCTTTCATATCATAAATCAGCGCATCGGGATAAGCGCCGTCGCTGAGCGTGGCCGCGATCACATAGCTTCGGTAAGGCGCATTACGGAAATGCAGCAGGTTTACCCCGCCCGGCGGAATGTGCGTCGCATAGAACACAGACTTCGCCTTGATCTCCCTCTCAGGAGACTTGGCGGTATGTACATCATCTTCGGTAGAAATATCCTCGATCCGGGTGTTTTCAAGCATCACGCCACCCAATGCTACAAACTCCTTTTGCAACGCCAGAATATACTTTAATGGATGAAACTGCGCCTGCTGATCATACTCCAGCGCTTTCTGATAGGACTGAGGCCCAGGAGCCGCCTGGGTAACTTCAACCGGCACACCGGCACGGATGCTGCTTTCGAGCATATCGTCCAGCTCCTTCACCTCGTCGTCCGTTTGCGCATACACATACGCTTTCTTCCGCTCATAGTCACAATCGATGTCATACTCGTCTACCAGCTCTTTAATCAGGCTTACCGACTGCGCGATTGACTTTGCAAACTGCTTCGAAGCATCCTCGCTGAATGCACTTTCGACCTCAGCATAAGTAGTATCTGCAAAAGTATTGATGTGGGCTGTGGTACCTCCTGTGGTACCATAACCTGCGTGATGGGCATCTGCGATCACGCATTTGCGCCCCGCGCGTTGTAACAGCAATGCGGCTGTAATACCGGTGATCCCCGCTCCTACTATCAATGCATCGTAGACGAAAGCCGGATCAAAAGTCCCGTTCTGGTCTCCCAGGTGCATATTTCTTTGCCATAAACTTACATTGTGCCCGTCCCTCGTGACGGCGCGCTCACTACTGAAATGCTCGTTTTGTTGATTTTCCATATTGAATACAGTCGTGTTTTGGTGTCAATTCGAAGTTGCTGCCACAGCTACTTCACATTATTTGTAGGAAACCCTGTAAACTACCCCGTTGGTATCATCGGAGAATAGCAGCGATCCGTCTTTATGAACAGTTACGCCCACTAGCCTGCCGAAATGTGCACGGTTGTTGTTGACAATAAATCCTGTTACAAAATCATCGAAACGAACAGGCTTGCCATTCTCGAAATGCATGCGCACGATCTTGTAACCCACCGGCGAGCTCCTGTTCCATGAGCCGCGCATCGCTACAAAAGCATCGTTTTTGTACTCACCGGGGAACATGGCGCCTGTGTAAAACGCCATTCCCATGGGAGCAGAATGCGCCTGGTAGGTCAATGCGGGCAATGTGGTTTTGGCGAGATATTGCTGGTAAGTAGTGTCGCCCTGCGGCCTGTCGCCGGGGTTGTATTTGCCTTCACCATAGATGTAAGGCCAGCCGTAATCCGCTCCTTGCTTGATCATGTTAACCTCCTCTTTCTGCTCATTATCACCCAGCCAGTCGATCCCGTGGTCCATACCCCAGAGCTCGCTCGTTTCAGGATGCCAGCCAAAGCCGATCGTATTTCTCAGACCTTTTGCAAATATCTTCCGGTTGGATCCGTCCGGTTCTGCACGCAGGATGGTCGCGTTTTCAGGATTGGGTTCGGGGCAGGAATTACAGGTACTGCCCACGGTGAGGTACATTTTCTTATCAGGGCCAAATGCAATCGTGCGGTTGGGATGCTGTCCGCCGTCAGGTAGATCATTGATCAGCATAGTAGGCTGACCGAGCGTACCGTCACCATTGATATCGGCCGCGTATACTTCATTGACAGCTACCATATACATTTTACCTTCGTAAACAGAAAGCCCGTGCACCTGTTTGATATTCGCTACCGTCTTCTTGCCTTCGGCGGCGCCATCATTATCTGCATCCGTGAGCATGATCACAATCCCGGCCTCTCTGTCAGATGCATACACGTGGCCATTATGTGCCAGCAGGATGCGGGGCTTACCGAGTCCGTCAGCAAACTTGTTGATCGTAAAACCCGCAGGTACTTTGAGCTGTGCAATGTTGGCGTCTGTTGCTTTTTGAACTGCCGGATAGAAAACATAGCCTCGATCTGCGTGGAAGTTGGTTCTTCGTCTGTCTCAGGAATGAAAGCATCCCAGAAATTATCGTCTTCTTTGCAACCAAAAACGAGCGTTCCGCAAACCGCCATTAACAGCGGGGCTCTCCGCATCGTTTTCCAAAAACCATAGTTTTTTTTCATGATAGGTGATCTTTAGTTTTGATGAATTATCTGTTCGTTGAAAAAATGAAGATGCCGATGGCTAAAAAGCTGTGCCAGGAAGCATATACGATCAGCCTAGTGACGTGCAGGCTGATCTCAAAAATGAAAATATGATTGCATTAAAAACCGTGGACTACCGCCTGCTGGTCGTATTCACCGTCGCACAAAAGCTCAGCTTTACCAAAGCCGCCCTTGAACTGAACATCACCCAGCCTGCAGTTACCAAGCACGTACGGGAAATGGAGCAGCAACTCAATTGCCGACTCTTCACCAGGAATGGAAACACCATCGGGCTCACCGCCGAAGGCGCATTGTTTGTCAGGTATGCGCAGCGCATCATTCAACTCTCGCGTGAAATGGAATCCGAGATCGCGCAGGTGGCGCACGCGCATGGCGGGACGATCCGCATCGGGGCGAGTACCACCGTTGCGCAGACGATACTTCCTAAGCTGCTGGCGCTCTTTAAGAAAAGCTATCCTGCCCTTTCATTTACATTCATCCAGGGCAACACCGACCTTATAACCAAACACATACTGGACGAAATCGTTGACATCGCGATTGTGGAGGGCGCAGGCTTTCACCCGCAGATTAGTTATACGCCCTTTGTCAAAGACGAGATTGTGCTTGTCACACAGTCCAAAGGAAAGTATGCCAAATGGGGCGAGATCAGTTTGAAACAGCTCGCCGGGATACCGCTGGTGTTGCGGGAGGCAGGTTCAGGAACCCTGGATGTGCTTCGAAAAGCATTGTCAAAAGCGGGTCTTGCATTCAGTGACCTTACTATCGAGATCGAGCTGGAAAGCAGTATCGCGATCAAACAGTACCTGCTGCATTCACAAACAGCCGCATTTCTGTCCGTACAATCGGTAGTAAATGAATTGAAGTACAACGAGCTGACCATTATCGATATCAAAGGACTGGAAATTTACCGCGACTTCCAGTTCATACACCTGCACGGAAAAACATCTTCACTGAGCGAGCTTTTCATGCGTTTTTGCAAAAGCCATTATAACGTTTAGTTATATCGAATAACAATTCATCATTGGCCTTTGGCGGCGGAATGTGTCACTTTTGCAATGGACTAACAAAGACATTTAGCCATTCAAAAGATGATCACCACTGACATATGTATTATCGGCGCCGGCCCGGTTGGCCTGTTTGCCGTTTTTGAAGCAGGTTTATTAAAGATGCGCTGCCACCTTGTCGACGCGCTACCACAGGTAGGCGGGCAGCTTTCAGAAATATATCCGCAAAAACCCATTTATGATATTCCAGGCTTCCCGTCCATTCAGGCGCAGCAGCTGGTAGATAACCTCATGGAACAGATCGCCCCTTTCAAGCCGGGC
>NZ_JBHYGF010000434.1:17881-21842 GCF_051859145.1 Dyadobacter sp.
GTGAGCGCGTAGATACCGTTACGCGACTGGATCACGGCGGCTTCGTGGTACAAACCCACGACGATACCCGCATTGAATGCAAAGTACTCGTGATCGCGGGCGGATTGGGCTGCTTTGAACCTCGTAAGCCTGTTATCAATGGGTTGGAGCAGTTCGAGGGACAAGGCATTTCCTATTTTGTCAAAAACCCTGAAACTTTCAGGAACCGCACAGTGGTACTTTCCGGCGGAGGCGACTCTGCATTGGACTGGGCTATATTCCTCGCCCCAATCGCTTCGGAAATCACGCTGGTACACCGGGGAGAAACATTCCGGGGCGCGCCCGACTCCGCCGAAAAAGTAGTTGATATGGCGCACAAGGGACAAATCCGCCTTTTGCTCGAATCGCAGATTACAGAAGTGGCGGGGAACGGACATTTACAGTCACTTACCGTTTCCAGCAAACACAATGGGGTATTTGACCTGGAAGCCGATCACCTGATCCCGCTTTTCGGACTCACACCCAAGCTCGGCCCGATAGCCGACTGGGGCCTCGCGCTGGACAAATCGGCCATCGAGGTGAATGTAGATGATTACTCCACATCAACACCGGGCATCTTCGCAATCGGGGATATCAATACGTACACAGGCAAACTGAAACTGATCCTTTCGGGCTTTCATGAAGCAGCTTTGATGGCGCAAAGTGCCTTTAAATACGTGTATCCCGAACAAAAGCTAAGCTTCAAGTACACGACTGTTAACGGTGTTAATGCATTCTGATATGATAGAACTGACAGTTATCGATCGCCAGGGACAGGAAAAAGCCCTGCAACTGGTGGAAGCCGAAGAGGCTAACCTCATGGAAACATTGAAAAACCATGATTATGAAATGCGCGCAACCTGCGGCGGGCTCGCATTGTGCGCTGACTGCCACTGCATCATTCTCAAAGGTCAGGATCAGCTCGCAGAGCCACAAGACGAAGAGTTGATGACACTCGAAACCCGTCCCGATGCGCAGGATAACAGCCGCCTGGCGTGCCAACTCAAAGTCAGCAGTGACCTGCACGGCGTTTTACTGCAACTGACGAATTATGCGAATTAGACTATGTGAGAAGCTATTCGGGCTTCTCACTTAAACTCGTTTTGCAGCAAGGTTTCGATATACCCGATCTCCTGCATATACAATGATTGCTTCCTTTTGCCGAAATAAAGGGTGTTTTCAAGAGGCTGAAAACCTTCCCATATCTTCGTTACCTGACCACTTTCGATCGCCTGCCGGCAAAGAAATTCCGGTAGTACGGCCAGTCCGTTTCCTTGCGAAAGGCAGCGGATAATGGAGAATTTGTTGGGTACGATATAGTTGGGTAAAAAGCCCGGTCGCTCCCCGAAGTTTACTTCCCAAAAACTGTTGAGAACACCCATATCCGCCGCGGTATTGTACCAAAGCTGCGCCTTCATCCAGTCTCTTGCAACAGTCTTGTCTGATTGATCCGGTACCTTAAACCCGCTCAAATCGGTGTGCAGCCCGGCTACCATCACAAGCCGCTCCGCTGTGAATGGATCATAGATCAATCCATTGCTGTTGCTTGTGCAGGTGGTCAGGATCAGGTCTACTGCCCCATTTTCGAGAGATAAATTCAGCTGGTCGTGGCTTCCGAACTGCATGATCAGGTTAAAGTCAAGTGAAGGAATATGCCTTTCCAATGCTTGCTGGAAGGTTTCCACGCACATACCGACACTGACCGTCGCCCGCTCGGTACCCGATTTTCGCTGGAAGCGCATTTCAATATCTTCCAGGCACATCAGCGAGTTGAGCATTTGCTGATACAACAACTTCCCCTTTTCAGTCGGTATCATCTTACGCGCAGTCCGTTCGAAAAGCGGAAAGCCGGTATAGGATTCCAGCGCATTCAAATGCAATCCTACGCCAGGTTGAGAAACGTACAGCAGCTTTGCGGCTCCGCTCATGGTACCTGTATCGTACACTGCTTTGAAAGTCCTGAACCATTCAAGATTAGCTTGCATATATAATATTAATTATAGACATCGCAAGTTTAACTTATTTTTATTATAGTTAACCGCCTTCTAGTTTTGTCACATCAAAAATATGCGACAATGAAAAAGGTATTTATTATAAACGGCGGGCAGCAGTTTGCCCACTCCGGAGGCAGGTTCAACAAGACGCTGCTGGAAACAGATGAGATATTTTTCACAGCTGAAAACGGTTATGAGCTTCGAACCTGGAATGCACCTGAAACCGCATTCACACTCCCCGGCGAATTCTTCAATCAAACCACTGTGGACGATGGTGTTTTAATGGGCTTTCACAGGATGAATGCATTCCTGTCCTTGCAGCGGGTTGACGGGATGCATTTTCATGACGTAGAGAAAAACGTTACGCCGGAGCGGGTTTTAAACTATAAAGAACTGTATCTGAACCATCTAAAAACCACCTTGACAAACAACTGAGTATATGGACGCGAAAAAAGTTTTCATTATGGGAATCACGGGATATATTGGCGGCTCGGTTGCCATGAAGTTGAAAGAAGCAGGTTATCAAGTCACCGGACTTGTACGGAAGCCGGAAGATATAGACCGCCTCGATGCGCTGGGACTTGAAGGAGTTTTGGGTAACATACACGACGAGCCACTGCTCAGAGCATGTATTTCGCATTCGGATACAGTAATTCACACAGCCGAATCTGCCGATGATGCATTCGCAGCCGGTCTTTTGGTGGACTTGCTTGCTGGTACCTGCAAAACGCTTCGGTGCGATCGGTGCTCATTTTGGCTTCGCATCAAGCAGCTATTGCAGTGCTGACAAAGCGAGACAGGAATTAGGCTGGAAACCTGAATTTGACAATATTTTGGACTTTATAAATTAACTTATTGAACGTATGTCAATCTATCTAACAGCGATAATCAAGAGCAAACCTGAGTTTACAGCAGAGGTGAAAGACATTCTTGAAAAAATGGCGATCGAGACGCGGAAAGAGGCTGCGTGCGTACTTTACGATCTGCACCAGGGGATTCACGATGAAAATGTGTTTGTTTTTTACGAGATCTGGGAGAACCAGGCTGGTCTCGATAACCACAATCAACAACCTTATATCAAGGAATTTGTGAGCCGGGCTGATACCCTGCTCAGTGAAATGCCGACGCTTTATCCTACCAGCAAAGTTGGCTAGGCAGCATTGAATTCATTTTAAGAAGAAAACTCCCGCCGGATGCATTTAACCGGCGGGAGTTTTTGATTTATCTAAAATCCTGACTCACACTCTGCCCCGCCATTCCTTCGGCAGGCAGCTTGAAGTTCAGGAGCGTACTTCCCTTTGCAGTTCCTCTACTTACTTTAACAAGATCGGAGCTTGTACTCAGCACTTTACTTACTTCCAGTTCAAGTGAGTTCAGCTTTTCGGTTGGGTCAGAAACAGTGATCTGCTGAACTGCATTTCCCTTGGTTTTTACCATAACCATACACGGATTTCTCGCTGTAATCGTGAGCTGATCGCTGATTTTCTGTGTACCTGACTTGTAAAACACGATCTGCGTAACGCCCAATCCTGCATGCTGTACCGCCTGGATTTCAGGAGTATTTGCAAGAATGCGAACCGGTAGCTGCTTCCTGTATGCAGCAATCTGTGCTGCTTGCATCCCGGGAACAACAATGTACTCGTAGGTCCCGCCCGCTGGCTTGCGCCCGTGATCCAGCCAAACTTTGAATACATCCTGCTTTACCTCCTCGTCTGTCGCCCACGAATGGTGATTGATCAGCCGCCAGGTTCCGGTTGCAGTTGTGTTGCTCACATGCAGCTTTGTTGGGCTGGTAAAAAGATAAGCCACGCCATCGTGCTGCACCCAGTCCGCGGCTTCCAGCTGGTGTTCTCCTGTTTTCAAAACAGTGATTTTTTTGCCATCGCTGACGGTAACATTACCCGCCAGCAGACACTGATTCAGGGTAGTAGCTACTGGGTTATCTGCAT
>NZ_JBHYGF010000434.1:21852-22883 GCF_051859145.1 Dyadobacter sp.
CGAGCCCAGACTCACAAATTCCCGGTCAAAGAAAAACCACGCCTTTCTGGCTTTCAGCGGATCGTGTACACTCGCAAAATCGAATGCAGCTGCACCATACCGCTGGTCGGTTACCCCGCCTGTGAAATCGTTCAGCCCAGGTTTGGCGAGTTCCTTCCAATGCGCTACTTCAGGCTTTTGCACCACAGTCGTACCCGGAATTTTCTGCCAGTCCCAGACCGGGAAAATTCCGTCAAATTCTTTGCCGGTCTGTGAAATAAAGTTGCTGCCGTCACCATAATGGTGGTTCTTTAAACCTTCCTCATTATGTGGCTGCTCCATGTTAGCAGCTCGTTTGCTGTGCATGCGCACGGAAGCATAATAGTCGGGCCGCTGGTGGGTGTAGTAATGCGAATGCCAGAAATAGTGATCGCGCGTCAGGTTCGGCTTCACTTCTCCTTTCCTGATCCTGACAATGTTTTCAAGCTTCGCTTTCCGGTAAGAAGTAGCCCGGAGCAGGTTTTCAGCCAATTCAGGACCAGCCGGTTTCAATGCGCCTTTCCTGCTGATCCCCCGGTTTTCAGCGCCGGGATCAGGGTACCTCCCGTGAATATGCGACTAGCAGATCCCATCCAGAAAATAGTCGACCAGCAGTTTCATTGGTTCGTCGGGCAGCTTGTATTTTGTACCCTCGGTCTTCACTGCCCAATACGCGAATGCATTTGCATAGCCTGTCCCGTAAGCGAGCGTTGAAATTACATTGTCGGTGCGGTGATGAAAACTCAGATCGGGCTTCAAACCGCGGCCCGTCGATACCTTTATTTCCGAAACCATTACTTTCATCACATCTGCAAGTACCTGCGGATTACGTTGAAAAAGCGCCTGCTTCGCGCGCATACCGGCAATCTGGATCAGATCTCCGCCGGGTCTTGCGCCGGAAGCTTCCATGTTGGCGCGGCCTGCTATCCGCACGCCCTCTTTTCGCTGATTTGGAGTAAGGTCTTCGTCGAGTACGAGCAAAATGCTGATCATCAGGTTGGGCGTCCCCATTT
>NZ_JBHYGF010000435.1:0-3235 GCF_051859145.1 Dyadobacter sp.
TTCTTCAAAGTTTTATCGTCCGAACTTCTGTATACGAGGTACTTACCATTGTCTTCTTTGAAATAACATTCGGTACCTTTTGCCTGGTAATGCGCTACGGTCGCCTCTGCTTCCTCCACGGTCAAGCAGGCTTTGGACATGTTCGAGCGTTGCACTTCATCAAATAACTCCCTGAATTTTTCACCTAAACCAAATTCCAGCACCGCGCCTGATAATACATATTGCAGGTCGCACAATGCGTCTGCTACTTCCACAATGTCTTTTTCGAGAATCGCTACTTCGAGTTCTTTCAACTCTTCCGCTAACAACGCCACACGCAACCTGCTGCGCTCTTCTGACGGGATAGCAGGGGCGGCTACGATCGGGTGCTTGAATGTTTTGTGAAATTCGGCGACTTGATTAAGGCTATCCAGTTGTTGCATTGTCGTATGAGATTAATTTTAAATGTCTTGTCTATTAAAAAGTTGTCAGCCGCTTCCCAGCATTAGAGCACCAGATTGGTCTTAAATAACTTAATCGCAATTGCCAGGAGGATAATCCCGAAAATCTTCCTGAGTACATCCGTACCTCCCTGCCCGAGCTTTTTCTCGATCCAGGTCGATGATTTTAAAACCAGGTATACGAAAAAAAGATTGAGCAGGATACCTACAAGGATGTTCTGGATTTGGTAAGCGGAACGCAATGCGAGCAAGGTGGTCATGGTAGCAGCTCCGGCAATAATGGGGAAGGCAATCGGGACAATGGAGGCGACACCCACATCGAGGTTATCGTGTTTGAAAATATTTCGTCCGAGGATCATTTCCAATCCCAACAAAAAGAGGATAATCGCACCCGCAATGGCGAAAGAAGCCACATCTACCCCAAAAAGACTCAACAGCCTTTCACCCAGAAAAAGAAACACGACCATAATGATCCCAGCCGTGATCGTAGCCTTTTCGGATTCGATTTTCCCGAGCTTTTTCCTGAAATCAACAATCACCGGCAGTGAGCCGAGTACATCGATTACGGAGAAAAGAATGAGGGTGACGGAAACGATTTCTTTGAAATTGAACATGCGGCGACCATTGAGGTAGAACCGCAAAGTTGCTCAAAATCGTCAATATACTTTACATATGAAAGTATTTTTCGGTATTCAGGAACCGCTGCCGGGAAGAAAATTTAGAAAAGTATTAAACTGCTTTTTGTACTTCTCTTCATCTATTTTGTAAAAGAATGCACCCTTTTTAGAGTATCCTTTTTGCTTTTCGTCGAGCTTGATCAGCAGATTGGTAGAGAGCAGTTTGCGGCTGAAATTGCGCTTGTCCAGTTCGGTCCCAAAAATTGCCTCGTAAAGCTTTTGTAATTGAGGAATGGTGAATTTTTCGGGAAGCAGCTCAAATCCGATCGGGTGCTGGGAAGCTTTGTATCGCAGGTGCTGGATTGCCATATCTACCATAGATCCATGGTCAAACAGCAGATTCGGAAGCTCTTGTACCGAAAACCATTGCGCCTCAAAATTCCTGGAAATCTTGTGCGCGTAATCCTCCACATTGATCAATGCGAAATAAGCTACTGAAACTGTGCGCTCTACGGGATCGCGATCCGGACTACCGAAGGTATGCAGCTGTTCCAGGTAAATATCTTTCAGATTAGTAAGCTCGAACAGAATGCGGGAAGATGCGCCTTCCAGACTTTCATCGGGCTGCACCCAGCCGCCCATCAAAGACCAGGTCCGGTCTTCATCTTCGATTCCCCTTTTAACGAGCAGTAATTTTAATTCTTCCCCATCAAAGCCGAAAATGATGGAGTCCAGGGCCACGAGGCATTTTGTTTGCGCCTGGTATTGCTTTAATAGGTCTAAACGCACAACTAAAAATGGCGGGAAATGGTGTTGATTTTATTTACTAAATACAAACCTTTCCGTTTACTACTCATTACTGCTTTCGCGCCATTTCAGCGAGAAAATACTGCAAAGCTGCTATTTCCTGGTCGGATATAGCAGGGAAATTGGCAATCCGGAAGCTGGTATCCTTGTGTTTTCCATATCCGTTCCCGAGTGTGATCCCGTTCTTCCTGGCTGCTTCTTTGATCTCCGTAATCCGTTGTGGTGTATTGCTCACTGCAATTACCGTTTCAGACCGGGCAGCTTCGTTCTTAACGAGCAGATTATACTTATTGGAAGACAGGAAACGATACCAGCCAGCGCTGCGCAACCTGGTTTGTTCGGCTACCTCGCTAATGGGCTTTACCTGCTGCATGATCTTGTTGAGCAGGTAGATACACAATGTATTGGGTGTAAATGGAGTCTGGTTTTTGAGGAAGTTCTCGCGTATGAAAAGCAAACTATTATAATGCTTTCTTTCCCCGATTTCCTCGGCGCGTTCAATTGCTTTTGGGGAAACGATCAGCACGCCCATTCCGGCAGGAAGACCGAAGCATTTTTGGACAGAAGCATACCAGATATCCGCTGACTGCCAGGGAAGTACCACGCCAGCCATAGAGGAAGTCGCATCCACTGCAATGAGGTTATCTCCTTCCGATCTCAAAGATTCGAGGAATCCGGCGGGAAGCGCAGTTCCATTGGAAGTTTCATTGTGGGTAAGGCAAATTACCTCGCTGCCAGACAGTTTACTTGCAAAAGGAAGATCCGGGAGTTCATTCATATCGAATGAAAGTCCGCTTGCGCCAGAGGTAAGTTTTTGGGTGTACTCCATCCACTTTTCACCGAATGCACCATTATAGATATGCAGGCTCGGCACCGAAATCAGCGATTGCGCAATAATCTCCCAGCATTCAGTGGCTGAGGAAACAAAATAAACTTCGTAATCCGCAGGAACGTCCAGTTTGGATTTCAGGTTGCTGATGGTTTCTTCCATCATTTGCATAAAGGAACCACTCCGGTGGTTCGCACTGATCACTCCACTTTCAACCGCTTCCTGCAAATATTGACCAACCTCATCGTAAACTTTGGAGGGCCCGGGATAAAATGTAATCATTATATAAATCCTTCGCGTATCATCGCTTTTTCAAGCTTTTCACCCAGCTCCTGAGAAGCTTTCAAAAGTGGCAAGCGTACATTTGAGCTACATATTCCTTTTATTTCCAAGCATTTCTTAATCCCAACCGGATTGGATTCGATGTACAGCAAGGTATCGAATTCCAGGAATGAGAGCTGTAACCTGGCGGCCTCCCTGAAACGTCCTTCCAGCGCGTGCCAGGTCAGTTCACCAAACTCTTTTGGAAATGCATTGGCGAT
>NZ_JBHYGF010000436.1:0-3227 GCF_051859145.1 Dyadobacter sp.
GCAACAATATGCTGCACTTTGGAGAACGCACGGTCAAGCGTTGCCACATTCGCTACCAGCAGCGCGGTAAGCAGCATAAAAAAAAAACAACACAAAAAAAACAAACAAAAAAAAAAAAGCCCAAAGCCGTTTGCCGACGGCCGACAGCCTAAAACATTCATCCCATGAACACCCAAACCAACATCGAAACAAAAGTAACCTGGCATTTCGCTTGTCAGGTAAGTGATATCCCTGAGGACGGCGGCGGTTGTGCGCTGATTGACGGGAAACAAATCGCTATATTTAATTTCGCGAGAAGAGGCGAATGGTATGCAACTGACAACGAATGTCCGCACCGGCAGCAAATGGCCGTGGCGCGCGGGATGATCGGGAGCCAGGATGGTGAACCGAAAGTAGCTTGCCCTTTTCACAAAAAAACCTTTTCATTGCAAACCGGGCAGTGCCTCAATGACACTGCTTATCAAATTAAAACCTTTCCGGTAATGGTGAAAGAAAACCTCGTGTATATCGGAATATGAGCAAATGGAAAGACTCGACAAACGGGTAGCAGGTAGTCTGACAAGATTTTACGTGGTCGCATTGTGTGTAGTTGCATTGCTTACACTCAGCGGCTTATTCCTGATCAGGAAAACCATCAGTAACCTCAACCACGACAGTCGGGTGGTAAATGTGGCGGGGCGACAGCGGATGCTGAGCCAGCGGCTGACGAAGCTTGCATTGCTCAAAATCAATGGTACTCCGCATAGTGACTCGGCCCGTTTCTCGGAACTGCTCGATCTCTGGAAAACAAGTCATGAAAATCTTGCTAACAGAAGATTGCCGCTTGAAAAAGGCTATGTAACGTGGAAAAGTCCGGTATTGGACCAAATGTTCACCGAACTTCAACCGGTGTTTGACGAAATGTACACGCAATTTCTCAACATTGAGCGCGATACTCCCGCCGAAGCCAGTCAGGAAGGATTACAACTTATTTTAGAGAATGAACCCCGTTTTCTTGCCAAAATGGACAAGATCGTTTTTCAGTTTGACCGGGAAAGCTTCGAGCGGCTGGAAAACCTGGAAAGAATAGAATGGATCCTCGATATCATGACCATTCTGGTACTGCTGGCTGAGGGTTTGCTGATTTTCAGACCGGTGGTAAATACAACCAGAAGAGTTGTAAGAATGCTGACCGAGTCTGAAAATGCATTGCAGCTTTCTAACCAAAAACTGAAACAAGCCAATATGCAGCTCCTGGAAGCACAAAATGAATTGTTGCGTGTAGAAGAAGAAAAGTACCAGATGAAATTGGCCGAAAACCAGATCCGAGCGGCTTCGCTAATTGAAGGACAGGAAGAGGAGCGAAAACGGTTTGCATTGGAACTGCACGACGGTATCGGCCAAATGCTGACCGGGCTCAAATTGCACGCGGAAAAACTCAAATCGGTGCAGTTTCATGATGAAAAACATAAGCGGCAGTTCGAAAAGCTTGTGGCACTCGTGCAGGATATTATCCAGACTACGCGGCAGGTATCTTTCAATCTCATGCCCTCGGTACTGAATGATTTTGGACTTGCTGCCGCATTGAAACTGCTTTGTGACCAGACAGCTGAAATTGCAGGTGTGCGGGTTGACTTTGAAGGGGATACCAGTTCCAGGATTGCTATCAGTGGCATTATGGAAACGAGCCTGTACCGGATCGCGCAGGAAGCGCTTAACAATGCGATCAAGCATGCCGGTGCCGATCGCATTAAGATTAAATTGGAACAGAGCAGTAATCGTATTATTTTGGAGATCGCCGACGATGGGAGGGGTTTTGAAATGGACCAGCTGAAAACGGAGGGTGGTTTTTCAACTTCCGGCAATGGAATGGAAAATATCCGCACCAGGAGCCAGCTGCTCAATGCCAGAATGAATATCACCTCCAAGATCGACGGCGGCACCAGGCTGGTCCTGGAAGTTGAATTGTGAACTGTCACTCCTTTTTAAAGCAGAATGCGTATACGGATTTTGGTTGTCGATGACCACTCGGTTGTCAGGCAGGGGATTATCACCTTGCTCGAAGATGAAGAAGACCTGCTGATCGCAGGCGAAGCAGCCGATGGTGACGAAGTGTGGGATATGGTCGAAAAAGTGAATCCGGACGTGATTTTGCTTGACCTGACTATGCCGCGGGTACCCGGACTGGACGTGATCAAACAGATTGTTCCTGCGTTCCCGAATGTTAAAATATTGGTTTTCAGTATGCATAACAATGCGGATTACATTGTAGCATCCGCATTGAGCGGCGCGGCGGGATACCTGCAAAAAGACGCGAGCCGCGACGAAATGCTGCTGGCGATCCGCGCCATAGCAAAAGGAGATTTATACTTCCCGCCTTCTGCTTCTTCCATTATCATTAAAAAATTAATGAAACAGCTGCTCGTCGCGCCCGAGCCAGCCCCGGCGAAAGACGAAATGGAAGGGAAATCTGTATGGAGTCTCCTGACCCCGCGCGAGCAGCAAATCCTGAAATGCCTGATTGAAGGAATGAGCAGCAAGGATATTGCTGAAAAATTCGAGATCAGCTCCAACACAGTTGCGAATCAGCGCGCGAGTATCATGAAGAAAACGAATGTAAAAAATACGGCAGAACTGGTAAGCCTGGCTTTGAAAAAGCATGCGCACTAGCCGCTTTTCCAGATTTACCCGCTCCGAGTGACAGGTTTGCACATATAGAATTCTTTGGTGACCACTCGTAATTTTTTCTACAAATAACCGCTTTTGCAGCAGCGCGGCACTTTCATTTAGGTGTGATTTGACTTATATTTGATGTTTCCCAATTTTCAAAAGAGGTTCTCTCCTACTCTTTGGGAAGTATTTCGTCAACACTTATTACCAGTAGAAACCGGATAATGAAAGTATCTCCGTCCGAGCCATTTAAGATTGTTTACTCAATTTTGAACCATGAATATTTGGGGTATATTTTTGAAGCTTTCGCTGTCCAGCTGAATGCACAAGGCGACTTTACGTTTCAGATCCAGAATATATCCTCCAAAAACGTCAAGGAGTTCAGAAGCGGGCTCGACGCAGTTGATTTTGAGCTGGTAAAGCTCATCGACGATATCCAGCAGGATTCGGTAGTACGAAAGTTTAATACTAAAAAACTGAATGCAGTCGACTTTTTCCTTAAAGTTTACGATGCACAAAAAGGTGACAAGACCATTCAGGAGGCTATCGCAAGCTATCTCGAAAATAGCAAGGCGCGG
>NZ_JBHYGF010000437.1:0-3221 GCF_051859145.1 Dyadobacter sp.
GACGTAGATATGATTTCATTTGTCCCGAAATATGATATTGAAACAGAAAACAGGCTTTTCAGCAAAACTTCCAATGAAATTCCGGTGGGTTTTGAAATGCAGAAGAACCTGAGCATCCGCTACAGAAAGGTTGACCAGCTTGACCGGATGGTCACGATTGCGGCACAGAATGAAATCTACGATCTGGTTAAAGTAGATTGCTTTCATACGAAATTGGAGAGTTTTAAAGATTCTCTGCGAACCAGCTGTCTGGCCGCGTTGAAGAAGAATATCAGATCTTACGACGCATTAAGCCTGAAATTGGACACATTGAGAAAAACAGTTCAGGAGAATTTTCATACGATTTCACCTTCGTCAAGATACTATTCCTACCAGGCTTTTTCCAGAACTTCGGTAAAGCCAGTCAAGAAAAGCGGCGCGCAGACTAACATCAATGAAATTGAAAAAACAGTTTCTCGCTATTACTTGCCGCTCGGTTTTGAGAGTTTTGACATCGTCATGAACCCGGTCGTACTTGAACCGGTAATCCAGGTAAGCTACCAAATTACTGTTAGCTACCATTTAAAGTCAACCAATCGGTACTACCATATCACCCCGGCCGGAGAAAGCAAGAAACTTCTCCTAAACTAATCGGCTTATGACTCACCGTTTGTGATGGATTATTTAGTAAAGATGCATAGGGTATTGTTCCTGACACACCAGCCATTCTCAGGATTTGAGAAATTCCTTTGGAATTGGATTGCGCTCAAGAAAGATCTTTGCTTCTTCGGCTTTTTGTGAAAGTGGGCGCGAATTAACTTCATTATTCTGAAATTTTTCCTTCTTTTCGAGATCGGTGCTCTCAGAATTTTCTTTCTTAATTGCGGTTGAAGTTGCCATATCTATCAGAAGTGTTATTTCAAATTTAACCAATCATTTCAGGTTTAACAAAAATGCACCATAATTGGTATTAGGCTGGAACAGCTCCCACCTGCCAGATCGTCCAAAGGGCCACCCGCCAACCAGACCAGGATGCGCATCTTCTAAAACTCTGAATCCATAAACATTATGTCTCTCAGTTAGATAGGAAAGATGCTTATTGATTCCAATTTGATATTTGCGAGTTCGAACCGCCAATTTTCCAGGTTGCGTAAGACCCGTAGCATAAATACTGGCTTGTTTATTCGCATCGAGAAAGTCTATACTCTGTGCTGCAACAGTCGCCAGAATGATATCCATATCACCGTTATGAAGTTCTGTATGGTCATCAATAGTGCGCCGATTTTTGTCCCATAAACCAAAAGCCAGATTATAAAGGTGCTCCCCGATACTCTCAAAGCAAATCCGCATCTCAAAACATCCGTTTCTCCCTTCACTGAAAAATCGATACTCAGTCTTGCTTAGCTCATAAATGGCATATCTATCTATATTCATCTAAGTGGAGAGTGTGTGTTGTAAAAGCTCAAATATATTTTAAATTCTATTTAATCAAAATCTATTGAACTCAACCGCCTCAAACAGTATAGAACACACCTACTAACCTTATCCCTCCCCCCTCAAAACCCATACTCCACTCCGTCCGGCAGTGCTTCCACGGCTACTTTCATCCATTTACCTTTGATCTTGATTACGACGATATCCCGGTCTTTGTCATAGAAAATGGTGCCGTCTCCGCCGTTTTTCAGCTCCTTGTAGTTCACGTATTTGGCATCTTTTTCGGCATTTTGCTCGTCGTCGCCGGCAGGTTTGGTATTGCTGATATCTTCTTTGCCGATGCTGCCGAGCGTGAGTGCATTGGTTAATTTAAGTGAACCGAAGAAAATGGCTTTGTCACGGCCAAACATGAATGAATGCTGGCGTACATCGGAGCCTATTTTGAACCAGTTATAGGCTGTTTCGTCGTGGTTGTAAGCGGTTGAATAATAGTAGAGCTCGGCTACTGGCCTCTCCATTTCAATGTGTTTGTTTACCAACATGGTGATGCGCGATTTATCGTCTTTTGCATATCCTTCAAATACGTGATAACCCCAGCGCTTTTTGTTCCGCTCCTCGGCATTGCCGCGTACCTGGATCATATAAGGTGTGCTCAGTATTCCATTGACGGTGGTGTACATGGGCGTTTTGGAAGGTGCAAAACCAAAGCTATAACCCCGCTCTTTCCAGCGGTACCAGGTGGTATCAATGTCGGATTTTAGTTCAATGCGCCTAGTGTCTGTCGATTCGCTGCCTTTTTGCAGGTTAATGTATTTACCCAAAATAAAAGCAGTATCCTGCTGGGCCAGTGCCGCATTTGAAATAATGAATAAGATTATAAAATGGAATAGCTTCATAAATGGGAAAGGTAAAAGTGGGATAATTGGAATAGCGTCAGGAAAGAAAGAAAAAAGCCGGGTAAGGAAAAAATCAATTGTCTTTTAGCTAATTTGAAACCGATTCTTCCTGCACTGCTCCAATGTAATTAAACCTTAAAAACATGATCAAACCGCTTTATCCCTGCCTTTGGTTCGACGGAAACGCCAAAGAGGCCGCAGATTACTACTGCTCAATATTTAAAAGCTCAAAGATCACCTCTGAAAATCCGATGGTAGTAACTTTTGAGCTCAATGGTTTTAAATTTATGGGATTGAATGGCGGGCCGCATTACAAATTCTCACCTGCAACTTCCTTTGTCGTGGAATGTGATACACAGGAGGAAATCGATTATTATTGGGAAAAGCTGGGTGATGGAGGCAAGTACAGTCAATGCGGCTGGCTTGATGACAGATTTGGCATGTCGTGGCAGGTTGTACCTTCTGTATTGCCCAAACTTATGTCCGATCCTGAAAAAGCGCCCCGTGTGATGGAGGCATTTATGCAAATGTCAAAGTTTGATATTGCAGCGCTGGAAAATGCTTGACCCCAAGTAGCCTTAAAGGGACTTTTCTCGGGATAACACCGAATAAATCTACCTTTTAGAGGCGGGGGCAGAAGCAATCCACAATTAATTAGCAACAAAAAATACCCTTATGTTTAAATACATTCTCACTGCATATTTTTCCATTTCTCTCATCGCGGCCAATGCCCAACTGGTTTCCGATTCACTACTGATCGAAGGCCGACACCGTGTTTTTGTTTATGACAAATCGAATAAGGTAAAACCCGGCGCAAGCCTTGTCTTTGTGATGCATGGATCGGGAGGCGAACCGTTTGGATTGGCCCCGCGGGCTGCCAGGCTGCAAGCACGCGCTGAAACTGAAAACGTA
>NZ_JBHYGF010000438.1:0-3203 GCF_051859145.1 Dyadobacter sp.
TTGTTCAATTGTTTTGTTAAAAAAGGTTAAAGGGAGTCAGGAGTAATGAAGGAGCTCATTGATGCGGGCAATCTGCCGAAGCACATCGCCGTTATCATGGACGGTAACGGAAGGTGGGCTCAAAACCAGGGTGCGGCCCGGGTTTTTGGCCACCGCAATGCGATAAAGGCGGTAAGAGAAGTGACAGAAGGTTGTGCGGAAATAGGTGTTTCATACCTTACTCTCTATGCATTTTCTACTGAAAACTGGGCTCGTCCCGAGTTCGAGGTCAGGGCATTGATGGAGCTGCTTGTTCAGTCAATCAGGAACGAGCTGCCTACTATGCTTAAAAACAATGTTCGGCTGGACACGATCGGAGATACAAAAAGTTTGCCGGGAAGCTGCCAGCGACAACTTGCCGAGGCAATTGAAGCTACACAGGCAAATACGGGTCTCAACTTAATTCTCGCATTAGGTTACAGCGGTAAATGGGATATTACCCAGGCTGCTAAGAAACTTGCAGAAGATGTTCAAAACGGCACTTTGACACCGGGAGAAATCAATGAAGAAATGCTTTCGGCAAGACTTGCAACAGAAGCGAGGCCGGCAGTTGACTTAATGCTCCGTACCGGGGGCGACCACCGGATCAGCAACTTCCTTTTGTGGCAGCTCGCGTACTCCGAGCTGTATTTTTATGAAGATCTTTTTTGGCCTGATTTCCGTCGGGAGCATTTATACGAGGCGATCCTTTCCTACCAGAACAGGGAGAGGCGATTTGGAAAAACAGGCGAACAAATAAAAGCGAATAGTGCTAAGTAGAACAATATGAACCTTCTTACAAATTTGAATAAATCACTAGCACATCTGAAAGGTCTGACAGCATTAATGCTGATCTGTTCCTGCTTTTCGGTCAATGCACAGCGCGTAGGTATTGGAGCAAGCGGCCGCCCCGCTACGCCGGCAGCGAGCAGTGTAATGGATCCGGCTAATCCTAAAGAATACACGATAGCCGAGGTTACCGTATCCGGTACTCAATTCCTGGATCCCAATTCAATGGTTTCTATTTCGGGTTTAAAACCTGGCGACAAGATCAGGCTTCCGGGACCAGCTATTCCATCCTCGATCAAAAAGATGATGGACTTTGGTACGTTGGACGATGTGGAAATTTTGTATACCAAAATCCAGGACGACAAGGTTTGGTTAAATATCCACATTAAAGAGCGCCCGAGACTTTATAAGGTATCTTTTTCTGGTATCCGCAAAGGTGAAAGAGAGACATTGAATGACAAGGTTAAGCTGATAAAAGGGCGCGTTATTACGCCAACTGTTATCAAGAATACACAGCTTGTTATCAAGAAGTACTATATGGATAAAGGATTTTACTACACCAAAGTAAAGGTGTTGCAGATCCCTGATTCCACCCGCGGCCAGGCCACATTGAACTTCACAATTACAAAAGGTAAGAAGGTCAAAATTGAAAAAATCGATATCCAGGGGAATACTGCAATCAGCGATAAAATCCTGAAAAGGAAAATGAAGGGTACCAAGCAAAAACGAATTGGCCGCCTTTTCAACCCATCTAAATACATTCCCAAGAAATACGACGAAGACAAGGAAAAGCTCATTGCCTATTACCGCAAGAATGGTTACCGCGATGCTACGATCGAGTTTGATACCATCAAAAATGGTGACGAAACGATCAGTATTGACATGAAAATCGACGAGGGTACGAAATACTATTATCGTGATATTACCTGGTCGGGTAACTACTTATATACCTCGAAATACCTGAGCGAACGTTTGGGTGTGAAGAAAGGAGACGTTTACAATCCTGAGGAACTGGACAAGAAAATCAATGGTATCCCTGGCGGCGACGTAAGCTCCATTTATATGGACGACGGTTACCTGTATTTCCGCATTGAACCTACTGAGAAGGCAGTAGATGGTGATTCCATTGATGTTGAATTACGGATGTTCGAAGGTAAGCAAGCGACGATCAACAGAATTTTGCTTAACGGGAACACGAAGACGAGCGACCGCGTGGTATTGCGGGAGCTGTTTACATTGCCGGGACAGAAATTCAGTAAGACCGAGATTATCAATACCCAGCGCCAGCTTTCACAAATGGGTTATTTTGATCCGGAGAAAATCCAGATCAATCCGATCCCGAACCAGTCAGATGGTACCGTGGATATTGAATACACCGTGGAAGAAAAACCATCTGACCAGATCGAATTATCCGGGGGTTGGGGAGGTTACATCGGTTTTGTTGGTACACTTGGTTTGGTGTTCAATAACTTTTCTTTGAAGAACATCCCAAACCGTGAAACCTGGCGGCCGCTTCCTTCCGGTGACGGTCAGAAGCTTTCACTTCGTTTCCAGGCGAACGGACGTCAGTACCAGACTTACTCAATGTCGTTCAGTGAGCCGTGGCTCGGAGGTAAAAAGCCGATCAACTTCGGAGTTTCATTGCAGCGCACAGTTTACCGCCTTACGGACCTGAATTCAATGTACGGTATCGGCGGATTAAACGGAGGTTCGAGAACCATTAATTACCGAGGCGGATACTATAATAATGGGGTTACCATTTCATTGGGACGACGTTTGAAAGAACCGGATCGGAACCTGGTGATGACCCACGCGCTTTCTTTCCAGAGATATCGTCTGGATGATCTGGATATTTTTGGAAATGGTTATACAAAGGGAAATTCTAATAACATTTCTTTTAACACGACCATCTCAAGAAATACATTAAGTGATTTCCAATTTCCAAGAAATGGAAGCAATATCTCGCTGAGTGCTACCGCTACACCGCCTTATTCGGCTTTCAGAAAGAAGGAATTTACTGATAAAAACGATTCTTACCGCTGGGTTGAATACCACAAATGGATGTTCGATGCAAGTTACTACGCGACCATTGTCGGCAAGCTGGTTTTAAGCACCCGCGCGCACATGGGTTTCCTGGGTAATTACGATGGTTCGAATGTTTACAGCCCGTTTGGTCGCTTTATAGTTGGTGGATCCGGTTTGGCAGGACAAGGTACATTCTCACTTGCGGATCAGGATATCATCGGTCTTCGTGGCTATAAGGATCAAATGGTTGGGCCGATTTCGCAATCAGGTCGCCCAGCTTCCGGAGGGGGGGTTGTTTACAACAAATACGTGATGGAGCTTCGTTACCCTGTATCACTTAACCCGCAGGCGACAATTTTCATTCTTGGTTT
>NZ_JBHYGF010000439.1:0-3201 GCF_051859145.1 Dyadobacter sp.
AATCAGAAGCCGGCAGGCAGCCAAACTGCTTCTAAAAAGCGGCTTTTCAGGAGATACCCGCTGGGCCGCTAACTGGTAACACGGAGTCAGAAAACCCAAATTCGTTGAGTCCATTCAATGAATTTAGGTGAATTGGTTGAATTGCTTGTTTCGTAGAAGCCTACCCTGAAGCGGAAACGCATTGGATAAACCGCGACAATTTCATCGATTTTGTAAACGGGGAGATTTAACGATTAGATTTGCAGGAAAGACTGCTGAATATGATTTCTGATTTCGGATATATACTTCTTTTTATCATTGCCGCCCTGGTACTCCTCGGCGTGATGCTCACGATTGCCAAGTTCCTGCGTCCGCATAAGCCGAATGAAGAAAAGCTGACAACCTACGAATCCGGCGAAGACCCGCTCGGTAATGCGCAGATCCAGTTTAATGTCAGATTTTATATCGTTGCACTGGTCTTTGTTTTATTTGAAGTCGAGTTGCTTTTCCTTTTTCCCTGGTCCATTGTTTTCGGAAATGAAGATCTTATTAAGCAGACCAACGGAGAATGGGGCTGGTTTGCCATGGCTGAAATGACGGTTTTTATCGGGATATTGATCCTGGGCCTCGCCTACGCTTGGGTGAAAGGTTATCTCGACTGGGTACGCCCCAAACCTCAGGTGCCGGAAATAAAATCGCCCTTGCCTGCTGATATGTACAAGCAGGTCAACGAGCGATATAAGGCTAATTAATCAGCGAGTTCTAGCTTAATGCATCTTACCCCACTTTTTATCGTGTGGTTTCGGAAAAACAACAAATCCAACCTGTACATAAACCTGGTTCACTTTCAATGAAGGCAAATCGCTGATTGTGACATTTTCACCCTTCCATTTTCTTTTTCCTAGCAGCGGCTGGTGATAGGTTACCTTTCCGCTCAGGTACACTTTATCATTTACTTTCGGGAAAAGATTCATTTTGTAATCAACTCCCAAACCTCCGTGGATATTTACATTGGGTGTAAAAAGCTTCACTGCCTGGAAAGAAGAAGGATTATTGATCACCTGGCCGATGGTCGCATTTCCATTACTCTTAATATTCAGCCTGTAAAGCATCAGATCCACACCCAGGGGAATCATCACGTTCCAGCGGGAAGTATTCACGAGTTTCGGACCTCCATCCGTCCCGATCCCGATACCTGAGAGGTAAGCCTTCTTTACATTCTTGTCCGTAGTGTAATTAGTACTGTTCATAATAATAATCCGGCCTTCTGAGAACCACTTTTCCGACTCAGTCCGCCGCGCAAGCACAATAGAGCCCATTAATCCCTCAAACGGCTTTACACCAAGCTGCGTCAATTGATCGCGTATCGCTTTGTTGTTAGGCAGAAGACCCAGTTCTGCATAAATCGCCATTCCGCTTTTGAATAACCTGACTGTTGTATCAGCTTCTGTCTGCGCATTTGCAGTACGGGAAAAAACGATCAGAAAGGAAGCAATGAGAAGTAATTTGTTTTTCATATTGTTGTAGTTAAATGCATTTGTTTTGTAACGCAGGCGGAAACCGTTTCTTGCCGATAATGGTTTTAATTGTAACGTCTGTATCACAATAGCAGGCAAAATTTGTACCAACCAGATAGCAGTATCTGATAGCGAGATGAGTGAAAGAGCAAAAACCGGTGACGGAGGAATTATATTAACTAACGCTGAGGACCTTATGAACTGGGCGCGCCTCTCATCGTTGTGGCCCATGGGATTTGGTCTGGCGTGCTGCGCCATTGAAATGATGGCAGCTTATGCGTCCAATTACGATTTGGAAAGGTTTGGAATCATGCCGCGACCTTCCCCAAGACAGTCGGACGTGATGATTGTGGCAGGTACTGTCACTTTTAAAATGGCTGACCGGATCAGGAGATTATACGAACAAATGCCCGAGCCACGCTATGTGATCTCAATGGGAAGCTGCTCCAACTGCGGCGGGCCTTATTGGGAGCATGGATACCACGTGGTGAAAGGAGTTGACAGGATTATCCCGGTGGATATATACGTGCCCGGCTGTCCGCCAAGACCGGAGGCGCTGATCGGCGGGTTTATGAAATTGCAGGAGAAGATCAGGAATACCAAAGAAGTCGCACCCGCATTGTTCCTGGAAATGGAAGCTGCGGAAATGGTAACCGCCTAACTTTTGAACAAATGAATTTTCAAGAAATTACTTCCCTGATTGTTGCGCGGTTTCCGGAACTGACGATTGATGCGGACACCAAAAATCCACAGCCCGTTTTGATAGTTCCCAAAGACAATATTGCGGAAGTATGTCAGTTCCTGCACGAGGACAACCGTCTGTTTTTCGACTTCCTGGCTTGCATTACAGCGATTGATAACGGGCCCGGGCTGGCAACAATGGAGGTGATTTACAACCTGACTTCTATTCCTTACCAGACAGATTTCACGATTAAATCCGTATTTCCGAGGGATAATCCGGAAGGTGACTTGCCTGTGGTACCTACCGTAAGCCACATCTGGCGCACTGCCGAGTGGCACGAACGGGAAGCTTACGATTTAATGGGTATTCATTTTAAAGGCCACCCCGACCTGCGCCGGATCCTGCTTCCTGAGGACTGGGAAGGTCACCCGCTGCGCAAAGACTACCATGCGCAGGAGCGTTACCACGGCATATATGTAAGGTATGAAGATGGCGGGCCTGGTCAGGAACTCGTTGGCCCCGACCATACCTTGTAATTGTACCTGCTGCTGAAATAAACTTTCAAATTTGGAGGCGTAAAAAAGGCTGGCTATTTTTCGTTATCAATTTTCAATAGTCACGTGCATGCGCTTCATCCTATTTTTCGCCCTGTTTTCAGGTGTATTTCAGGTTTCTCAGGCTTCGACAGATTCGCTGATCATCAAGGGCAGGATACTCAACCTGAATGGCCGGCTATATAGGCAGGCTTCCTTCATTAATTTTTCCCGTAATAACATACTGCAGCCACAGTCGGAGCTCAGCAAGCAGGCGCCGCTGGAAGCTGACGGAAGTTTCAGGGTTTCGCTTCCCATGCTTTTTACGCAGGAAGAAATCTACCTGGATTACGGCGGAAAAGCATTCACAACTTTCCTGGGCTCTCCGGGCACTGTGGAGATCACCTTCAATGGAGATTCCCTTAATACAACGGGCAAACTGTTTTATTTCGCGGGTGTAAATGCCGATGCCAACAATCAGTACCCGCTT
>NZ_JBHYGF010000440.1:0-3195 GCF_051859145.1 Dyadobacter sp.
AGGGACCGATCAGACTGGACAAATACCTCAATCTGCACGTCGCAAATGCGTCGCGGACAAAAATACAAAATGGTATTGAGGCGGAAGCAGTAAAGGTAAACGGGCAAACTACAAAAGCAAGTTACAAGGTCAAGCCGCTGGATGTAATCACCCTCTCTCTCCCCCAGCCACCCCGCGACACGGAGATTTTGCCGGAGAACCTTCCTCTGGACATTATCTATGAAGATGAGGTACTCCTGATTGTCAACAAACCCACCGGAATGGTTGTACATCCAGCTTACGGGAATTGGACAGGGACGCTCATTAATGGACTGGTTTACCACTTTCAGCAACTTCCGACGGGCCGCAATGGTGAAGGAAGGCCAGGCCTTGTACACCGGATTGACAAGGATACTTCTGGCTTGCTGGTTATTGCAAAAACCGAGTTTGCGATGACCTTTCTTGCCAAACAGTTCTCCGACCATACCATTGAACGAACTTACTATGCGCTGGTGTGGGGTGAAATGAAAGAAGCCAGCGGAACCATTACGGGCAATGTAGGAAGAAGCATACGAGACCGCAGGGTAATGGACGTTTTTCCTGATGGCAGCTCCGGAAAACATGCGGTGACGCATTACGAAGTAATCAAGCCCCTACGTTATGTTTCACTGATCAAATGCAATCTTGAAACGGGCAGAACGCATCAGATCAGGGCGCACATGAAACACATTGGTCACCCTATTTTCAATGATCCTGTTTATGGAGGTGATAAAATATTGCGGAGTGTCTCAAGCGGAAGTTATAAAGCAATGGTGGAAAGCTGTTTTCAGCAGTTACCTGGGCAAGCGCTTCATGCCAAGTCGCTGGGATTTGTACATCCGGTATCAAGAGAATGGATCCAGTTTGACACTGAGCTGCCCGCCGGCTTTCAAGCGATCCTGGAAAAGTGGGAAAACTATCTAAACTATTAGTAAAAACAGGTATATTCTCGATTCAAAGGTGTTTTAAGAATAAAAATATACAAATGAACATTTCAACCAGGCAAGGAAAAGTAGAGGATATACCAGCTATTTTTGAGTTGGTAAAAGAACTGGCGATCTATGAAAGGGCTTTAAACCAGGTCACCAATAATGTTGAAAAAATGACGCGGGATTATCACGAAAAGCTGTACGACTTTTTTGTGGCCGAATCAGATTCAAAGATTATCGGATTGTCACTTTACTACTACCGGTATTCTACCTGGAAAGGAAAGCGGTTGTATATGGAAGATATTATCGTAACCGAATCGATGCGGGGAAATGGGATTGGGAAGATCCTCTTTGATGCCACGGTTTCGGCTGCGAAGCAAACAGGTTGTACAGGTATGCTCTGGCAGGTACTCGACTGGAATACCTCAGCAGTGGGCTTTTACCGCAAGTATGGTACCAACTTTGATAATGAATGGATCAACTGCAGCCTGGACTTTTAATAGCATTTCAGGCTGGGTTACAATTAATCCAGCAGGTCAGGTCTGCGTTCTCTTGTTCTTTTTAGCGCCTGCTCATAGCGCCATTCTTCAATCTTAGCTTCGTGCCCGGACATTAAGATATCCGGTACTTTGTGACCTTCATAGTCAGCAGGACGAGTATATACAGGTGGCGCAAGCAGGTTATCCTGGAACGAGTCGGTTAATGCGGAGGTTTCGTCATATAAAACACCCGGAACCAGCCTGATGATATCATCTGCGAGCACAGCCGCTGCTAGCTCCCCTCCCGAAAGTACATAATCCCCGATACTGATTTCCCTGGTAACAAACAGATCGCGGACACGCTGATCAACTCCCTTGTAATGCCCGCAAAGCAAGATCAGGTTACCTTTCAGGGAAAGCTGGTTAACAGCTTTTTGATTCAACAATGCGCCATCTGGAGTCAGGTAAATGATTTCATCATAGACCCGCTCAGCTTGCAGCGCCTGAATACAGCGTGCAATCGGCTCGATCTGCATAACCATTCCAGCCCCTCCACCAAATGCATAGTCATCGATCGTACGGTGCTTGTTGGTGGAATAATCCCGGATATCATGAACCTTCACTTCCGCGTGACCAGCTTGTTGGGCGCGTTTGAGGATAGAGTGTGCAAAAAAGCTTTCCAAAAGCGCCGGCACACAGGTTAATATATCAATCCGCATCATCCGGAATGTTTTCTGAGTCTGAATCTTTGGACAGGTACACTTCCAGCAATCCTTCCGGCAGGTTCACAAGTAATTGCTTGTTCTCCTTGTCAGCACGCTGCACAATCTCGTTCGCAGTGGGAATCAATACCTCGCTACCTTCATAATCCATGGCGATCAAATCCTGTCCATTCAAAGAATACACCTCTCGCACAATTCCTAACGTTCCGGCAGTCTGATCAACAACCGTATATCCTTTGATCTCGTGATAGTAAAAGTTCTCTCCTCCAAGTTCTTCAAGATCTTCAAGCGGCAAATACAATGAGCTACCTACCAGAGCCTGCGCCTTAGCCATGGTATTCACCTCTTCCAGCGCGACAATCGCATTGCCCTGTTTCTGGATATTGATATCCTCTATAAAGTAAGGAACCAGGTCACCTTTTATTTCGACGTAAACAGTTTCAAGATCTTCGTAATCATCAGGATAGTCAACATCCAGGTAAAACACCACATTTCCGGCAGTTCCGTGTGTTCTGACGATATATCCCAGTAAAAAGCAATTATCCTGTGTCATGGATAATATTAATTAGGGTGAGTATAAAAAAGTATGAGTCTGTACGGAGTTACCGACAGACCCATAATGGTATAGAAGCAATAATTATTCAGCAGATTCCTCAGCTGGTGCTTCGGTTTCAGCTGCGTCAGAAACTTCTCCTTCTGCAACTTCTACTTCCTCAGTTTCCGTTTCAGCAACTGGTTCAGCAGGAGGTGTGTTTTTCTTTGCGATCGCTTCTGCACGAGCCTGGTTTACTTTGCGTTCTGCATCCAGTTTCGATTGTCTGTCAGCATCTTTTTGTTGGGACAAAGTGTCAGCAGCAGTAGCTTTACGCTCTGTTTTCGATCCTTTCCACTCTTCAAAACGCGAATCCGCAACTTCCTGCGTGATTGCACCTTTCAAAACACCAACTTGCAAGTGCTTGCGCAGCATTACACCTTCGTGTTGCAAAATAGAACGTGCTGTGTCAGTTGGTTGCGCTCCTTTCAAAAGCCAGTCAACTGCTTTGGCTG
>NZ_JBHYGF010000441.1:0-3187 GCF_051859145.1 Dyadobacter sp.
CCCTTGTCACCCTGAGCGGAGTCGAAGGGCATGCACAATACTAAATTCCATCGCGACAAACCTTTAAGCTCGACTATACTAACATAAACCAATAATTAAACGCTATGTATCAACTCATTAGAACCGCCCTGCGGCAACCCATATCCATTGTGGTGATCGTGATCGGCATTCTGTTCTTTTCTGTGCTTTCGATCCGGAGTATTCCGGTGGATATTTTTCCTAATCTCGATTTGCCGACCATTTATGTGGTGCAGCCTTATGGTGGTATGGCACCGGATCAGATGGACGGGTTTATTGCCACGCGGTATCAGGACCATTTTCTGTATGTTTCGGGGATTCGGGATGTGGATGTGAAAACGATCCAGGGTTTGTCGCTGATCAAGCTTTCTTTTTATCCCGGAACTGATATGGCGCAGGCGGCTGCTGAGGTCGCGAATAATGTGTCGCGGGCAAAAGCGTATATGCCTGAGGGTACCGTGCCGCCGCAGGTAGTGCGCTTTGATGCAAGCTCGGTGCCGATCGGGCAAATGGTATTTGAAAGTGCTTCCCGTTCATTAAATGAAATCCAGGATTTTGCATCGTCGCGCGTGCGGCCGATGTTCAGCCGCATTGAAGGTGTTTCCAGTCCGCCGCCATTTGGGGGTAACCAGCGCACGATTGTGATACGAGTGGATCCCGAGCGGATCAGGAGCTACCATTTAACGCCGGAAGAAATTATTAAATCCATTATCACCAACAACCAGCCTTCGCCCGCAGGTAACATCAGAATGGGCGACCGGACTTTGATGACGCCAGTGAATTCGTTGATCAAAAAACCAGAAGACTTCCTCAACATCCCGATCCGCGTGGGCGCGGGCCCGACGGTTTTTATCCGCGACGTAGGTACCGTGGAAGATGGCGCCGACGTGACGGTGAGTTATGCATTGATCAATGGTCGCCGCGCGGTTTATATTCCTGTTGTTAAAAAATCAGATGCTTCCACATTGGATGTAGTGAACAATATCCGCGCTGCATTGCCCCAGCTGCGCAATGCGGTGCCGGAGGATGTGAAGATATCTTATGAATTTGACCAGTCTGTATATGTGACCAACTCCCTGAAAAGTCTGATCACGGAAGGTATCCTCGGCGCATTGCTCACTGGGTTAATGGTATTGCTTTTCCTGCGCGACTGGCGGAGTGTGATTATTGTGATTGTCACGATCCCGATTTCCATTTTATCCGCAGTGATATTGATGAATTTGTTTGGACAAACGATCAATATCATGACGCTGAGCGGACTTGCTCTGGCGATTGGCGTACTGGTCGACCAGGCGACAGTTACGATTGAAAATATCCACCAGCACCAGGAAATGGGAAAACCCAAGGAGCAGGCGATCTGGGATGCTTGTAAGGAAATTGCATTTCCTGAGTTTTTGATCCTGCTTGCTATTCTGGCGGTATTTGCGCCATCATTTGTCATGAGCGGCATTCCGAGATCGATGTTCTTGCCACTTTCTCTGGCGGTAGGTTTTGCGATGATCGCGTCGTTTTTGCTTTCGCAAACATTGGTACCTGTACTCGCCAACTGGCTTTTGAAAGACCACCCGAACCATGAAGCTCCGACTTTGGCACTGGATAATCAGGAAGTAAATGACGTGATCGAAGAAGGTGCGCACCCTTCCCTACCAGCTACGGGTTTTGAGAAATTTAAATTAAGATACCTGGGCGTTTTGTCAGGTATTATGAACAGAGGCAAGCTTGTAGTGCCGGTTTACCTGGTCGGAACTGTGCTGCTGATCGTTGGCGGCTTCCTGCTGATCGGTACTGATATTTTACCAAAAGCAAACAGTCACCAGTTTCAAATGCGCCTGCGCGTACCGGACGGAACACGCGTGGAACGCACTGAACAGGCTACATTGAAGGTACTTAATTTGATCAAATCGGAAGTGGGGAAAGAGCATGTGGAGATCTCCTCGGCTTACGTGGGTACGGTGCCTTCCAGCTATGGTACCTCCAATATTTTCGTGTTCAACAGCGGGCCGCACGAGGCAGTATTGCAGGTTTCCTTGCATGAAGATTTTCCGGTGCGAATGGATGCATTGAAGGAAAAACTGCGGGAGCGTATTGGCAAAGAAATCCCGAACCTCGCGATTTCCTTTGAACCTATTGAGCTGGTTGACAAGATCATGAGCCAGGGTGCTTCCACACCGATCGAGGTGAGTGTGGCCGCAAAGGATGTGGAAGAAGCCGGAAGATTTGCCAAAAAGATCCAGCACGAAATGCAGCAGATCGCATTCTTGCGTGATGTACAAATCGCCCAGCCGCTCGCCTATCCTGTTCTGGATGTGAAAATTGACCGGGAACGTGCGGGACAGCTCGGTATCACCTCCACGCAGGTTGCGAGATCAATGGTCGCTGCTACATCGTCCAGCCGTTTTACAGATAAAAACCTTTGGCTCGATGATTCAAAAGGGCTGGCTTACCAGGTTCAGGTGCAGATTCCCGAGTATCAAATGACCTCTGTGGAAGATATCGGAACAATACCTTTGAAAACGGGCACAAGTAACCCACTGCTGGCTGACGTAGCTACTTTTTCCGAAAAAACAGCCCCCGGAGAATACGACCGCGCCGGTCCGAACAGGTTAGTAACTGTCACTGCGAACATCCATAAAAAAGACCTCGGCGCAGCTTCTGCGGCTGTTCAGAAAGCGATCAAGAATGCCGGCGAGCCGCCTCGTGGTGTTCTGGTGGAGTTGAAAGGACAGTCTGACTTACTTACAGAAACACTTACCAGCTTGCAAACCGGCCTGCTGATCGCAGTAGTGATCATGTTCCTGCTGCTTGCGGCGACTTACCAGTCTTTCAAACTTTCGCTGGTGGTATTATCCACCATCCCTGCGGTGGTTGTTGGATCAATCGGCTTGCTGCTGCTGACCGGCGCGACGCTGAACCTGCAATCTTACATGGGGCTGATTATGTCAGTCGGGGTATCTGTTGCGAATGCGATTTTGATGGTAACCAATGCGGAAAACCTCCGGCTGAAATTGCAGGACGCGCGCAGAGCGGTGGTACTGGCAGCCGGCTCCCGGATCCGCCCGATTCTGATGACGAGTATCGCGATGATCGCGGGTATGGTGCCGATGGCATCGGGAATGGGCGAAGGCGGCGACCAGATCGCACCGCTGGGACAGGCTGTAATCGGAGGTTT
>NZ_JBHYGF010000442.1:0-3184 GCF_051859145.1 Dyadobacter sp.
TCTGATCTTCTCGGCATCGTACATATAGCTCCACCCGTCACCCATTTTGCCGGTTTGCGGCATCCAGAAGTTCATTCCCCAGGGCAGTGCGATAGCAGGGTAGGTATTGCCAGCCGAAAGGCTGAATTTGGATTGTGTGCCCATCAATGGATTTACATAATCAACAGGCTTTGGCTTTTCAGCCGATTGTCCGAAGAGCGCGGAGGCATTTAATAGAAAAAGTAGAAGGAAACAGCAGTTTTTTTTCATTGAGTGGATATAATAGAATTCTTTGATGCGAAACCGTGACAAATGTAATGGAAGGGCGTCTAAGAAGAACAGAATCAATCAAGAATTGCAAATGGGCGCAGTATGACATTTTGTACCGGCATAATTCTTTTTGCATTCAGGCAAATGCATCAGGTTTGGCGCTAGTCAACTTTTGCCATTTTTATGCTGATTTATTCCTTTAAACCAGCTTTTATACTGACATTATTATAACAATCGATACACATTAAAATGACTGAACACTTAAATCGCCTGACTCCCAGCCAAATCGTTTTTGAGCTTGACCAGTACATAATCGGACAAAATGACGCAAAGCGGAACGTCGCGATCGCATTGCGGAACAGGTGGAGAAGAATGAACAGCCCTGCAGATATTCAAAAGGAAATTATTCCGAATAACATATTAATGATAGGTGCTACCGGGGTAGGGAAGACTGAGATAGCGCGCCGGCTCGCGAAGATTGCAGATGCGCCTTTCGTGAAGGTAGAAGCTTCCAAGTTTACCGAAGTAGGTTACGTGGGCCGCGACGTGGAAAGTATGGTGCGCGACCTGGTAGAACAGGCTGTTGGGATGGTACGCATGCAGAAGAAAGAAGAAGTAAAGATCAAAGCCGAACAGGCTGTTGAAGATATTATTCTCGATGCGCTCATTCCGCCCGTTCACGGCTCAAACGTGTCGCGTGTACGCCCGGAAGGTGGCGCAGACGATATGCCGGAGGACGACGGCGAATTGAATCAGCGCACGCGCGAACGTTTCAGGGAAAAGATCAGGAACGGCGAGCTGGACAGCCGGAAGATTGAAATTGAAGTACAGCAAAATCAAATGCCGAATGTAGGTATGATCGGAGGTACTGTCGATGACGTGTCGATGATGAATATCCAGGAAATGATCGGTAATATGATGCCGCGCCGGGGTAAAAAGCGGAAGGTAACCGTGGAGGAAGCCCGTAAGCTGCTGCTTGATGAAGAAGCTTCCAAATTGATTGATATGGACGAAGTAAAGCTGGAAGCGATCCAAAAAGCCGAAAACCTCGGAATTATCTTTATCGATGAAATTGACAAAGTAGCTTCCAGCCGGTCAAATGGCGGCGGCGGTCCGGATGTAAGCCGCGAGGGTGTACAGCGCGATTTGCTCCCCATTGTGGAAGGCAGCGCAGTAAATACAAAACATGGTGTTATCAACACAGACCATATTCTGTTTGTAGCAGCGGGTGCATTTCACGTATCTAAACCTTCCGACCTGATCCCCGAATTGCAGGGACGTTTTCCAATCCGCGTGGAGCTGAACAGCCTGACAGAATCGGATTTTTACCAAATCCTGAAAACACCAAAGAATGCCTTGACGAAGCAGTATGAGGCGATGATGGAAGCCGAGGGCGTAGAGCTGATATTCGAAGATGGTGCGCTGCGCGAAATGGCGAAAATCGCTTTTGAAGTCAACAGCGAAGTCGAAAACATCGGAGCAAGACGCCTACAAACCGTCATGAGCCTGCTTTTGAATGATTTTATGTTCGATATCCCCGACCTGATCGGCGCAGATTCTCAAATCACTGTCACCGCAGAAATGGTGAAAGAGAAGCTATCACATCTGGTGAAAAACCGGGATTTGAGTCAGTATATTCTTTGAGAAGGAGGGAGGGGAAGAAGGGGACGAAAGGGACGAAGGTTTGTCCTTCCCTTTCTACCATCCTCCCTTTCCTCCATCCTCCCTTTCTTCCATTCCACCTACTCCCCAAAGAAAAGCCACTTCAATGCGACTGGGAATTCTTTGCTCCAATGTTTTTCGCTATGGTCTGCTTTGAGATTGGTGCTCGTTTTTATCTGTACCCGATCGTAGCCAAAGCGCTGATTTTCCAGAGCTTCTGTTAATTTATTGAAGTTCGGTATCATGTTGGAACCTTCCTTTCCACCTGCGTATAGGTAAATGCGTGTGGCAAAAGGCTCAAAAAAGTGGATTACGTCAAAATAGATGCGCTGCGAGATCCATAAGGAGGGTGAAAACGCCATAATCCTCCCAAAAAACTGCGGGAACATCAATGCCGCATATATGCTCAGCAAGCCACCTACCGAACTTCCACCAATACCTGTATTAAGGCGGTCGGGTTTGGTCCGGTATCGCGCATCGATGTGCGGCTTCAATGTTTCAGTGATAAACCTGATAAACAGCTCGCCTTGTCCCTTACCGAGCTTTGGATTGGTGTAGGGTGAAAATTCCAGGATACGGTCTTCATTGCCGTGGTCAATGGCGACTATAATTACGCCCGCTTTATCTTCCTTCGCCAGTTTGGTCAGGCTCTTATCGATGTTCCAGTTGCCGAATTCTGATCCTTCTCCAAACAGGTTTTGTGCATCTGTCATATACAAAACGGGAAATGTAAGATCGGGACGGTCGTAATAGTCGTGGGGGAGCAGGATCTGTACCCGGCGCATTTTGCCGAGCTGAGGAATTTCAAATGCTTCAGAAACAAGCTCAACAATGGGGGATATATCGGTTTTCTTCAAAACGTCAGTTTGCCAGCGGAGTACGGTATCCTGTATTAAGGTATCCTTTTCCGTAATCATCCGGTTGCCGTACGGATTGCCAAAACGATCCAGTTCAACCTGGTCCCAGCCTCCGCGGGTGTATTTGTATTCAACGGGAAAAATCAACTCTGCCTCTTCGGGAAACTGAAAGGTGTATTTACCCGGAGCTACCAATGTCATTTTATATGCTTCGAGATCGGGCAGCCATTTGCAAAAATTTCCGGTAATGTAAACCGGGCGTTTGTCAACTGGAGTGGTACTTAATTCAATTGTTAATGTATCAACTAGTACTTGCATTTTTGATAGAGTCACTGGGTTACGTGACTGCAAAAATACTTATTAATCGGCTTTCTTTGAATAATTAACGAATTCAAATTTGAATGCGTGCTTTTCAT
>NZ_JBHYGF010000443.1:0-3169 GCF_051859145.1 Dyadobacter sp.
TGAAACCTGGGACGAAACCTATGTACACAAAAATCTCAATCCTGATAAAACGGTTTTGGGAGAGCGCGTGGAAGGCGATCACCACGAACCTTATACCTGGGTGAGAAATGAAGGAAAAGGCCGGGTGTTTTATACAGCTTACGGTCACGAAGACAGTACCTGGACCAACCGCGGGTTTTTAGATCTGGTCAGAAATGGGGTTCTA
The DNA here is from genome assembly GCF_051859145.1 of Dyadobacter sp. Taxonomy (GTDB): domain Bacteria; phylum Bacteroidota; class Bacteroidia; order Cytophagales; family Spirosomataceae; genus Dyadobacter. The sequence goes on from NZ_JBHYGF010000443.1 coordinate 206, forward strand.
TGGGCAATTGGAGATAATGTTCAGAAAAGCATTGCCGCATTAAAACTGCCTGACCCGGATATTTATGACGCCGACACCATCGCGAATTATACCAAAAGACACGTAGTACCTAAAATGCAGGAAGCGCTGCCGCCGGCAGAGTCGAACAAACTGACGCAGGTACCTGTCGGTTTTGAAATACAACTTTTCGCAGCAGAGCCCGACATTACCAATCCGATTGCTATGGCGTGGGACGAGCGGGGGAGATTGTGGGTGGTAGAGTCCGTTGATTATCCGAATACATTCAAGGAAACTGACGGAGTAGCCAATGACCGGATCAAGATCTGTGAGGATACCGACGGCGACGGCAAGGCAGATAAATTCACAGTTTTTGCAGATAATCTGAACATTCCCACCAGCATGGTCTTTTCAAATGGCGGGATTATCGTTTCCATGGCGCCTGACTTTGTTTTCCTGAAAGATACCAATGGAGATGATAAGGCGGATGTGCGCGAGGTGATTATGACAGGCTGGGGGAAAAATGATACCCACGCCGGGCCTTCCAACCTGCAATATGGTTTTGACAATAAGATCTGGGGCGTAAACGGGTACTCTGGTTTTAAAGGAACTATCAATGGAAAAGCCTATAATTTCTCGCAGGGTGTTTACCATTTCAAACCCGACGGGAAAGAGTTTGCATACCTTGGCAGCAGCAGCAATAATACCTGGGGGCTGGGGGTAACCGAAGACAACAATGTGTTTTTATCAACCGCCAACAATACGCACAGTGCCTACTATTCCATGTCGGCCAAATACCTGCAGCGCTCCGTTGAGAGTGAAGAGCCGGGAATCCAATCCGTACAGAAAATCGACGGGCATTATGATGCGCATTCCATGACACCGAACCTGCGCCAGGTGGATGTGGTAGGTGGATATACTTCGGCTGCAGGTCATCATTTTTATACCGCAAGAGCATTCCCAAAAGAATACTGGAACCGCATTGCATTCGTCGCTGAGCCTACGATCAGGCTGGTTCATAAAGCCATAATTGAAAAAGACGGTGCTGGTTTCAAGGAGAAAGACGGCTGGAATTTCATGGCGAGCTCTGATGAATGGTTTGGTCCGGTTTATGCCGAAGTAGGTCCCGATGGCGCAGTTTGGGTTTCCGATTGGTACAACTTCATCATTCAGCACAATGTATTTGTGCCTGCACAGTCACCAGCAGAATTTATTATCCCGTTCAAAGATCAGCCGCACGGACAAGGAAATGCATTCAGCAGCCCGATGCGGGATCTTAACCATGGGCGTGTTTACCGGGTTGTTTATAAAAATGCGAAGAAAGCTGCGATTATGAAGCTTTCAAAAGACGATCTGCCGGGCTTGGTAGCGGCTCTGGAAAACGACAATATGTTTTGGAGAATGACCGCGCAGCGATTGCTGGTTGAATCGGGGAAACGCTCTGTTGTGCCGGATTTGTACAAAATCATTGAAAATCAGAAAGTAGACGAGATTGGGCTGAATAGTCCGGCTGTGCATGCATTGTGGACTTTACACGGGCTCGGCGTAATGGACGGATCTGACCTGAAAAGTCTGGAAGTGGTGAATAAAGCACTTTCACATCCTGCGGCGGGTGTACGGAAAGCAGCTGCTTCGGTACTACCAAAGAATGAGCAAAGTTTTGAATCAATACAAAAACTGATGAAAGATCCTGATCTGAACACCAGGTTGGCGGTTTTTGTGGCTTTGGTTGAAATGCCTGCTTCCGACAAAATCGGCGCTGCTGTGTACCAGGCTTCATTGCAGGACGAGAATGTAAAAGATAAGTGGCTATCTAAAGCACTGCTGGCAGCCGGTATCCAGCATGAGAAAGGCTTTATGACTGCCTCGGCCGGGCAAACTGGCAAATCTGCATTGTCAGATCAGATAGCTAAGGCATTGAAAAAAGAGGTGTATGTTTTGGGAAGAAGGAACAGTCTCCAATTCCCGCCTGATGTTACGGGAAAGGAAATTACGATCAAGGCGAGTGTAGCGAAAGGTAAAGACCGCGCTTTGCAGGGATTTATTGCTGGACAAGGTGGCAAGGAAGGCGGCTACGCGCTCTATATCCAGGATGGAAAGCTGATTATGGCTGTGAAGCAGCACGGAATGCTCGCCAAAGCTGTCACAAAGGAACCACTTCCTGAGAAGTTTGATGTGGAAGCGGGTTTGAAAAAGGATGGAAAGATCTTTATCAATATTGACGGAAAACTTGCTGCCGAAGGAAAGGCGCACATGCTTTTTGCAATGCCGCTCGAAAATACGGTGAGAACCGGAGAGGATGTGGAAGGGGAGAACAACATCGGTGAATATGAAGGTAAGTTTGGCTTTGCGGGTAATTTTCAGAAAGCCAGTCTGGAACTCAACAAACCGGAAGAAGGAAAGTCAGAAGTCGCCGCTGCCGAGCCCAAATCTGCAGGTGCAAAGTCGGGTGCTATGGTAATCGAAATGAAAGTGGAGAAGGAGATCATGCAGTTTGACAAAAAGCTGATTAATGTAAAAGCCGGACAGAAGGTGGTTATTAATCTCGAAAATCCTGACGGAATGCAGCACAATCTGTTGATCATTAAGCCAGGTACTTTGCAGAAAGTGGGGAAAGCGGCAGACGAAATGCTGCGTGATCCGCAGGCAGCTGAAAAGCAGTATGTACCCAAAATTCCGGAGGTACTGCATTCAACCCGGCTCGTGAGCTCCGGGGAGACAGTTACCCTGGAATTTACCGTTCCCAACGAGCCCGGCGATTATCCCTATGTATGTACATTTCCGGGACACTGGCGTGGGATGAACGGAATTCTCCGGGTTACCAGATAACAAACAAGCATTTTGTAAACTTCAAATACGATTTATGTTCAGATCCATTCAAAAACTGGCGCTGCTGCTCGTCGCAGTTGTGTTGTCAACAGGATATTTATTAGCTGAAAATGGAGGTTTGCCGCCTAAGAAGACCAT
>NZ_JBHYGF010000444.1:0-3155 GCF_051859145.1 Dyadobacter sp.
GGTGATGAGCCTGGAAAGTTGCGGGTCCACTTTCGGGCGAACATGCGCCTTTCTTTTACGTGCAACGAAGGGAAGTGAGGCCTCATGTTCCACATTGTTGATCAAGCCTTTATGGTCGTTGGCAGGCAATGCTCCCGACAGTTCCTTATGACTCAATGTAAAATCCAGCGCATCTTTTCTTTGTTGCAGTGCTACTGCAAGATCCTTACTTTCAATTCCGTCCAGGTAAGCTGCCACAAGCCCCGCCTCTGCCACACGCTGCTGATTTCTATATCTGTTTAATGTATTGGTGATTTTGAAAAATAAGAAGATAGCACCCGCCAGCACCGGTATTGATATCAGGACAATGGTAATTAAAATACCTCCCTGGCTCAGCAGCGAGTCAGCAGTTGGTTGGCTCGACTGTGCGAATACGGGAGAATTCACCAAACTCAGCATGACGAACAAAATGACCCTTAAATGCTGCTTTTTTATCATCCGATCGAGCAGCAATGAGATCTGTTGGCTATTCAGGTTATCGAGATATCTTGAATAATCCTGTTTACCCGGGTTAATTTTATTAATCAGATCATGTTGGACAACGTTTTTGATCAGGATCGCAATGAAAAGCACACCCACCCCAATCACCAATGCAACGATTCCCACCGAAAGCATAGCTGCCTGGCCAAATAGGCTTTCTGCATATGCAGGGGTCCCAACCAAATAAATCAAAAGGCATAAGCTACTTATAATCTTATACTTACTAACAGCAGTCATATTATATATATTAAGACCCGAATATCCTTTAATATAGCAAATTTTATCTCTCCTTAATGTAGTTCAGCCCTAAATTCAGATTATCATTGAACTCCCCGATCGTCGCCGACTGTAAGGTGAGATGCATTTTTCTTCTTATTTCTTTAAAATCGTTATGCAGTGGGCAAGGCTTTGTTTCCGAGCAACTTTTTAACCCGAGGCCGCAGCCCTTAAATATTTTTTCCCCGTCGATCGCCCTGACAATATCGGCCAGCGTATTGCTCCGGGCACTGCTGTCAATATAAAAGCCGCCATTTGGCCCCTTACTTGATAGTATGAGCTCCCGTTTGCTAAGATCCTGAAGGATCTTGGCAATGAAGTGTTCAGGAGAATCGATGCCAGCGGCAACCTCTTTAATACCCACCTTTCTGCCTCCTTCTGACTTTTGGGCCACAAATATGACCGCACGTATTGCGTATTCACACGTTTTCGAAAAAAACATCTGCATCTGGTTTATATGCAAATATATCTTCAAGATTCCGGAAATAAAATACTTTTTACTCTTTTATTTAAATGTCTCTTTGCCCCGGGCTGTGCTTATACCCATTGAGTGGTTAAACTATACATGAGGAAAGAACCAGGTGCTATCGCTACGGATATGTTACCCGGCGCTCCCGCGATACACCAACATTACATCAATTGAATTGCTCTGAAACGTCTAGGAAGTCCATAAAAATTTGGATCACTTGTTAAATTTTTTGCCAGATCCAGATTCCGGCTATATCACCGGAATCGAATGTGCGATTAATTTGAGGATCAATGCTTTAATTCTTTTCAACCCTTAAAGATATTGTCAACAAAAATAAGGATTCTTCACTGGCAAGAACCTTGTGTGCAATTCCTGCATGAAGTGCAAGCATCTGGCCTGCACTACGATCTGTTGTTTTTTGCGCCGTAGAAAAGGTGATATGTCCTTCAAGGACCTGCACACTGATAATCCCCGGTGCAGTATGGGTTTTCATTTCTGCACCTTTATGTAGCGCGATCAAAACCATGCGCATACTTTCGGTCTTAAAAATAGTTATGGCATTACGGTCGCCGTTCTTGTAAGAATCCTCTTGTTTGATCTGGGCTTTCAACAAATTCAGGTCCATCGTTACCATCGGAGCGTCCAGTTCCCGCTCGCCTTCCGGCCTTAACGGAGTAGCTTCGTTCGACTTACTTGGGGCTGAATCTGGCAGCTGCTCCAGATGCTTAACCGGCGGCGTTTCGTTCAGTGCTTTGATGAGATCATCCGTCAAATTATCACTTGATATACCATATCCGTTCACCAAAGTACCTTTTATATTGTGTTTTGGAGAAGAGATCGCATATACAATAGCCTCATCACTTGGGTCAGACATTCCTTCAAAGCGGTAATGCTTATCAACCACAAAGTCCTGCGGGTGTATTTTCAACGAATTTGAATGGCAGATCAGGCAGTTATCGTCCAGATTAAAGTCTACAGTATAACCTTTTAATTTTAGGTCATTTAATACTTCCGAAACAGTAGTCATAGTATTCATAAGAAATATTTATTTACGGTCAAATAAAACAAATGTAATCAAAGCCACCTGTACCCGGACATTCGCGTCTTTAACAAGACATTTGTTTGCAATTGAGCAGATCAGCAGACTGCTAAGTATCCGCCAGCAATCGTCATACTCGCCATCTTCATTTTGACGCCATGTCCTTCCCCATTTGTTGTTGGCTGCGTAAAAAATCTATTCTATTTAACCATATTATAACTACGCAAATTTTCCATCCGAGACCTCAACGGGGTGCTATGTGTCAATGAAAGCGGCTGATTGTAGGAATTTTGAAGCTAGCTTTATAGATCGAGATTTTATTATATTAGCATGCTGAATTTTTATAGGAACCGAAAAGCTGAATAAGTTTACGACGGGCTTTATACAACGAGTATTTACGAATCAGTTCATTTGGCCTTTAATATGATTGTCAGGAAAAAGGAAAGAACCTTTAAGCTGCAGGTCTTTACCGAAGTTATGGTCGCTATAGTAGCAATAATCTTGTTTTTCGTATGTGTTACCTGCACGCCTGATAAGAGTAAGTTCTCCCAAGCACTACGAGCTTCCCATAGCTACATAAGTACGATTTAAGGTGTAGCAGAAGCTTTTAACCGTACCTAATTCGCATTCCAGACGCTAGAATCTCAGATAATAAGATGTTTGCCATATTTCACTTTAACCACGGTTTTCATGTACACTAACAAACACTTTACATACACCATTGAGCATTGCAGTCCCATTGAACCAAACCATAGCTTTTAACTCCGGCTGGCTGCTACCATATCTCCTTGCGATCTCCCTCAGTTTCAGTATCGTCGACAAATCCCAAAATTTTGTTAAGACCTTAACGAT
>NZ_JBHYGF010000445.1:0-46490 GCF_051859145.1 Dyadobacter sp.
AATATTGCTCTCAGATGCATTTTAGCGAGGTTATTTTAGTCACAGTTAAAAAATAGTGTTTACGCCCACCTCATAGTTTTTGAATATTTTAAAGATTGCTTTCTCAATTTCAGCCATGATCATAATTGTTTATTAGATGTACAAAATCATTTTTACCATATTTTTCTTCTTTGTTTCCATCCTATCAAAAGCGCAGGTTAGCACTGCTGATAGGATCTTGGGGGATTGGATTAGCGAGGAAAAGGACAGCCGGATTGAAATCTACAAAACGGGTCAGACATATTTCGGCAAGCTGGTGTGGTCGGTTGATCTTTTTGAAGCAGATGGTACCACTTCCCGGAAAGATGTACAGAACAGAGAAACTAATCTGCGTTCCCGTGAACTACATAATGTGAATTTGCTGCAAGGGTTTGTGTATAGTGACGGTATTTGGGACAACGGGAAAATGTACGATCCCCAAAGTGGCAAAACCTATAACTGCATTCTTCGCCTGAAAAATGATTTGCTTGAAATTCGCAGCTACATTGGGTTTCCGCTACTTGGGCGCTCGACCTACTGGAAACGTGCCCTCAAAGAAGCATTGTAACTGCCCTACTTTCTCGAAGTACACTCCATTTTCTTTATAGTAGATGAAATCATTATTTCTGCAAGAGCGGGCAGTGCTGAAAACAGGCTGCGTTCATTCGAGGTGATTTCAGAAGCATTAATTTGAGGGAAGCAGTAGTTTAAGCATATTTGCGTCTGATCTCTTCTTACCCGACGCAAATGAACCGCTTTGACCGCATTACTGCCATTTTGATACAGCTTCAATCCCGCAAAATCGTCAAAGCGCAGGATTTGGCAGAGCGTTTTGAGATTAGCCTGAGAACAGTTTACCGGGATATTAATTCGCTTGCGGAAGCAGGTGTACCAATCATAGGTGAGGCAGGTGTTGGCTATTCCATTATGGACGGTTATCGCCTGCCTCCCGTTATGTTTACCAAGGAAGAGGCGCGGACGTTCATTACGGCCGAGAAGCTGATGGAGAAGTTCACCGATTTTTCGACACAATCACAGTATCAGTCGGCGATGTTTAAAGTAAAAGCTGTGCTGCGGAGCAGTGACAAATCAATGGTCGAAAACCTTGAAAACCACATTGAAGTCCGGAAAAGCCACCACGCGTTCCACAAACCCAACAGCAACACACTCGACGTACTATTAAAAAGTATCTCGGAAAAGAAGATCGCCAGAATCAACTACAATGCGATCAACAGCGACGACCCGATGGAAAGGATCGTGGAACCCGTCGGCGTTTACCACGAAAACAGCTACTGGTACACGATCGCCTACTGCCACCTGCGCAGCGATTACCGCAACTTCCGCTCTGATCGCATTCTGAGCTGCGAGCTGACCGAACGGTCCTTTGAACACAAGCACGCGCCATTAAAAGATTTCCTTGAAGAAACCTACAACCACGCTGACCTCCGGCTTGTGCGGATCAGAATGGACAAAAGAATCGCCAGGTACGTTCGTGAACAGCGCGCGTACTACGGATTTGTCTCCGAAACAATCAAGGATGATGAAATCGAAATGAGCTTCCTTACCGCGTCGCTGGAAGGCTTTGCCAGATGGTACCTGATGATCGCTCCAAACGCCCGGATTATGGAACCAGTATCTTTAAAAAACACGATCAGAGGCCTTATAACAAAGATTTCAGAAAATCTGGATTGACTGAGAAGCTGCTGACATACTGTTGTCATCTGACTGATTTTATTTTGTCATAAACCAAAACAACAGCTAAAATGTCACAACTCACTGCAACTCCCGCAATTGAATCCAGCCTGGCTTATCTGATGCAGAACTACGCGGATTACAACCACTGGGCAAACTGTACATTGATCAACTGGTTAAAGACAAAACCTGGTGAAGTTGTTGAAAGAGAGACACTTTCAAGCTTTCCGACGATCCGCGAAACACTTATTCATATTGTGGAAACACAGCGTTACTGGCTGTCGGTGATCAATCCGGACGCTGATTACAGCGGCCAGGATTTTGATGGAGACCTGGACGAGACTTTTTCCTTCGTTATGGCGCAATCTCAGGAGCTTGCAGAGTACGTTGAAACGCTCTCACCCGGCGAACTGGCAGAAGAAACGTTGGTTGTCAATCCGTGGTTCGAATGCAACTTTCCAAAATTTGAGTATATCATGCAATGCATGAACCATAGCACCTACCACCGCGGACAAATCGTGACAATGGGCCGGAACCTTGGCTTCACTGATGCGCCGATGACAGACTACAACTTCTATAATGTCATGGCGAAGTGAAGATTGTTCCGGGATAGCTACCCATCCTGAAATATGCTACATTGTACCGATGGAACAAATACGAATTCTCGGGATTTCAGGAAGCCTGCGCACCGATTCAACAAACACGATCATCCTGAATACCTGCAAAACATTGCTGCCTGCAAATGCGGCACTTACTATCTTCCAGGGCCTGGACCGGATTCCGCATTTTAGTCCGGGGCTGGAAGACAATGAGGCTGTCGCCAGCTTCAAGTCTGCGATCTCACAAGCTGATGCAATTATATTCTCCACTCCTGAATATGCATTCGGGCTGCCCGGAACTTTGAAGAATGCATTAGACTGGACGGTCGCCACAGGTGAATTCAATGACAAACCGGTGGCTGCGATCAGCGCCTCTCCATTGAATACAGGCGGAGAAAATGCGCTCGCTTCCCTCCTTCTCACATTGACCGCGCTCGGCACTTTGCGGAACGATCACTCCGCAGCTGCCATTCCCAACATCAAAGGCAAAATCGAACACGGCTACGTCGCTGATCTTCAAATATTAAAGATCCTCCAATCTGTGATTGATAACCTGATAAGCCAGCTGGAACAGCGCGGGGTAATTTGAAGCGGAAATATCCAATTTATTATCCGGCAAACAAAAGACTACCAAATCAGTATAGTTCTATCGTTATTTTAATACATTTGGGTTTAATCCACATAAAACGTATTAAAATATGAAATTTGAGACCTTGCAGCTACACGCAGGCCAGGAACCAGATCCTGTAACCAACTCCCGTGCGGTACCTCTTTACCAGACTACATCCTACGTCTTCAACAATGCCGAGCACGCTGCAAACCTTTTTGCATTAAAGGAATTCGGAAACATCTATACCCGGATCATGAATCCGACCAATGATGTTTTTGAGAAAAGGGTTGCTGCTTTGGAAGGCGGTGTTGCCGCATTAGCTACTGCATCCGGGCATTCAGCGCAGTTTCTGGCCATTAATAATATTACAACTGTTGGGGACAACTTCGTTACGACTTCCTTTTTGTACGGCGGTTCTTATAACCAGTTCAAAAATTCATTCAAGAATATCGGCGTTGAAGCAAGATTCGCCGATGGTGACGATGTTAGCAGCTTTGAAAAGCTCATTGATGATAAAACCAAGTTCATTTATCTCGAAACAATAGGAAACCCAAGTTATAGTGTTCCCGATTTCGAGGCCTTTGCTGCATTGGCCAACAAATATGATCTCCCATTGATCGTGGACAATACTTTCGGTGCTGCCGGGGCTATTTTCCAGCCTATCAAACATGGAGCACACGTAGTGGTACAATCTGCTACCAAATGGATCGGCGGCCATGGAACTTCTATTGGTGGTGTGATCGTAGACGCGGGTACCTACAACTGGGGCAATGGGAAATACCCGCAGTTTACCGAACCTTCTCCGAGCTATCACGGATTGGTGCTAAATGATGTATTCGGAATAGGCGGTCCGTTCGGTAACATCCAATTCATCATCCGCGCACGCGTGGAAGGTTTGCGCGACTGGGGTCCCTCACTTTCTCCATTCAACTCATTCCTGTTCCTGCAAGGTCTGGAAACATTGTCTCTGCGCGTAGAACGCATCGGTGAGAATGCATTGAAACTCGCACAATGGCTGGAACAGCACCCTGCTGTGGAAAGCGTGAACTACATTGGCCTGGAAGGAAACAAGTACAACACGCTAGCTAAAAAGTACCTGACAAGAGGTTTTGGAGGTGTTTTATCGTTTGCTTTAAAAGGAGAGAAAAGTCAGGCGGAGAAGTTTGTAGATAACCTCAAACTGATCAGCAACCTGGCTAACGTAGGCGATGCAAAAACGCTGATCATCCACCCCGCGTCGACCACGCATTCGCAGCTCTCACCCGAAGAGCAGATCAAAGCAGGTGTACACCCCACCCAGCTTCGTCTCTCCGTAGGAATCGAGCATATAGATGACATAAAAGCGGACATCGAACAGGCGATCGGAGCATTGTAAAGGCAATCGGCTGTCAGCCATCGGCAAGATCCCAATGCCGTCAGGCATGAAACATCGGTAGGCATATAATATCGGTGGAAAAGGAATGCAAGCGATAACGCAAATGCCGTTAGGCATGAAACATCGGTAGAAACGAAATGCAAGCGATAACGCAAATGCCGTCAGGCATGAAACATCGGTAGAAACGAAATGCAAGCGATAAAGCAAATGCCGTCAGGCATGAAACATCGGTAGGCATATGATATCGGTGGAAACGCAATGCAAGCGGTAACGCAAATGCCGGTAGGCATGAAACATCGGTAGGAATATGATATCGGTGGAAACGAAATGCAAGCGATAACGCAAATGCCGTTAGGCATGAAACAACATCGCGAACGTTATGATCCGGCCATTGATATTACATCCCTACGGGATTTGACATCGGGCGATAACCTTACATTTCTACCGAGATTATATCCCTACGGGATTTGGCATTCGTTGGATACACCGACGTTTTACCGAAATTACATCCCTACGGGATTTGACATCGGGCGATAACCGTACATTTCTACCGAGATTATATCCCTACGGGATTTTCAGGAGCCAGGCGACCCTTTGGGTGCTTGGCTTTTTCTTGGCTGACGCGATTCGAAGCTAATTGCCGATTGCCGATTGCCGACAGCCGACCGCCGCCCCCTACTTTTCAATCCCTTCCAGCGCGAACATAAATGCGTATTGTAATGCGATTTCTTTGAGATAATCGAAGCGGCCTGAGGCTCCGCCGTGGCCGGCTTCCATGTTTGTTTTCAGGATCAATACATTTTTATCCGTTTTGTGCGTCCGCAGGCGGGCTACCCATTTGGCTGGTTCGAAATATTGTACCTGACTATCGTGCAGGCCCGTCATCACCAGCATATTCGGATAAGCCTTTTTCGCCACATTGTCGTAAGGCGAGTAGGATTTCATGTACGTGTAAGATTCCTTATTCTTAGGGTTACCCCATTCATCAAATTCATTGGTAGTCAGCGGAATGCTTTCGTCCAGCATGGTTGTAACCACATCTACAAACGGTACCACCGCAATAATCCCGTTCCAGAGATCAGGCCGCAGGTTGGAGACGGCGCCCATCAGCAGTCCGCCCGCACTTCCCCCCATTGCGTATAAGTGCCGCGTAGAGGTATAGTTCTGCTCGATCAGGTACTCGGCACAGTCGATAAAATCGTTGAATGTATTCTTCTTTTTGAACATTTTCCCGTCTTCATACCACTGGCGACCCATTTCCTGACCACCGCGGATATGCGCAATTGCGAACACGAAACCCCTGTCGAGGAGGCTCAATCTTGTGCTGCTGAAACTTGCATCGGTACTGTATCCGTAGGACCCGTAGGCGTAGAGTAAAAGCGGCGTCTGCGGACTCCTGCCCGTCTTCTTTTTATAAACAATGGAAATCGGAATGCGTACTCCGTCGCGGGAATTGGCATATAACCTTTCTGTTACATACTCTTCGGGATTATATCCCCCCACCACTTCCTGGCGCTTCTTCAACTCCTTTTTCTTCGACTCCATATCGTAATCGTATACAGAGCCCGGGGTTGTGAGCGAAGTATAAGTGTACCGCAGGTTTTTAGTATCGTACTCGGGATTTCCGGAAGGATGCGCAGTGTAAGCCGCCTCGCCAAAATCAACGTAATGTTCTGAATTGTTCCTCAGATCGCGAACCCGGATCTGCAGCAAACCATTTTTGCGCTCGCTTACGACCAGGAAATTCCTGAAAACCTCAATATTTTCAAGCAGCACATCATTTCTGTTCCCGATTACTTCCTTCCAGTTCTCCACGCCCGTGTTTGAAACCGGCGTTTCCATTAAGCGGAAATTCAATGCATCCTTATTGGTAACGATCAGAAACTTGTCTTCATGGTGGTCAATCTCGTACAACACATCCTTCATTCTCGGCTGAAAAACCTGGAATTCACCCTCAGGCTGGTCCGCATCAAGAATGCGGTACTCCGACGACATGGTAGCCGACGAACCAATCACAATGTATTTCTCCGACTTGGTTTTGCCCACGCCTATGTAGTTGCTTTTGTCCTTTTCAGCATAAACAACCACATCCTTTTTCGCGTCGGTACTCAAAGTGTGCCGTTTGATCTTCTCGCTCAGCAGCGTTTTCGCGTTTTTTGAAGTATAAAAAAGCGTTTTATTATCATTTCCCCATTCATAGCCGGGATCGGTACGCGGAATGGCGTCGGTGAAATTCTTTCCTGTTTCCAGATTTTTAACAAACATGGTATACTCCCGGCGCGAGACTGTGTCAACCCCATAAGCCAGCAGCTTGTTGTCCGGACTTACACTGAAACCATCCGCAGAATAGTAGGTATGTCCCTCGGCGAGCTGGTCTACATCCAGGAGAATTTCCTCCGGAGCTTCCAGCGAGCCTTTCTTGCGGCAGTATTTGAAATATTGTTTCCCTTCCTCACTCCTCGTGTAATACCAATATCCATTTGTAAAAACGGGCACAGATTCGTCTTTCTCTTTAATCCTGCCCTTCATTTCCGAAAACAAATCCTCCTGGAATTGCTTTGTTCCCGCCATCAACGTGTCAGCGTATGCGTTCTCCGCTTCGAGGTATTCTACTACTTTATTGCTGTCGGGACCGTTACTGAAGTAGTCCGCCATCCAGTAATATTCATCATTCCTTTTGTCGCCATGCATTCCGGTTTCATGGTCTTTCTTCTCTGCTACGGGCGCTTTTGCGGCCGGCCATTGATATGCTTTTCTTTCCAATTTCTTATTCTGATTACATGAAAAAACGATAACAGTTAACAGGAGTAAAATGATTCTCATTGCAAGGTGTAATATTAAATGTTTGAAATGTATTGTATGTTTAAAACTTACTTAACTTTTTAGATTACTTATAAACTACATACTTTAAATAAATTCATTACATAATAAATGGTCTAACAATATTCCACTTACTAGAAAATTTGAACATAAAATACATTTAATACTTTTGTAATATTTGATAGTATTTAAATGTATTATCCTTCTAGTATTTAGAATAAACTCAATACTAACCTGACAATTACAACATTTAAAAAGAACATAGCTGTACAAGCCTCTAAGTCAGCAAGCTACAAAAATACCTTTGTTATCCCTGTCGGTCGTTCGACTTACGTTATATTTGAGTCTTGTAACAAGACTTACCTCATGGATAAACCCGTTCATAAACTCTTTCTGCTCGACGCGATGGCGTTGATATACCGTGCACACTTTGCATTCATCAAAGCGCCGAGGATTACATCGAAAGGTTTAAACACCAGTGCCGTTTTTGGATTCACCAATACGCTGCTGGAAGTACTGCAAAAAGAGAAGCCCACACATATCGGTGTTGCATTCGATACCGCAGCACCTACGTTCCGCCACGTGCAGTTCGAAGCTTATAAGGCCCAGCGGCAAGAGCAGCCCGAAGATATTACCGTGGCGATCCCGCTCGTAAAGCGACTCCTGAAAGCAATGTGTATACCCATTCTCGAACTGGACGGTTACGAGGCCGATGATATCATTGGTACCATCGCCAAGGAAGCTTCCCTCGCAGGCTTTGAGGTTTTCATGATGACGCCCGACAAAGACTACGGTCAGCTGGTGGAAGAACATGTTCACATTTACAAACCCGCGTTTCTGGGTAAAAGTGCGGAGGTACTCGGAGTGAACGAAATTCTGGAACGCTGGCAGATCCAGCGCATTGACCAGGTGATCGACATACTGGGGTTAATGGGTGATGCAGTAGACAACATTCCAGGTGTGCCGGGTGTAGGTGAAAAGACTGCCCAGAAACTGATTTCTGAGTACGATACCATTGAAAACCTGATCACGCACGCAGATGAGATCAAAGGAAAACTTGGTGAGAAGATCCGCGAGAATTTCGATAAGGCTGTTTTGAGCAAACAGCTGGCCACGATTGATATCAAAGTGCCCGTACCTTTTGACGCGGAAGACCTAACCGTGTGCCCTGCCAATGCAGACCAGATCGTGGAGCTGTTTGACGAACTTGAGTTTAAAACCCTCAAACAACGCGTACTCGGAATCGGACACCCGATACAAACGACACAGGTAACCCGCCCGGTTGCCAAAACGCAGAAAGCCCAGCTAGACCTGTTTGGGAACCCGACAGAAGAAGTAGGCAAGCAACCCGCGATCATCAGTGAAGGCATTGCTGACGACGATGCCCCGGAACAAGCCTACGAAGACCTGCGAATACCCACAACCAGGCGCACGATTGACAATACTTTCCACAGGTACCACACCGTGGACACGCCGGAGCTCATGAAAAGTTTGGCTTATTACCTCAATCTGCAGGATGCATTCTGTTTTGACACAGAAACCACTTCGCTCGAAACGATCCACGCAGAACTGGTTGGCTTGTCATTTTCATATCTCGCCGGCGAAGCGTTTTACGTGCCGGTACCAGCAGATCGCACGCAGGCGCAGGAGATTGTGGAGTATTTCAGGGGCGTTTTTGAAAATGAAAACATTGAAAAGATCGGGCAGAATGTTAAATATGATCTGCTGATCCTGAAAAATTACGGAATAGAGGTAAAAGGAAAACTGAGCGACACGATGCTTGCCCATTACATTCTTGAACCCGACAAACGCCACGGAATGGATATTCTGGCGGCATCTTACCTCAACTATGATCCCGTTTCCATTACTTCCCTGATAGGCAAAAAAGGTGTGAAACAAGGAACAATGCGCGATGTCGCGATTCCTGAAATCACCCAGTATGCCGGTGAAGATGCGGATATTACCTTGCAGCTAAACGAGATCTTTTCGCGTGAGCTGCCGAAAGTAAATGCTTCAAAGCTGTATTACGAAGTTGAAATGCCGCTGACGAAAGTACTCGCTTCCATGGAAAGTACCGGCGTGCGGCTTGATATCAATGCATTGCGGGAAATGTCTGCCGTGCTGGAATCAGACCTGCGCGCAACGGAGTCGGAAATCTACGAAGCGGCCGGACAATCTTTCAATATCAGCTCTCCGAAGCAGCTGGGTGAGGTTTTGTTTGAAAAAATGAAACTGATTGAAAAACCCAAAAAGACCAAAACGGGCCAGTATGCTACCGGCGAGGATATCTTGTCGGACCTGGAAAACAACCACATGATCGCGCGCAAGATCCTCGACTACCGCGAGCTTCAAAAGCTGAAATCGACCTATGTGGATGCATTGCCACTGCTGGTCAGCAAGAAAAGCGGCCGCATTCACACCTCGTACAACCAGGCGGTAGCCGCTACCGGAAGATTGAGTTCAACCAATCCAAACCTGCAAAATATACCGATCCGAACGCCACGCGGGCGCGAGATAAGAAAGGCATTTGTGCCTGATACAGAGGAATTCCAGATTCTTTCTGCCGATTATTCGCAAATCGAGCTGCGGATTATGGCTGCATTCAGCCAGGACGAGAGTATGACGGAAGCCTTCAACCAGGGGCGCGATATTCACTCGACGACAGCCAGTAAGGTGTTCAAGGTAGATCTGGAAGATGTTACCTCGGATATGCGACGCAAATCGAAAATGGTCAACTTCGGTATTATCTACGGTATTTCCGCATTTGGGCTCGCTCAGCGGCTTGGTATCGCGCGTGGTGAAGCGAGTGAGATCATCCGTGCCTATTTCGAGGAATTTCCGGCTGTAAAAGGTTACATGGACCGCGTGGTGAATGAAGCACGGGAGAAGAAATACGTGGAGACGATCCTCGGCCGGAGAAGGTACCTGCCGGATATTATCTCAGGCAACCAGACCAACCGCGGCTACGCGGAACGAAATGCTATCAATGCGCCTATTCAGGGCTCAGCGGCAGATATGATCAAAGTGGCGATGATCAATATTCATGACTGGATGCAAAAAGAGCAACTGAAATCCCGGATGATCCTGCAAGTGCATGACGAACTTGTTTTCGACGCCCACAGGGACGAAATCTCGTTGCTGAAAGAAAAAGTGGATGACTTAATGCGCAATGCAATTCCGATGAGCGTGCGAATAGAAACAGGCATTGGCGTAGGCGCCAACTGGCTGGAAGCGCATTGAGTTGTGACAAACAAAAAAGAGCGGCAAGCCGCTCTTTTTTGTTTAATACCATCGTGGAATGCTTTCCTACTTCGACAACCAGATCTGCTGATTGATATCATCCTTACCAGCAAACTGGCTCTGAACGGAAGCATTGTAGTTCGCCTCATTCGTGGTACGTTCCGACAGCGGGTATTGCCAGCGCACTGCGATGCGGCCGGAGTTACCGGTTCCAACGCCCGTCATAAACTTCGGAAAACCCGTGCGGCGGTAATTGAAATAAGCCTCCATGCCTGAATTCATGAAGAATGCGAGGTACTTCTGCGTCACGATCTGTTCAAGGCCCGATACATTGTTGCCTGCATACTTCACGAGTGGTTGCGCGTAGTATTCATCAAAATTGAAGTTGATCGTATAGTTCGCGAAATCCGAAGCTGCGCGGCCGCCGGTTTTGGAGTAAGTCATCGTCAGCGCGCCGGTTTTCACACCATAAAACTCCTGTGAAGCCTGAATACCTTTTTTGTACCAGTCTTCGGCATTTCCGGTTGCCCAGCCGCGGTTGATACCTTCCGCTATGTTGAAGCACATTTCAGGATAGCCGATAATGAATGCATTCTCGCCAGTATAATTGGAATAATAGCGCGACCGGCTCTGGAATGAATATTCACCCGGAGCAAAGCCAGGTCCATTGTTTTTCCCCGCTTTATTGGACATATCCGAAAGATCCTCGCCTGAACTCGCTGCGATGAATGCAGAGAAGTCCGAAGGTTGCTTGCCGGCTTTCAACTGGGCGCCTGCTGGCTCAGTGGTCACCATCACGCGCGGATCTTTGCGTGCTGTAAGCAGTCCCACGTAGGTTTGTGCCATATTCTGGCGGGTCGCATCAAAACCGAAGTTGTCGGGATTAGAGGGATATTTATTGAAGGTATTGAATTTAAATTCCAGGTTATCTCCCATTCCTACCATCAAAGGATACTTGGCTGGATTTGAAATGATATCCGCAAACTGCGATTTTACATTCATTCCCGCCTCATTTTCTTTTTTACTCAAACGGATTAAAATGCGCAGACGAAAGCTATTAACCACTTTCTGCCATTGTTTAAGATCCTCGTTCAGGTAAAAATCCCCTGTCACTTTGGTATCGCCGGCAGCGATCAGCGATGTCATTTCTGCATTTGACTGGTCAAGCCAGGTCAGGATCTGCATGTAAATTTCCTTTTGAGAATCGTATTTCGGAGTTACATTTTCAAGTCCGAGCAGCGCCTCGCTCATTGGGAGATCACCGGCGCGTACAGACATCTGATCAAAGAAAAACGCCCGGGAAAACTTGCCCAATGCCGAGTAAACATTCACGTCGGCAGCACCGGCGCGCTTGGCCTCCTCCTCCATTTTGATCACATTCTTCAATGTAGGATAATGGTTTTCAAAGGAAGACCATTGGTACTCATTGTTTCCGTAATAATTGTAATTGATCGCGTAAAACTGGTTCCAGCGCATTTCGTCGCTGAAAGGCGTACCGATTTTATTATACATATCCATTTCAATCCCCTTCAAAACGAGGGAAGCGGGAGCAGTTACGGGCCGGTTTGGATCTTTTTCCAGATCCTCAAAGCTCCTTTCGCACGACGAAAGCGTGAATGCGAAAACGGCGCTTAATCCCAGAAGTTTTATGTTCAATTTCATTGTTCTGAATATTTCAAATGACAGTTTAAACAGTCGGATTTTAGAAAGTCAAGCTTACGTTAACACCGTAGCGGCGTACAGAAGGCGTTTGCAGATCAGAGCTGCCGCCTGCTACAAACTGGTTCAGATCGAGGTCTTTTTTCTCCGCGAAATAAAGCAGGTTACGTCCTACGAGCGATACTGATGCATTGCGGATGAACTTGCTTCTGGTCAGCCAGGTTTGTGGTAAAGTGTAGCCAATTACTACCTCACGCAGCATTCCGAAAGAGCGGCTCATCAGGTTACCTTCATCACTGTTGTAATAGCGGCTTACCCAATCCTGAACGTTTTGTGCAGTTGCATTTGGCTTGAAACGCAGCTCCGAAAGGTTCGTGATCTTGCCGTCAGCATCAAAATTCAATGCTGTTCCGCCTTCAACCTGCACACCCGGACCTACATACGTTTTGTTCTCGGTGTTGTTTTTGAAAGCCTGGTAATCCGTTTCCCTTGATGCACCCAGCTGGCCTTGTATCAGCTCAATGTGGCGACCGCCGCGGAAGGTTTGCTTTTGAATGTAGTTGGAAATCACACCGCCAAAGCGCCCGTCGAACTGGAAGCTGAAATTGACATTCTTGTAGTTGAATTTGTTATTGATACCCAATACAAACTTCGGGTTCACGTAACCCAAAAACTGGTTTACAGGAGAATATACCGGGCGACCTGAATCGTCATTAATAATCTGTCCATCAGCAGTTTTTGCGAAAGCGCGACCATAGTACTTGTCCATTCTGTCACCCACGCGGAAGAATGTGTTCAAAGCATCCTGGCCAGGGTAAATGTCCGTCAATACTTCCTTGAAAGTTGAATAATTGGCTACAACGTCCCAGTTGAAGCCGCCGTCAGTCTTCACGGGAGATCCTGTAACAGAAGCTTCCCAACCTGTTTTCTTCGTCTTGATACCATTTACCAGCGCCGTACTGTAACCGGTCGTAGTTGAAATCGGCAATGCAAAAATCCGCGGACCTTCGTTGGAGGTAAAGTAAGTCACGTCAAATCCCAGGCGATTGTTCATGATACGCAAGTCCAGGCCCACTTCGGTTTGAGAAGAAGTATTGGGTACCAGCGCCGGGTTGTTCAGCTGATCTGTAAAATACGCTGCCGGGGTATTGTTGTAAGCAAAAGGCGTAGAATAAACTGCTGCATTCTGGTAAGAAGGCCCGTCATAAGGTGATTTGTACTGATCGCCATACTCCTGCGGGTTGACATTGTTGGCTGTTGTGCCGATGGTCGACATCTTTAATCCGTCTTTTACATTCGCATAAGAACCGCGCAGTTTCAGGAACGAGATCACCTCAGGCAGCTGCACATAATCCGATATCACAGTAGAAGCGGCAACTGAGGGATAAAAGAAGGTATTGTTACCCGAAGGCAGCGTAGACAGCTTGTCCATTCTACCCGTAGTTGACAGCGTGAAGTAATCTTTGTAGGTAAAATCGGCAGAATAATAAGCCGAAGCCACGCGCATCGCCGAATTGAAATTCTCAATTTTCACCGGGTTCGCGGAGTTGCTGAAATTGTACAAACCCGGTACGTTAAGGTAATTCGTTGTGCCATAAGCAGAGTTGTACTCAAAGCTTCTGATGTTACCACCAGCCCATACTTTTGCATTCAGACCTGGTAAAATATCCTTATCAAATTTCACGAGAATATCCGTGTTGTTCTCAAAAAGGTTACGGCGGTCTTCCCTGTAATCACCACGGCGCTCATCACGTCCGTAAGCGCCCGCCGAATAAGGCATTTTCTCTGTGCGCAGCAGGTTCCAGGTAGTGATTTGCGAGCGGAATGTAGCTTCAAGGAAATCGGTGAACTGGTATGTCATGGCAGCTTGTCCGATGATATCCGATTTCTGGTGACCTCTCAGCCACTCGTAGCTCATGAAATAAGGGTTGTTGTAACGCTGGTACTCCGCGTAAATCTGCTGTATACCTTCTTTTCCAGGCTGCCAGTAGTTGCGCATCTGGTCAACATCCCAGTCAGCCCCTGCCCAGAGTACAATGTTGTAAATGATCGAATTGGGTCCGTAGTTCACGTCGGGAATGTTGGGCGTGTACTGGCGGTTGTACTGCAACGAGGAATTGAATTTCAGCTTTTTGGAAAAATTATAATCCGCCACCATGTTGAAGTTGGTGATATTCAGCTTCGTATTAGGCACAATCCCTTTCTGGTGTGTATGCGAAGTTGAAAAACGCAGGTTGTACTTTTCACCGGAAGCAGACACCGAAATGTTATTGGTAGAAAGCAAACCAGGTTGCAGGAAGCGTTTCAGGTTGTCTTTCCCGCGCGCTACCCAGGGAGTACCCTGCCGCTTGCCCGTAACCGGGTCCACCGGACTGTCATACTGCGGGATCAGCTGACCTTCAAACTTCGGGCCCCAGCCTCCATCGTAGTCACCATCGTTCAAACCGCCGCCTTTTCCGTCTCCGAATGCATACCGGCCGTGGTCACCCGGGCCGTACAAGTCCTGTACTTTCGGGATTGCATAAAAACCATTGTCCATCATAGTCGATGAATTGAAATCAACCGAAAACCCGCGCTTGTCTTTCGAGCCCCGCTTGGTGGTGATCAGGATTGCGCCATTCTTTCCGCGAAAACCGTAGAGTGCCGAGGCAGAAGCGCCCTTTAAAACCGAGTAAGTATCAATATCATCCGGACTCACGTTCCAGGTATCGGAGTTCACAGGTACCCCGTCGACTACGAAAAGCACATCAGAATTACCGCGTAGCTGGATATTTGGCTTGCGCAGCAGCTCCGACTGGATACCTACCGTCAATCCCGCTACTTTACCCGCAAGTGCATTGATCGCATTCGGTTCACGCGCTTTCACCACCGAATTTCCATCCACTGTCTGGATAGCAACACCAATGCGTTTTACGTCTTTCTTGATACCCAATGCAGTTACAACAACTTCGCTGAGCTGCCTCAGGTCGGTACCCAAAGTCACATCCACGGTACTCCGTCCATTCAGGTTAACTTCCTGGGTAGCAAAGCCGAGGAATGAAAAAGTGAGCACCGACGCATTGTCGCGCACTTCGATTCTGTACTTTCCTTCGGAATCTGTAATTGTCCCGTTGGTAGTGCCTTTCACGATGATACTGACACCGGGAATGGGCGCATTATCTTCACTGGCAGTTACTGTCCCAGTCACAGCCGTCTGTGACATAGCAATATGCGAGAACATCATGCAGGCAAGCAGAAAGCCGGCTTGCCTACTTCGCCTGAATAACTTCAGCCGCAGGTGGGAGTAAAAGTTTTCAATCATTTGACAAACGATTTGGGTGTTATGGATTAGAGAAAAGCTTTTGTTTAAACAGTTATTTTGAAATGCAAAAGTCAGACTTTGCAGAATTTTTGATGTTAAGTATTTATTAACATACTATAAACAAATAGGGCTGACCGGGACGGTGTTGCAGGAAAATGATATTGTCAGAAAGCAGCCGAAAGCGCTCCGTTAAAGTCGACCACATACTGGCCGGCCCTGTTGCAGGATCGCGCTTGCCCATGAAAACGGGAATCGAAGCCTATTAATCTGGCAAATTGGCATTAGTAAAAAAGGAAGGCTAGTACTCTAACTATGAGTTGTTTGCGGTACAAGTGATATTCAAACTTTCCAAATTGCTGTTTTATATTTGATTTGGTAAAAAGTTTTTTTCATACATTGACGAAGTCTCACTGCATTAGCTGACGTGGCAAATAAAATCCGGAATGTTGGTTTTGTTAAGCAGGCATTAACTTGTCTGAACAAGCTAACATTCACTACCACGTTTTTAATATAATTAAACATTTACCCGAAAAAAGCCAATTGCTTTTTTGTCACGCTCACCGTTACCTCACGCCAGAATACGCGTATCAAGGTCAATCGAAAAAAGATTTAAGAAACGGTTAGCAATGTTTACAAAGCAGGAAATCCAAATTCTCCATTTTATTGCGAGTGGCTATCCATCTGCCCAGATCGCCGAAAAACTTTTTATTTCCAGGGAAACGCTCAAAACGCACCGGAAAAATATCATCCGCAAGATCCGCCAGTCGCACGATAGCCGCATTACCCTGCTGCAATTCGCAATCACCTACGCCAAAGAGGTTGAAAAATCCCCCTGATGTGGGTATTTACGAGCGTTGGTAAAGCAACTAGTTTTGTCAAATTACTAATCTTGACAAAACATACTATTATGATGAAAATCACGCATTTATCCGCCTTTCTAATTTTAGCAGCGTTCGCGATCTTTCTTGCATGCGAAAGGAAATCTGACGAGCCTGGAAAACCATCATTCATCGAGGATGCCACTAATTTGGCCGATCAAACTGACGGATTTTACTCGAAAGTTGCTCAGGTATCTGTCGCAAAGGGTAGTGAGAATGGCCAGCACATGCTGCAACTGACCCTTTCCAACTCCGACCTCCTTCCCCAATCAGTAAAAATCTATTTTGAGGATGAAAATTGGGAGAAAGTAAATCTCCAATCCGGACAATACGAAGTGCTATTTTTAAAGTACGCGCTGATTGTTAACGACCCAATGAGCGGCAAAAGACAGGAGTTTATAGTTAACGCACAGCAATTGAGCAGTGTCTTAGAGAAATTACCAAAAAACTTTTTATCGGCATCTGCAGTGCCTGCGATCGGCATTGCGGTATACGGCCAACATAGCGCTTTGAAAGAAGGTCCAAATTTGGTACCTGATTGCCCGACCTCAGGTGGAACCGGGACTATTTCCTGTTCTAACTCTTGCTGTAGTATAACCTGTAACTCGGGGTACTATGCTACCTGCGCTGGTAGCTGTAGCTGCAGTAAAACACCCAAAGACCTTTGATGTCATAAAAATATTGGCTATTGCCACCAGCTATGGCCTTAGCTACCATAGCTGGTTTTTTGTCTAACTTTCTTAAAATAAATCCTAATACTTCCGGGTATAATAGAAGAAAAATTTGCGAACTTCGCTTTTTAATTGTAAACAATACACTTAATAGAGCCGATGCTTCATTTTTTCCGGAAAGTCTCTCTCCTTTTACTCGCTTGCCCGGCACTTGTCTTGGGCCAGGGTACAAAAGGGAACTACACTCCCCTGCCTCTCAAAGACCTCAGTGCATTTGAATCCGGCAGCCCCAACTGGACAGTTCAGGGGAACATTGCCATTCACCCGGCCGGTTCGGCCAAGATCAAGACCCAGTCAGGCGAAGGAATCCTGGTCGGCAGTCCGGGCAAGCCGATCGTGACAAAACTGAAAGCAAACGATCTTCGCTTCTACGCAGAATTCAATCTGTCCCCAGGCGCAGAAGGGAACCTGATCCTGCCCGGCGGCCAGAAAGTGCGCCTGTCAGATAGCAGCAAGCAAAAAGGACAGGGAACGCAGACCTCGGGTTATGTAGGTCAGTTTCCAACTCAAAATGCAGCAAAAGCACCGGGTTTATGGCAGACGATCGAGCTGGCTTATGATGCATCGGTTCCCAACCTGGCTGGCTCTGCAAGGCTGAATTCACTTTCGCTGAATGGAGTCACTGTTTTGGAAACGATCTACCTACCGAGTTCGAAGTCGCCTGCCGAAGGTCAGTCCATTGCGATGGAAGTGACAAAAGGCACGATTGCATTCCGGAATGTTGGCTACCAGCTGCTCGCAAGCCGCAAGCCGCTGACTTTGACTAGTCTGAACTATAAAGTATATTCAGACAAATGGGACAGCAAAGAATACAGCAAGCTGGACCACGAAGGTACCTCCGGCGTACTTACCCAGGAAGTGACGAATGGAATGCGCGAGTTCCACCTGGTTTATGAGGGTGATATGGAAGTGAACGAGGCAGGTGACTATATCTTTACCAGCATTTACTCCGGACCGATGCTCGATATGGAGATCGACGGAAAAAGCGTGCTCACCAGCGGAGAAGCCACTTCTCAGGAATCGCACCAGGGTACCGCAAACCTCACACAGGGAAAACACAAATTTAAACTCCATTACTCGCGCTTTCCGTGGAGACAGCCTGCACTCGGGCTGAGAGTTGAAAAAGCAGGCATCAGACCCTACGATCTGCACACATTATCGTCGCTTCCCGAGCCTGAGCCAAAACCTTACATCAGCGTAACACCTGATATGCGGCCCGAAATGGTTCGTTCTTTCATTCAGATTGATGGAGAGAAAATGAAGCGTACGCACTGCATCTCGGTCGGCAGCCCCGACGGATGGAACTACACCGTGGACCTTAACCGCGGCGCATTGATCCAGGCGTGGCGCGGACAGTTTGCTGATGTTACCGAAATGTGGTACGAACGCGGCGAGCCGCAGCTGCTTTTTCCAGCAGGTCTTAAAGTGCATGTATCCGGACGCAGCAGTCTGGCTTCGCTCGAAAACAGCAAGGCAGCCTGGCCTGATTCTTCCAACATCAACTACCTGGGTTACAACATCAATGCGCAGGGTTATCCTGTTTTCAGGTATGCGCTTGGTGCGGCAACTGTATCGGATCAGCTTGTTTCTGCCGGCAATTCCCTTTCCCGCACTTTTCAGGTTCAGGGCAATGCAGCCTCGCCACTGTTCGCGTTGGTAGCGTCCGGTAAGCAGATCATTGAAGTCGAAAAAGGTTTATACCAGATCGACGACCGCTTTTATGTTCAGCTTGACAAAAAATACAAGCCGACGATCAGACCGGCGGGAGAAGTGCAGGAACTGATCCTTCCTGTTTCGGGTACCACCAGCTATTCCATGTTTTGGTAAAATCTTTTGAACTGCATCCTTTTTAAATGAAAAATATACTTTTAACAACCCTGATCTCCTTCGGCTGCATTACCGGCTATTCTCAGTCCAAACAGAATAAAGAGGACGATTTTTACCGGATCATCACGATCCCCATTCCTGAGAATATCCAGATGGAAGTGGGCGGAATGGCGGTACTGCCCGACGGGCGGCTCGCTACGTCAACGCGCCGCGGAGAAGTGTGGCTGATCGGCAATCCATACCTGAAAGGTGACGGTAAGCCTTCCTTCAACAGGTTTGCAGCCGGCTTGCACGAGCCGCTAGGACTTTTGTACCGCGGCAAGGATTTCCTGATCTCGCAACGCGGCGAGGTAACCAGGCTTGCAGATACCAACAACGACGGCGTCGCCGATGTGTACGATTCATTTGCAAAATGGCCGCTTTCGGGCAACTATCACCAGTACTCCTATGGTCCCGTGGCAATGCCCAACGGCGAGTTGCTGGTCACACTCAACCTCGACTGGGTAGGTCGTGGCGCCAGCCAATCCAAATGGCGCGGCTGGATGCTGAAATTGGGCGAAGACGGAAAGCTTACCCCCTACGCTACCGGTCTACGCTCTCCTTCCGGCTTCGGATCTTACAAGGGTGATATCTTCTATACCGAAAACCAGGGCGACTGGGTAGGTTCCGGAAGAATGACGCATCTGGAAAAAGGTAATTTCGCAGGTAACCCGGCCGGATTGAAATGGAGCAAGGAAGAAGGCTCTCCCGTGAAGCTGAGCGCAAGCGATATCCCTAATACAGGCGAGCCGCTTTATGACGTAGCCAAGAAAGTACCGGGTATCAAGCCGCCCGCAGTGTGGTTCCCGCACACAATCCTGGGTATCTCTACTTCGGACTTCAAAGAAGATGTTACAAATGGCGGCTTCGGTCCGTTCACAGGACAGATGTTCGTAGGTGACCAGGGCCACAGTATCATTACCCGCGTGGATCTTGAAAAGGTAAATGGCGTTTGGCAAGGTACCGTTTTCCCTTTCCGCGAAGGTTTTATGTCAGGTATCCTGCGCCTGGAATGGGGACTGGACGGTTCATTGTTTGTAGGACAAACGAGCCGCGGCTGGTCTGCGACTGGTAAGTCTAACTTCGGTATCCAGCGACTGGTTTGGACAGGTAAAATGCCTTTTGAAATGAAAACAGTTCGTTCAATGCCAGACGGATTCGAGATTACATTCACGAGCCCGATAGACAAAGCGGCTGCTGCCAGCCAGGATGCTTACAAACTGAGCAGCTTCACTTACAAATACCACTCTACTTACGGCAGCCCGATCGTGAATACACAGGAAGTACCTTTGAAAGGGATTGTTGTGGCAGAAGACGGCCTGCACGTGCGGCTGGTGGTAGACCCTGCTATCCTCAGAAAGGGTTATATCCACGAGATCAAGGCGGAGGGAATCAAGTCGGCGGAAGGGAACTCACTGCTGCATACAACCGGCTACTACACGCTCAACGAGATCGCATCAGGCAACCCTGTGGCGGCCAGCCAGTTTACAACCACTGTGAAAGCGGCTGCTGTGGATCACAGCGCACACGCAGCAGCTGCGTCGGAAACTGCTGCCAGCACAGCTCCTTCGGCGAAGAGAGTCACTGAGATGCCAGCGAGCTGGACGAGCGGGCCGGACCAAACCATTACGATCGGTACTGTCCCTGGTTTGAAGTTCGATATCTCGGAAATACAGGTAAAAGCCGGTTCCAAAATCAGGATCGTCTTCAATAACAATGACGATATGCTGCATAACCTGGTTATCACCAAGCCAGGCACTGCCAATGCAGTGGGTGAAGCGGGTTTGAACCTCGGCCTGAAAGGTTCTGAAATGAACTATGTACCCCGCACCAGCGATGTACTTTTTCACAGTAATATCGTAGAGCCTGAGAAATCAGAGTCCATTTATTTCGTTGCTCCAAAACAAACCGGCACTTACCAGTATGTCTGCACATTCCCAGGGCATTACACGCTCATGCAAGGCAAGCTGAAAGTTGTGAGGTAATCCGATACTTCATCCGCAGGACCAACTTTCCACTCCGGTCCTGCGGATTTTTCAATACAATTTTAGCATACATCACACAGCCGCGGCAATAGGAGATTTATAAGTCCGTCCGTTTTGAGTAGCACAATTCTTTGAATAAATTAAACAAACCATCGTCTGTCATTTGCGCAAAGAAGAGATTTCATACGACCCCATCGAACTGGATGTGCAGCTCTGGAAGCGGTTTAAAGCCGGCGATCCCGACGCAATGGGACTGCTCGCACAGATCCATTACCGCGCGCTGTACAACTATGCTACCCGGTTCTCCTGCGACCCCGATCTGATACGCGATGCGATCCAGGAACTTTACCTCGATCTGTGGGAACGTCGTACCTTCCTCAGCGAGACTGCATTCGTGAAATCCTACCTGCTCAAAGCATTAAGGCACAGGCTGATCAAGGAAACGCTGAAACTTAAAAAATTTCACGAGCCCGAACCTGCATTCTTTGATGAGGATGATACCGATCCTTCAATTGAAGCAAATATTATTGACAACGAAAACCTTCGCCACCAGCAAGGTCGCTTGAAACAGATCATTTCGCTGCTATCAAAAAGACAGCAGGAGATCATCTACCTCCGCTTCTACCAGAACCTGAGCAACGAAGAAATTGCCAATATCATGGGGCTGGGCAGACAAAGCGTGGCCAACCTGCTTTACCGTACCCTGAAAGAGATCAAGCAGTTCTGGGTTCCGGCCGAATTCTTCTGGCTGCTGATCATCAGCTTCGTAGCTTCCTGACACATCCGCATTGCAGAGCGCATCAACCCGGATTGTCTAGCCGCACATTTCGATGCATTATCATTATTTCAAAAATATTTTGATTTTTTTGGTTATAACCTGACGATATTCTGACATAGTGTTTAAAGACCAAAGCAAAACCGGCTTTTCCGCAAATCTTTAAGCTATGATCAATTACAGGACCCACTCAGTGGAAGAACTGGCAACTGATGAAATGTTCCGCCGCTGGGTCATTGATCCTACGCCGGAGCTCCATTGTTTTTGGTCGCAATGGATCCGGGAGAATCCGGACAGGTTGCAGACGGTTAATCTCGCAAAGGAACTGGTGACTTCGGTACAGGGAATGTACAGTGACCAGCTTACCAGCGAAATGATGCGGCAGGAGATCAGTGAGATTGTCAGACTGGCAGCTGAACGGCGGGATACCAACACCTGGCGTATATACCTGCCCGCCATCTGGCGGGTAGCGGCCGCATTTGTCCTGATTTCAGGTCTGAGTCTTGCGTATTACAACGCCCGGCATTTACCCAAAAATGTGGAGACAGCACAGAAAATGCCAGCTATACCTGCACCTTTAATGCAGGTCAGTTCCAACAATGACCGGGAGGTCATGACGGTGCTGCTCAGTGACAATACGGTGGTAACCTTGTCCAAAGGCAGCTCGATCACCTACCCTGCCGTATTTAATGGAAGCGAGCGGCGCGTTTCACTCCGTGGAGAAGCGTTCTTCGATGTGAGCCGCAATGAGCAGCAACCTTTTGTGGTATATACCGGGGAAACTGTGACGCGGGTACTTGGAACGAGCTTCCGGATCAAGGCATTTGACCAGGACAAAACGGAACTGATCGCTGTAAAGACGGGTAAAGTCAGCGTTTTCGCGAAAAAAGAATACGAAAAAGCCAGCACAAAACCCGATGCTAAAATACCCGGCGTGATCCTGACGCCCAATCAGCAGGTGGTATATATCCGCAAAGAAAGCCGGCTTGAACGTGGCGCGGTAAGTCAGCGTGCAATGCTCGTGGAATCCATAGCAGACAGGGCGCAGCTTTTCGACGACAAACCGGTAACCGACGTACTGGTATCTCTTGAAAAGCTGTATGGAATCGCTATCCGCTACGATAAGGAACTGCTATCCAAATGCAGGATCAATGCGCAGTTCGACGATGAGAATCTGAAACAAAGAATGAATGCGATCTGCCAGGCAATCGGGGCAAGCTACGATATAGTTGACGGTCAGCTGGTGATCACCGCCAGGGGCTGTAACTAAACACAGTTTTACATCTTCAATTTTTAACAAACAATTATCTGTATGAAAAAACGTCGACGCACGTCCTGGCAAATTTACAGGCTTTTCAGAATATCATTTTACCAACTATTAATTGCCTTTATCTTTGGCGCTTCCGCAATTGCCGCCGGAGCACAAGATATCCTGAACCAGCGCATTACACTGCAGATGAACAATCAGGAGATTAAAACGGTGTTAAGCAGGCTGAACAAACTGACGCAAGTCAAATTCACCTACAATTCCTCCCTGATCAGGCCACAGCAGAAAGTCACGATCAACGTCGTCGAAAAGCCGCTTTCTGACGTGCTGGACGAACTTTTAAGGCCTTTGAATGTGGGCTACAAAATTGAAGGGAAGCAGGTTGTGCTGGTTAAAAATACCGCAGAGCCGACCAGCGGCATGATCCTCCGCCAGCTTCCTCAGGGAATTGACAGGACAATCAGCGGAACAGTGTCAGACGAAAAAGGCCAGCCGCTGCCGGGTGTCAGCATTGTGCTCAAAGGTTCAAAAGCGGGTACCGCAACAAACACCGAAGGTACCTACCAGCTCAATGTGCCCGACGCAGGCGGCATGCTCACTTTTTCCTACGTAGGCTACACGCCGCAGGAAGTTGCGCTGGGAAGCCAGTCTGTATATAACGTTACCTTGCAGCCCGACGTGCGCAACCTGGAAATGGTCGTAGTTACTGCATTGGGTATCAAAAGAGATGCAAAAAAGCTAGGTTACTCCACAGCTACCATTGACACAGAAGAACTTACAACGAACCGTACAACCAATCTGGGAAACAGTTTACAGGGAAAAGTAGCTGGCTTGAATGTAACGCCGCCTGCGAGCGGACCCGGTGGTTCTACCAAGATCCGTATTCGCGGACAGTCTTCATTTGGCGGCAATAACTCGCCCCTGATCATTGTAAATGGCGTTCCGATCAACAACAGCAGCGTTTCTGCGGGTGGATCAAATGGAAATGGAACAGGTAACCCTACCGGCGGCTCGTCTGATGCGGGTGACGGTCTGCAAAGTATTAACCAGGATGATATCGAGTCGATGACGGTGCTCAAAGGTGCGGCAGCTGCTGCGTTGTATGGTTTCCGTGCGAAAGACGGCGCTATTATCATCACGACCAAAAGCGGCAGCAGGACAACTGGCATCGGTGTAGAACTTAATTCCAACTTCCAGGCGCAGCAAGCACTGGATTATACCGATTTCCAATACGAATATGGTCAGGGAGAATTTGGAAAACGCCCAACGAACACAGCTGAGGCACAAAGCTCGGGTGTTTTTGCATTTGGTGAAAAACTAGACGGCAAACCGACTCCCCAGTTTGACGGTAGCACCCAGCCTTACATTGCACACAAAGACCGCATTAAAAACTTCTACCGCACCGGCACCAGCTTTACCAATTCCATTGCGTTGTCAGGCGGAAATGAGAAGGGAAATTTCAGGCTGTCATTTGCCAATACCGACGCGAATGCGATCATGCCGAATTCGGATTACCACAAGCGCATTTTCAATCTTGGCCTGAACTATAAGTTCTCCAAAAAACTGTCTGCGCAGGTAAATGCCAATTATTCAAACGAATACAACAAAAATCCGCCTCAGATTGGTATCCAGGATATGAATGCGAATACGACAATTTATACCCTCGCAACCAGCATTGATACGGATTGGCTCAAAAACAGGAAGGACCAGAATGGAAATGAAATGCCACTTGCACGTTTTACCAATCGTAACAATCCTTATTGGGTGGCTTACGATCGTTTCGAGAATGTAAAGCGCGACCGGATTTTTGGAAACACCTCCGTACGCTATGATTTCACAAGCTGGCTGTTTGTTCAGGGACGTATTGGTCAGGACTATTACACCCGCCCCTACAACTACAACCGCCCGACCGGAACACGCTCGATCAGTGCAGTTACCACAGGGTTTAATGGGTATTACTACCAGGATGTATCCACGTTCCGTGAGCGGAACCTGGACGTGCTCATCGGCGCCAACCGTACTTTCGGGGACTTTGGTATCGACATTACCCTGGGCGGCAACCAGATGTTGCAGGTTAGTGACAATGTATCTACGGCAGTGACCAACTTCTACGTCCGCGATTTGTACACGATCGCAAATGGTCAGGTGAAAACCCCCAACTACGGATATAGCAAGAAGAAAGTAAACTCCATTTACGGTGCCGCTGAATTCTCTTACAGAAACTTCCTGTTTGTGAACGTAACGGGCAGAAATGACTGGTTCTCAACATTAAACCCGGAATCAAACAGCTACTTATACCCTTCTGTGAGCGGAAGTTTTGTATTCAGTCAGGCATTTGCAAATGCACCGGCCTGGCTTAACTACGGAAAGTTGCGCGCGGCTTACGCGGAAGTGGGAGGAGATACTGATCCGTATTCAAACAACCTTTATTACGGGATCAATGCAAATCCATTTAATGGAACTGCTTTGGGAAATTTACCTTCAACAGTAAGTCCGAATGCCAATTTGCGTCCGCTTAAAGTGAAGGAAACGGAGATCGGTCTGGAAATGAAAACGTTCGACAGCCGCCTGAACCTGGACGTTTCGGTTTACCGCAAAAATACCGTCGATGAAATCCTGAACGTGGATATTTCAAATACCTCGGGGTTCAGCCAGACCAAGGTGAATGTGGGTAAGCTGCGTAACCAGGGCGTTGAATTCCTGCTGACGATCGTGCCTGCGCGCACAGATGCATTTACCTGGGAAACAAGCTTCAATGGAAGCTATAACATCAGCAAGGTGATTGAGCTGGCAGCTAATCAGCCCCGGTTTGACGTCGGCACGGGCGAATTCTTTGGCATTGTCTCCCATGAAGTGGGCAAGCCGCTGGCTTCTTTGCGCGGATTTGATTACAAAAGAGATGCGCAGGGCCGCATTATCACATCGGGCGGTTTGCCGCAGCAGGGTAACCTCACCACTTTCGGCAGCGCGATCCCAAAATGGGTAGGTGCCTGGGTGAACACATTTAATGTAAAGGGAATCCGTATCGGCACGCAGATCGACTTTAAAGCGGGTCACAAAATCCTTTCCAACTCCAACCTCAACTTCCTGCGCGAAGGTTTGTCAAAACCATCGCTCGTGGGACGTGAAGGCGGCGTACTGCTGGACGGCGTCAAAGCGGACGGATCGGCGAACGATACCCGCGTGGAAGCAGAGCAGTTTTACACGGCTTACCGCAGTACCAACCTCGCTTCGCCATTTGTGTACAATGGTGCATTTGTAAGATGGAGGACGCTCTCGCTCGGCTACGATCTTTCCCGTTTCGTCAAAGACAAAACCTTCATCAAGGGCCTGACGATTTCGGCGATGTGCACCAACGTGTGGCTGATCAAAAAATACATCGACAACCTGGACCCCGAAGCCCAAGTATCCGCCTCCGACAACCTACAAGGAATCGAAACCCATACCCTGCCTACAACGAGAAGTTATGGTATCAACTTGAATGTTAAGTTGTAAAAGGGAGGAAGGAGGATGGAGGAAAGGGAGGATGGAGGAAGACTCATTCACTCACTCACTAATTCAACATTCAGTCATTCAATCATTCACTCATTCAAAATTAAAAATGAAACAAATATTCCTATACGCAGCAACCATCGCCATTCTTGCAGGGGCTAGTTCTTGCGACAGTGGTTTTGAGGAGGTTAATAAAAACCCGGTGCAGGCTACCAGCATCGATCCGATTTACCTGTTTTCCAATGCCGAGTTTTCGTCGGCTATTGCTACACAGCATTATCAGATGCAGATCGTGCAGCAGATCAATACGCCATTTACGGGCGTGGTGGAAGGCGGGAACCATAATGTGGTTACCGACCCGAATTCAAATGCAAACTTCAATTCATTGTACCTGCAAAACGGCCCGGTGAATCTGCTGACAACCGTTATTGCGCAAACCAAAGACAATCCGGCGCGGTCCAATCTGTATAATATGTCGCGGGTCTGGAAAGCGTATGTGTTTATGGTTTTGGTAGATACTTATGGCGATGTACCCTATTTCCAGGCTGGCAAAGCATTTTTGGAAGGAATTAACCTGCCTAAATACGACGACCAGAAGCTGATTTACGACGATATCCTGAAAGAACTGGTGGAAGGTACCAAAGGATTGGAGGCGTCGAAGCCGATCGAAACGGGTGATTTGTTTTTCAAAGGCAATATCGCGCAATGGAAAAAACTGGGTAACTCCCTGCTGCTGCGTGCCGCGATGCGCTATTCCAAAGTAGATCCTGCCAGGGCAAAACAATACGTGGCGATCGCAGTGGACCCTGCCAACGGAGGATTACAAAGTTCCAATGCAGATAATGCTTTTATCGCATTCAACAGCACATTCAACCATCCGCTCGCTGGCTATTTCCAGGGAACAGAGCGCGGAAATGTGTACATGGGCAAAGCGTTCATCGATTTCCTGAAAACAACAGCTGATCCCCGGCTGAAATACATCGCTGTCAAATACGAAGCGCCGGGAAATCCGCTCGCGACCGTGGGTGCGGAAGACACGAACCCGGCGAACCAGGAAGGAATGCCTTACGGGTACAACGAATCTACGATCACGACCATTCCGGGCTTTCCGGGAAAAATCGGATCGGCATTCAAGTACTCGCAGATCAACCGCAGGACTGTTGGCAAAATCGATGCCCCTGAATTTTTCATCACTTACTCCCAAACTTCCCTGCTGCTGGCGGAAGCTGCGCAGCGCGGTTGGGCGACCGGTGACGTGAAAGCGTTGTACGAAGCTGGCGTAAAGGCACATATGTCACAGCTGGCTACTTACGATGTGTCTGCTACAATTCCGGAAGCGACACAAACTGCTTACCTGGCCGCTAATCCATTCAATGTGGCAAAAGCATTGGAGCAGATCAACAACCAGTACTGGGTTTCTTCCTTTCTAAATGGTTCCGAAGCCTGGGCCAACTTCCGCAGAAGCGGCTTTCCAACACTCCCGATCAATAATTATCCGGGCAAAGATCCGTCGGTGAAAGACTTCATCAGAAGACTGGTATATCCTGTGCGCGAACGTTCTGTCAATGAGGCCAACTACAAGGAAGCCGTAGCCAGAATGGGCCCTGACGAGCTTGGAACACCCATTTTTTGGGATAAATAAGAATATCAACTAACCCTTAACTGTTTCTTTATGCTTAAACAAACCTTGCTGACGGGGATGCTTGCCTGCTGGGGACTCGCTTCCCAGGCGCAGGCCATCTCTCCTAGTCCCGACCAGATCAAAGCGTACACTGCTGCCTGGAAAGGCGAGCGACTGCCCGATGGTCGGCCGAAGGTGTCTGACGCGATCCTTGCCCGACTCAAAAACATTTCAATGGAAGAAGCCTGGGGCGTACTGCGCAACAAAGGCTACCACAACCAGTTTGAAGGCGACTGGCAGCTGATCCACACGGACAGTACTATGACCGGCCGCGTGGTAACAGCACAATACATGCCCGCCCGCCCCGATTTGCAGGATCTCGTGAAAGAAACGGGCAAAAAGGAAGGCCGCGTGCAGACCGGCGGTACGAACTCCTGGCCAATCGATGTGCTGAAAGAAGGTGATGTGTACGTGGCCGACGGTTACGGCAAAATCGCTGACGGTACCCTCATCGGTGACAATCTGGGTAATTCCATTTACGCCAAATCAAAGCGTGGAGTAATTTTCTACGGCTCCGTGCGCGATGTGGAAGGTTTGAGTGAGATCAAAGGTTTCAATGCCTGGATCAAAGGTCAGGATCCTTCTTATATCCAGCAGATGATGTTGTCCAATATCAACACGCCGATCCGCATTGGTCGCGCCACGGTGCTGCCGGGCGATGTAGTACTTGCCAAAAAGTACGGTACCATCTTCATCCCGGCGCATTTGGTAGAAGAACTGGTGATCACCTCGGAAGTGACTGCCTTGCGCGACGAGTTCGGCCACCTGCGCCTCCGCGAGGGCAAGTACACACCCGGAGAAGTCGACACTAAATGGTCAGATGCGATTCAGAAAGACTTCCTGAACTGGGTAAACAACTACCCCGGCAAACTGCCAATGACGAAGAAGGAGCTGGATGATTACTTGAAGGAGAGGAATTACTAGGCCTCCGGGTATGCAGCTGGTTTACCTCCGGGTATGCCCTTCGACTGCGCTCAGGGTGACAAGGGCTTGTCATGCTGCGACAAAAGGTGGTTGCGTTGTTATTAATATGACATGGCCGCAAGGCACTTTGTCACGCTGACAAACAAGCCTTGTCATGCTGAGCGCAGTCGAAGCACGCTGCCCGGAGGCAATGCAGCTACTTTACCTCCGGGTATGCCCTTCGACTGCGCTCAGGGTGACAAAAGAGTAAATACCTCAAAGTGACACAACGATTTTTAATTGTACACTAACCCAAAACCAATTACAATGAAAGACTTTCTCAAACGAATATTAGCAGAAAACAAACAAGTTGAACAAGCGGAAAAAGCAGCTGCGCAGGCGGAAATGAATGCGGTGTCAACCAAAGACAGCCGCCGGAACTTCTTGCGGAAGACGGCGGTGGGCGGTATTGCATTGGGCGGTTTTATGTCGATGTCGACGGAAGATTCCATTGCGCAGGCTACCTCAAAAGTAAACCGGGCTTCGAAGCCTTCGGAGCTGAAAATTACTGATTTGCGGTATTGCGTTGTACAGAACGTGGGCCGCACGCCGATCATTCGCATTGATACCAATCAGGGAATATACGGACTTGGTGAAGTGCGTGATGGGGCTGATGAGCGTTACGCGCTGTTCCTGAAAGCACATTTACTTGGCCAGAATCCTTGCAATGTGGAGCAGCTTTTTAAATCCATTAAGCAGTTTGGGTACCACGGCCGACAGGCTGGCGGCGTGTGCGGGGTTGAAATGGCACTTTGGGACCTTTGCGGAAAGGCTTACGGCGTTCCCTGCTGGCAGCTGCTCGGTGGGCGGTACCGCGACAAGGTGCGATTATACGCCGATACACCGGAATCGAATGATCTGAATGAATTTAAACAAAAGATCAAGTACCGCACGGTGGACCAGGGTTACACCTGGCTGAAAATGGATGTTTCGATCGGTATGCTGCGTAACAGCGAGAATGCGGTGGTTAATAATAAATTCTGGGGAGGCGGCTTTTCGCAATGGGCGGGAGATTTCCATTCCTATGCCAATACCAAGCACCCTTTTACGGCCATTCAAATCACTGAAAAAGGGTTGGCAGAAATGGCGCAGGTGGTGGAAGATGTGCGGAGTGTGGTGGGTTAT
The DNA here is from genome assembly GCF_051859145.1 of Dyadobacter sp. Classification (GTDB taxonomy): domain Bacteria; phylum Bacteroidota; class Bacteroidia; order Cytophagales; family Spirosomataceae; genus Dyadobacter. Next base: position 30,078 of record NZ_JBHYGF010000445.1, read on the forward strand.
GAAATTCCACTTTCGACAGATCATTACGGTCACTTCGATATGAATAACGGGATCCGCCTGGGCCGCGCACTTGACAAGTACCGACTTGCCTGGCTGGAAGATATCGTGCCCTGGGAGTATGTGGATCAATGGAGGACCATTTCAGACGCACTCGAAACGCCCACTTTGACCGGAGAAGATATTTATCTGAGAGAAGGCTTTAAATCGCTGATAGACAAACGTGCTGTCGACATTGTACACCCCGACCTGGCTTCCTCAGGCGGTTTGCTTGAAACTAAACGCATCGGCGATTACGCAGAGGAAAACGGGATTGCGATGGCCATGCACTTTGCTGGAACGCCAGTGAGTTTTATGGCAAACGTTCATTGCGCCGCAGCAACGCAGAACTTCCTCGCGCTGGAACACCACTCGGTGGATGTGCCCTGGTGGGAAAGTCTGGTAAAAACGACGGACGGTCGCAAGCTGATCGACAGAGGCTACGCGCCGGTCCCGCTCGAAGCGCCGGGATTAGGCATTGAGCTGGTAGACGAGGAGGTAAAAAAACACCTGAACCCGAAAGACAAAAGCTACTTCGCCCCTACGCCCGACTGGAACGAAAAGCGCTCGCACGACCGACTCTGGAGTTAGCAGACAACCGTGGTAAGTCCCCCAGACTTACCACGGTTACATTCCTGGAATTACTTCCCGCACGCTAATACACGTATTTGTGAAAGATTTTTTTTGGTATTTTGCATATCGTCACTCCCATATGTAACCATGAAAAACTTACGCAGTGCACTCTTTTACACGCTGACTATCGGGATATTTTCAGTCTTTCTATACTTCTTTATCCGGCAAGGCACTTTCCTCGAAACGGCTGCGACCAAATTACACAGCCACGTCAGCAATGCAACTTCCTGGGAGCAGTTTACGGATACTTTCGTGCACAATCTCACGCACCCGCTTGCTACTCTTTTACTACAAATCATCACCATTATTGTAGCTGCCCGCTTATTCGGGTGGCTATGCAAGCTGATAGGACAGCCCACGGTAATCGGAGAAATTGCCGCCGGTATCTTTCTCGGGCCTTCGCTGCTCGGTATGTTTTATCCCGAATTCTCCAATTTTCTTTTCCCAAAACAGTCCCTGGGCAATCTCCAATTCCTTAGCCAGATCGGGCTGATACTCTTTATGTTTATCATCGGAATGGAGCTGGACCTGAAAGTGCTCAAAACCAAAGCGCAGGAGGCGGTTGTGATCAGTCACGCCAGCATTATGCTTCCATTTGCATTGGGTGTGGGGCTGGCTTTGTATATGTACCAGCAATTTGCACCCGAGGGGATCAGCTTTTTGTCTTTTGCATTATTCATCGGAATCGCGCTGAGTATCACAGCATTCCCCGTGCTGGCCCGCATTGTGCAAGAGCGCGGATTATCGCGGACCAAGCTTGGGATGATGGTAATTACCTGCGCAGCCACCGACGATATAACCGCCTGGTGTATCCTCGCTGCCGTAATTGCGATCGTGAAGGCGGGTTCTTTTGTTAGCTCCATTTACACGATCATCCTTGCCGGTGCCTATGTATTGTTCATGCTGAAAGTGCTTAAACCTGTTTTGAAACGGGTTGGCGACCATTATTCATACAAAGAGGGACTGACCAAACCAGTGGTCGCGATGTTCTTTGTGGTGCTGCTGATCTCTTCCTATACGACCGAGGTAATCGGCATTCACGCATTGTTCGGTGCATTTATGGCGGGTGTGATCATGCCTGCTAACCTGAGTTTCCGCAGCATTTTTATTGAAAAGGTTGAAGATGTATCGCTGGTGCTATTACTGCCGCTCTTCTTTGTTTTTACAGGTTTAAGAACGCAGATAGGCTTGCTAAATGATCCGTATTTATGGCAGGTTACGGGGCTGATTATCCTGGCTGGCGTTGCCGGAAAATTTGCCGGCAGTACCATTGCCGCCCGCTTTGTAAAACAATCCTGGCGCGATAGTCTGATTATTGGCTCATTGATGAATACCCGCGGACTCATGGAGCTGGTTGTCCTCAACATTGGCTACGATATCGGTGTGCTATCTCCCGAAATCTTCGCGATGATGGTCATTATGGCGCTGGCTACCACCTGCATGACCGGGCCTGCGCTCGATTTGATCGACAAATTCTTCCCACAAAAAAAGTGGGAGGCCCTGCGTGACAAGCTTGAACCTTCCCGTTTTTCGGTACTGATCGCATTCGCCAGTCCGCAGGGAGGACGCAAAATGCTGCGCCTGGCAGATAAAATGATCTGGAAAGAAGCCGATGACCAGCAAATTACAGCCCTTCACCTTTCGCCGAGCAGCTATCTGAATCAGGTGAATACAGAGGAATACCAGTTTGAAACCTTCCGCCCGCTGAATGAGGAAGCGCAGCAGCTGGATGTTTCATTCACTTCCCTCTTCAAACCGTCACAGGATGTGGAGCACGATATCATCGACATTGCCAACAATGGCGACTACGATATGTTGATGATCGGAATCGGCAGATCAGTGTTTGAAGGGACTTTCCTCGGCAAAATCCTTGGTTTTACTTCCAGAATTATCAGCAGAGAGCGGCTGTTTGATACCATCACCGGCAAAGAAAGATTGTTCCACGAAGATGTCCTGGACGAGCGGACTACACAGATCATCAAGTCTGTGAAAATACCCGTCGCGATTATGATAGAGAAGAACTTGAAGGAAGTGAATGATATCTTCATTCCGATCTTCTCCCCGCAAGACCAGTTCCTGCTGGAATATGCGCAGAAGCTTGTTTCGGCAGGTGACCTCAATGTGACGATCATGGATCCTTCCGAAATTGTCAGCGCGTATGCAGATGTGCAGGATTCACTCAATGCTATCCAGGATTATGCGCCTGAGAAAGTGAGAATGCACTTCGACAATGCATTGGAAAAGGAGTTTCTCGAACAAAAAGATCTGATGATAATCAGTTTTGAAAGCTGGAAGAAAGCGGTTGAATCTCATAGCGTCTGGCTTGCAAATTCGCCTTCTGTCCTGATCATACGCGCGTAGGCTGCTGTTTTTAATAGAAATAATAAGTGTTTACTTTACGTAAGCGAATCAGCTTTCCGACTTATGATCTCTTTTTTAAAGAACAGCTATACCAATTCCTTCAATCCGCAGACAATCCTCTTTTTTTTCCATAATTTCTTCATCAATGTAGGTACCACGCTGGTTTATGTCTCCGCCAACGTGCTTTTGCTTGAAAATCACCCGGAATATTCCTTGCCGATCGCTTACATCGCTGCGGCGCTGGCCGTGATGACAGCGGGGAAAATTTACGAGTATTTCGAGCACCACCTGATCCTGAAACGCCTGAGCCTCGGCACTATGTTCTCGTCGCTCTTTATGGTGTCGGTGGTAATGGTGCTGCTGTGGCTGGGTCACGGCATTGCCACGGCAATTTCCGTAATGGTAGGTTACCGGATCATTTACCTGCTTATCAATCTGGAATTCTGGGGCTTATCCGCATTGGTTTTTGATGTACGCCAAAGTAAGCGACTATTTAGTGTGATCGGGTCTGGGGATATGCCCGCCAAGGCGCTGGGTGCCGTGCTGGCGGTACTGATCCACTCCCCTTCCGTGTTGATGATCCTGCTGGTTATCTCGCTGATCTTCTTCGCATTGGCTTTTTACACGCAGATACTGACATTCAAATACACGGAAATCCCCAATCCGCACCACGCAAGACCGCGCCAGGTATCGGCATCGGATTCGAAGATCATTCAAAAGTATTTTGGCGGTAACAAGCTGCTTACCTCGCTTTGTCTTGGTATGGTCGCCATTGCTGCGACTGCTACGTGGATCGAGTACCACTTTTTTGTGAATGTCAAATACAAATTCCACAGCCAGCACGATGTAATCACTTTTGTAGGTACGCTGCTCGCCGCTACTTATGGGATTTCGACGATTGTTAAATTGTTGTTTTCGGGTAAAACGGTGGAGCGTTTCGGGGTGCGGCTTACCTTGTACCTGCTGCCGCTGACTACCATTTTCATTTCACTTGGTCTGCTGATTTCCTCTTACTTCCGGAAAGACGAACCCTCGCTCCTCTTCTACTATTGTGCTGCATACCTGCTTTTCGAGCTGGTAAGAAGAACGATTTTCGACCCGGTATTCCTCGTATTGTTCCAGCCACTTTCTACCAAAACCAGGCTGAAAGGACACACGTTGGCTAAGGGACTTTTTGAACCAATGGGAATGCTGATCGCGGGCGCATTGCTCTGGATCGTGTACTCTCGCAACCTGAACAACATCAGTCTTACGTTCGATCTTTCGCTGCTCTTCGCGGTGGCGGCACTGGTTATTTTCAGGAAATCTTACGGACATTATACCCAGGAGTTGAAATCGGCGATCGGAAAGCGCTTTATCAAAAGCGGCGAAATGGCCTCCCCGGCAGAGGCGCTGCCCATTATCACCGAAAACCTGAAAAGTGAAAGAAGAGAAGAAGTACTGAATGCAATTGACTGGCTGGCGAAAAACAAAGTGGCGCTCTTCCGCAAGAATGTCGATCTCCTGATCAAAAACCCGCACGTACAAGTGCGCCTGAAAACGCTCCAAACACTAGCAACACTGGATCAGCCAGACTTGTCTGATGCTTTTTTGAGATATATCGAAGCCGAACCGGATACAGCTTGTCAGACGCTCGCTGTGCGCATTGCCTGTGCGGCTTCCCGCTTGTCGGATGAGCAGCTGGCCAGGTTCCTCGCCCACCCCGACCTGGATATCGTACGCGGGTCCGTGATCGGAAGCTGGGAAGCCGGCAAATCCCTGCCGCTCGTACACGGTACCCTTCGCAAGCTCTTCACTTCGGGCGACGAAAAACAACAGCTGACTGCATTGGAATGCATCAGGGTGATCGGGATGCATTCCTATGAAGAGCAGCTCAAAAACTACATTCAGAACGGTAGTGAGAAAGTAAAAAATACCGCCCTGGAAGTAGCCGCAGGCTCGGGTTCCGCGCAGCTGCTGCGTGAGTTGAAGCCGCTGCTTGGAGGCGCGCTTTCCAGATCTACCCTCGTCGCATTGATTAAATCGGGTAACGCCGGTATCCGCATTGTTGAAGAATGGCTGCAAAATGACGGGTCGGGAGAACGCATTCGTTTGTTCATTAAAGTAGCTGAAAAAACGAAACACGAATTTATACTGCAAATACTTTTCAATCTAATTAAAAGTATTTACCTGAACAAACATTCGAAAAGTAAAGAACTTACCATTAACTCTGATAAGGTAGATACATTTACATTGCTGGATGCATTGAAGGCAATGTCAAACTACCTGCTTGTTGCTGACTATAAATCAGTTGTGTCAGAATTTGTGGAGAAAGAACTGATCCACGCTTCGCGGCTCCTGGCTGAAATGGAAGACCATGCAAACGACAAAACGTGGAATGACACGCTTGAATATGAATTGGAACTCACCGGACAGCGCCTTTTCTATTTGTTTATGATGCAGTATGACAAGGACGCGGTGTACAATGCGTGGCGTGGAATACGTCACGCGAGCAAGGAAAAAAGGGCAAATTCACTCGAAATGATCGAGAGCCTTTTGCCGCGCACGCTCTATCCTGCATTGCACGCATTGTTTGAAAACATCCCTGTCCAGAGAAAGCGGGAGGCGCTGCGGCAGTACGTCGGTAACCAGGATGGCGGACTTGCATTGATACCTTACATTCTGACTCACCACGATCGCTCTTTTACAACCTGGACAGTCGCCGTGGCGATTAAGAAGTTTACTCCGGGAGCCGATGAACTTACCTATCTTGAACAGCTTGTACACCACCCGGCGCGCCTGATCCGGGAAGCAGCTGCGGAAAAATACAAGTCGCTTGCCTTAAACCCCGAACTCAGATTCAGCCTTAACATTCCTATGCAACATACAGAAACTGCACAGACCATTTCAGAAATGGAGCGCGTGATCGTTTTGAAAAACACGCAGCTTTTTTCCCAAACTCCTGAAAACGTACTGAGCTCGATCGCTCCGATCATGAAAGAGGTGACTTACAGTGAAGGCCAGCAGATCTTCGCGAAAGGTGACCTGGGCGATTCCATGTACATTATATATACAGGTTCTGTGGGAATTTACGACGGCAAAAAACAGCTCGCATTGTTCGATAAAGGAGAGATTTTCGGTGAGCTTGCCTTGCTGGACACCGAGCCAAGGTCTGCCTCTACCGTTGCCGAAACAGACGTGCTCGTCTTCCGCATTGACCAGGAAGATTTCTTTGAATTAATGGAAGAGCGCGACGAGATTTTAAGAAATGTACTGCGTATCCTCTGTCAGCGTATCCGCGTTCAAAATGAAAAAATGCGGATGCAGGGCTGAGGCAATATCAATGTGCCGCTTGTTTGAGCTTTTCAAGGTGCAATGTTTTTATTGCATTGCGCCGCTCCTGCTGTGATTTGATCCAATAGAAATGGTTTTCGAGGAAAGCCACCTGCGTTGCATTCCATTGCTCGGGATCCGAAACCAGCTCACGCGCTTTCAGCTCTTCAAACAATGTTGCAGATATCGTTTCAAAATCATCTCTGCCGAGGTAATCCAGGTCTGCGTCTGCCAGGATCATTTGCAGTTTATTTTGCGGCATTTGCGGGATTTTAGTTGCCATGATCATCCCGCAGATCGCCTCGATTTGTTCGTCCGAGTATTGATATCCCGGCAGGATTTCTCTTACGATCCTGCAACCCTCCTCTTCGTGGCCGCGGTACACATTCATGAAACCTGAATCGTGGTACAAAGCCGCTGTTTCCAGTAAGATCATGTCATTTTCATCCGTAATTTCCTCCAATGCAGCCAGCTCCATGGCGGCGGTTACTACATCTTTGGTGTGATGTAAACCGTGGTAAAAAAGGTTACTATCCAACCGGGTACGCAGCTCTTCAAAAATATATGCTCTTGCGGCCTCAATGTTCATGGCTATTCCAGTACTTCGTAAATCATCACGGGATTTTCCTTGTTTTTCAGGTTTACCTCGCCCACTGCGTTGCACTGAAAAGCCTCTTTAATGCGCTGGTAGGCCGATTCCGGCACCACAACCTGACCTGGCTTCGCCACAGACTGCAAGCGCTGCGCCACATTCACCACGTCGCCGATTACCGTGTAATCCAGCCGCCGCAATGCAGCCGAACCAATGTTTCCCGAAACCATTTCACCCGAATTGATCCCGATAGATACTTTCGGGCAGTAAGCAGAATTGTCAGAGAGCTCTTCTCTGAAACCGTCAATGTGGTTACGCACAGCCAGCGAAGATTCCACTGCCCTGTCCAGGTGGTATTCGCCGCGGAAAACTGCCATTACTGCGTCTCCCATAAACTTGTCAACAAGTCCGCCCTGCGCGATGATCTCTTTTACCATCACATCGAAATACTTATTGATCATGGTAACCACACGGTCCGCCGGTTCCTTTTCTGAAATGGAAGTAAACCCGCACAGGTCCATAAAAACGACGGTACCTTCGATATTTTCGCTCGTCATCAGCGATTTTTCGAAAGTGTCCTGCGTCATAAATTGCAGCACGGAGGAGTCGACGTACATTCTAAGAATGTCGTTTTCCCGCACTGCCTTTAATGTATCTTTCAGCTGGGCGACATACTGGAGTGTTTTCTCCATAGTCACTTCCAGGTCTTTGAAATCAATTGGTTTGGTCAGAAAGTCGAATGCGCCGCGGTTCATAGCAGTACGGATATTATCCATATCTCCATAAGCTGACACGATCACCGCTTTCAGTACCGGACTTACCTCTCCAATGCGGACCAGCAACGTCAGTCCATCCATTTCAGGCATATTAATATCGCTCAAAACTATATCGATATCCTGGTTCTCAGCAATTACTTCAAGCGCTTTGATCCCGTTTTCAGCAAAAAGAAACTCGTATTCCTGCTCACGGATCTGCCTCCTGAACTTTTGTTTGATCAGCAGCTGCAAGTCAGCCTCATCATCCACAACCAATATCCTGGCTTTCATAAAATCGTCAGCAGTTTCTCTTTCAGTTCAACAAAATTGACCGGCTTGGTCAAAAAATCATCAGCGCCAAGCTGCATAGCTTGGTCGTGATTGGCGCTGTCGCCATAGGCAGTGATCATCATCACCTGCGGCGGCGCGGACGGGTGGTCTCTCCTTATTGTTTTTAAAAGCTCAATGCCGCTCATTCCCGGCATATTGATGTCGGAAAGAATCATCACCACTTCCGAAGGATGTGCTGCGAGGTAAGTCAGCGCCTCTTCGCCCGAAAACGAGAAGGAAAACTGGAACTGCCCGCTTCGAATTTCCTTTCTGAACTTCTGTTCAAACAGGGATTTCACATCTTCCTCGTCGTCTACAACTAATATTTTCATGAAGGTTTTTGTAAAATGTCAGGATTCGCTGGTTGGTTCGCTGACAGGTATTGTGATTCTGAATTCTGTTTTCTCACCCGGAATGGATTCTACATCCAGCACGCCGCCGTGCCCGTTTGTAACAATATCGTAGCTCATCGAAAGTCCGAGACCGGTTCCCTGGCCAGTCGGCTTGGTTGTAAAAAACGGCTGGAAAATCTTGGCTTTGACGTGCTCGGGCATTCCGGTTCCATTGTCGGTGACGCGGATATACAGCTTATTGGCAAATTTCTTGGTACTGATTTTCACTTCGGGTTTGTAGTCGCTCCCCAAACCTTCCGCTGCCAGCTTTCGCTTTTTCTCCGCGACTGCGTAAAATGCATTGGTGAAAAGATTCAGGAATACCCTTCCCAAATCCTGCGGAAGTACATTCACTTTGCCGATCGTTCCATCAAAATCAGTGACCAGCGCCGCATTGAATTCCTTGTCTTTGGCACGCAGGCCGTGGTAAGCGAGCCGCATATATTCGTCTGCCAGCGCATTGATCTCGACAGGTTCTTTCTCGCCGGACGACAGTCTTGAATGCTGCAGCATTCCCTTCACAATGGAATCAGCGCGCTTTCCGTGGTGGGTGATCTTCTGCTGGTTCTGGCTGAGGTCCGCGATAATCTCTTTGATATAATCCTTGTCCGCGTCTGCCAGTTGTGATTTGTCAATTTCTTCTTCAAGCTCTGTACAAAGCTCTACGGATACCTCTGAAAAGTTGTTTACAAAATTCAACGGGTTCTGTATCTCGTGGGCAATACCAGCGGTAAGCTCCCCGAGGGAAGCCATTTTCTCGCTCTGGATCAGCTGGTTTTGGGTGGATTTAAGTTCTTCAATCGTCTTTTGCAGCTCTTCCTTCTGCATGGTAAGTTCCTGGGTCCGCTCATTCACCAGGTATTCCAGCGATTCTTTTTGCGCGCGACTTGCCTGCTCTTCCCTGAGCCTGTCTTCCCGCTCCTTTTGCAGCACTTTCATCTGCTTTCTTGCATAAAACCACACGAAAAAGCAGAGTACGAATGCGAATGCGACGGCTACCTGGAAAAAGCTGTCGTTCGATTCATAGAACTTCGGGAAAAGCCCCTTGACAAAATCCCGAATAATGGAAATGGCCACAAAAGGCATGACCGTCTGCGCCGTTGACCTGAGTGAGTTGAAAACCTCATTCCGGTAAATAACGACGATCAGCCACACCAGGAAAATATCCCATACCCAATTGGTCCAGAAAGGCTCGTCGGCGATGTAGAAGGTGGCGATCCATGCAATACTGAAATACCGCGCAAAAACCAGCCGTTTGTCCCATTCAGGATGGTTGACGGCGGTTTGTAAAGAAGTGCGGATGTACTGGATCAGGAAAAAGGAAACTAAAAAATAATCCATGCAAGGCAGGGTTGCTGTTTCTTCTTTTGGTTAAAAAGGATTGTGTAAGCAAAGTAAAGATTTTCCTTCAAATAACCGATTCAGCAGATGCCAGGCAAGATCGCCGGGATTATACTTTCGTGTAAATCTCGTTTTTAATCAACTTTACATTATTCAGCTGCGGAATTGCCAGTACCTTATTACGCGGTACCACGCCGCGTGAAATCCAGTTTTGTACGCGACTGACTTTGAGGTTGTGAATGCGAGAATACTCTGAAATTGTAATCCATTCATGCAAATCGTACTCGGCACCTTCAACAACAATCCGCACATCTTGTAACTGCTGTAATTCGTTCAGGGCATCCTTAATCTCAGCGACGGTTTGTCTTGCACGATCCTTGATCGCCTTCCAGAATGGTCTGATTTCCTCGCGCTCGGTTTCCGAGAGCGCATAGTACCAATCTGCAAATTCTTTGCGGATTGCCGGGATACCCTCGTGATCGGCCGCTTTCATGCGCGCTGTATATTGGTCAATGTAAGCTTGGAAGTCCTCTCTCATATCTCGTCAAAATCAGTTAAAAAACTCAATGCCTCCCTTAACTTGACCGCCTCTTTTATCAGCTCTTCGTATTCCGCGTCAAGCTCATCCGAAGGCGGCAACAACAATTCCAACTCCAACTCTGCAAGCCGGGCGGTGATTTTAGAAATAAGGTCCTCCTTTCTGAACTTTTTTGTCATAAAGCAGTGTGTGTTATTTTTTCAAACCTAATGAATGTAAAGTTATTTTACAAGCAACAGTGTATACTTACTTCACAGTGCAAGTCACCCGCGCATTTCCGCACAAAACTTGTCCGAATCCGAACAGCGTAGCTACATTTTAAATAGCTAAGTACCTCTTTCTCAGAAGTTACTTAATCTGGTATATATTTTATACATAGAACTATGTATTACAATGTACTATCTGTTAGCCATAAAAATAAAACTGCCCCAGCTTTAAAGACCTGACTTATGATTCGTAATTACTTCAAAATCGCCTGGCGGAACCTGCTGCGCAACCGGGCGTTTTCTGCCATTAATATTGCCGGCCTCGCTATTGGGCTGGCTTCCTGTATGCTGATCAGTTTGTATGTGATCGACGAGCTGAGCTTTGACAGGTTTCACGAAAAAGCCGACCGGATCGTGCGCGTTGTTTTTAAAGGATCGATGCAGGGCGGCAAGTTCAATGAGGCGAACGTGATGCCGCCCACAGCAGCTGCATTGAAAGCAGATTACCCCGAGGTACTCGACGCAACGCGCCTGAGACAAGGCGGCAATCCGATTATCTCCATCGACGATCAGCTATTTACCGACAATAAAATGGCGCTTGTAGATCCGAATTTCTTCCAGGTATTTACACTGCCTTTTACACACGGTAACAGCAAAACAGCATTGACAGACCCGAATGCGATCGTGATCAGCGAGTCGCTTGCCCGGAAATTCTACGGGGACAAAAATCCGGTCGGCCAGTTGCTTACATTCAAAGGCTCCCGCGACAAGGCCCGTATCGCAGGCGTATTTAAAGACATACCCGGAAATTCCCACTTCCGGTTCGACATATTTGCTTCCCTGATCAACTCCGGCGAGGCGAAGTCTACCTCGTGGATGCAGTCAGAGTTCTTCACTTACCTCGTTCTGCCGGAAGGTTATGATTATAAAAAGCTCGAATCCAAATTGCCGTCGACAGTCCGCAAGTACATGGGACCGCAGGTTGCGAATGCATTTGGGATGAGCTTCGACGAATTTGAGAAAAAGGGAAACCAGATCGGCTTGAAACTGCAGCCGCTCACGGATATTCACCTGCATTCAGATTTCCAGTACGATCTTGGCGACAATGGGGATGTGCGATACGTGTACATTTTCGGCGCCGTCGCCACGATCATGCTACTCATCGCCTGCATCAATTTCATGAACCTTTCCACCGCAAGCTCTTCGAAGCGCGCCCGGGAAATTGGCGTGAGAAAAGTAATGGGATCCGAGAAAAGCGAATTGATCTGGCAATTTTTGACTGAGTCAACCTTGGTAACATTTCTTGCAATGACGATCGCCCTCGCTACCGCGATCATCGCATTGCCGCTTTTTAATCAGCTGGCCGACAAAAACCTGCGCATTGACTTACAAACGCTGCCCGCATTGTGCCTGTACTTTGTGGTGTTCGGACTTTTCGTCGGGCTTTTTGCGGGAAGTTACCCTGCCTTTTTCCTCTCTTCATTCAAACCCATTGCCGTATTGAAGGGGAATATCAGCTCAGGGTTTTCGAAGAACTCAGCCAGTTTCAGCATGCGCAGCGCGCTGGTTGTATTTCAGTTTTGCGTTTCCATTGTGCTGATTATTGGTACAATGGTCGTTTACAACCAGCTTCGCTTTATTCAGAATAAAAAACTGGGCTATGATAAAAGTCAGGTGCTGGTACTGCCGGATACCTGGGCTTTGGGTAAAAATCAGGAGGCTTTCAAAGAGGAAATGCTGGCCGATAGCCGCATTGCGCAGGTTAGCTCATCGGGTTACTTACCGGCTGGTCCTTCTTACAACAACAATTATTCGATATACCCCGAAGCAAAATCGACCGAGCTCGTAAAAACGCTGCGGTACGATGTTGACTTCGACTATATTTCGACGCTCGGAATGCGTATCCTGGAAGGCCGCAACTTTTCACGCGAGTTTGGAACGGATTCTTCGGCTATCATTATTAATCAAACTGCTGCCCGGATGCTGGGCTGGAAAGAAGGCGCATTGAACCACACGGTGAGCAACAGCGATAATGCAGGAAAACGCTCGACTTACGTGGTAATCGGCGTAGTAAAAGATTTCCACTTCCGCTCATTTCACGAGCCGATCACGCCATTGGTGATGGTTTTGGGAAAAGGCTCCGGCACAACCATCGCCAAGATTAAGACCAATGACATACCTGCATTGCTCTCGTCACTCGAAAAGAAATGGAATGCATTCAAACCAGACCTTCCTTTTACCTACTCTTTCCTCGACGACCGTTTTAACGAAACCTACAAAGCCGAGCAAAAAACGGGTAAGATACTCGGTCTGTTTGCGGGACTGACCATTTTCGTCGCCTGCCTGGGTCTCTTCGGACTGGCTACCTTCACGGCCGAGCAGCGGACGAAGGAGATTGGCGTTCGCAAAGTGCTCGGTGCATCGGTACCCGGCATTGTGGCGCTGCTTTCGAAAGATTTTCTGAAACTGGTCGGCATTGCGCTGGTAGTGGCAGCGCCGCTAGCCTGGTGGCTGATGGATCAATGGTTGCGGGATTTCGCTTACCGCGCGGAGATCGCCTGGTGGATGTTTGTTCTGGCAGGAGCGCTTTCTGTTCTGATCGCGTTGTTCACAGTTTCTTTCCAGTCAGTGAAAGCTGCGTTAATGAACCCCGTAAAATCGCTAAAATCGGAGTAAGAGCTGGAAAATGCCTTTGGAATAATTATTTAAGAACGTGGCCATCACAAATCAACAACTGTTATGGCACAACATGAAGAAGTAATCGAAGCACTCAACGATCTGATCGTCATTAATAACGACCGGATCGCAGGGTATGAAAAGGCTTACAGCGAAACGAAAGAGATAGAAACAGACCTGAGGTCTATGTTCAATAACCTGGCGGATCAGAGCCGGGCGAATGTAGCCGACCTGAACAATTTGGTAAGAAGTCTGGGCGGAGAGCCTGAGACGGGTACGATGACTTCCGGAAAACTGTACCGAGTCTGGATGGATATCAGGTCACTTTTCAGCTGGGATAACAGGCGCGCAGTGCTGGAAAATGCAGAAGGCGGCGAAGATGCGGCCAGGAAGGCGTACGACGAGGCTGTCAACTCCGTTGAATTCCCAAAGGAAATCATGGACCTGCTGGTGAGGCAGCAGTCTGCGATTCACAATGCGCACGATACGCTTAAAAGAGAGCGGGACCGGCAAAGGGACCTTCCGCAATATCCTCTTACTACCTGACAGAAGCCGGCTAAAAACCGGCTTTTTTGTTGTTCAGCGGCAGGTACTACAGTACTTCGCAACTTTTTGAAAAAAACTTTTAATTTCCTGTAACCTTTTCGGCATCTCCCAGTTTCCACGTCAGAACCACCACTAAAAAGAGGCAGCCGCTTGAATACGCTCACAGATAATTCATTGATGCTACGGGTAAAAGCCGGCGATCTGGATAAGATGGGCTTGCTATTTGAGCGGTATAACCGGCCTCTTTTCGCGTTTTTCTATCACATGACCCACAATGCCGACCGGAGTGATGACCTGGTCCAGAATGTGTTTTACCGGATGCTCAAATACCGGCATACTTTCACCGGTGAAGGCGAGTTCAGGTCGTGGATGTACCATCTGGGGAGAAATGTACTGAACGATTCCGTACGTGAAAACAAGGGCCGGAACAATGTCGATGTAAGTGATCTGGCTGATCAGCTTGGCGGGGGAACTTCGGCGGACGGCGGTTTCGAACAACAGCAGGACAAGGATCTCCTGCACCAGGCCATGGCTGGCCTGAGTAGCGAACACCGCGAAATCCTGATCATGAGCCGCTTTCAGGAGCTGAAATACGAAGAAATAGCCAAAGTGCTGAACATCAATGAAGGGACTGTGAAAGTGCGTGTTCACCGCGCTTTGGGGGAGTTAAAGAAAAAGTTTTTTACCAATGAAAGAAGATAAACACATACGTTGCGCACAGTCCAGGGAGCATTTGACCGACTGGCTGCAAAACCGCCTCAGCAAAGCGGAGCAAATGGACATGAACATGCACCTGGCGGAATGCCTGGAGTGTCAGGAAGAGTTTGCGGCAGATAAACAGCTTTGGGATAGTTTGGGTAAAATGTCCGCTCCGGAACCTAGTCCGGCTATGCGGGTGAATTTTTACAACATGCTCGAAGAGTTCAAGGTTGCTGAACAGAAAACACCCCGATTTTCGTGGCAGGCGCTGCTGGAAAGGATGCAGGGGCTGGTAGTGCCGCAATGGACCATTCAGCTCGGTTTCAGCCTGCTTTTAGTGGCCCTAGGCGCGGCGATCGGATATAAAGTCAATCAGCGGAACAGCCAGGCTGCCGCTTACCAGCAGCAAATAGAGAACCTGGCCGCCCAGGTACAGGATATGAAAAGCACCATGATGCTCTCACTGATCGAAAATCCATCGGCAACGGAGCGGCTGCGGGCGGTAAGTTATACCAGCGAGATCACCGAGGCAGACGAACGTGTAATTGATGCGCTTTTTACCACGCTTAATAACGACGATAATGTAAATGTACGCCTCGTCACGCTTGAAGCACTTACGCAGTACGCGGACAATCCGCTTGTCCGCAGCGGGCTGGTGAAATCACTTTCCAAACAGGAATCGCCGATGGTTCAGGCTGCATTGGCCGACGTGATGGTGAAGCTGCAGGAAAAACGCGCTATCAAAGCATTGAAATCACTGCTCCGGAAAGAGGGGCTTGACGATCTGGTCAAAAACAAAATCGAACAATCGATCAGGGATTTATCTTAAACATCCAATTATCCATTTATCAGCCATGAAACTTTATGCAATCCCCCTGCTGGCGGGAGCGGTACTCTGCTGTACCCAGGCCCCGGCACAAAAGCTGGAATTCAAGGAGCATATCAGCAAGGAATTCGCAGTTCCGACTGCTACCGGAAGTACGCTCGCCATTTACAACATCAATGGTTTTATCAAAGTGGAAGGATATGCCGGTGACAAGGTGATCGTGGAAGCAGATAAAAGGATCACTGCTAAAACTAGTGAGGTGCTGGAACAAGGCAAGAGCCAGTTTAAACTAAGCTATGATCAGAAAGCCGACAGTATCATCGTGTACATTGCCGAACCTTTTGACTCGCGTCCGAACCGGGGACGGAAAAACTGGGACGGATCAAAAATCGAATACAACTATGCGCTGGATTTTACGGTGAAAGTTCCCTACGCAATGAGCCTGCACGTTTCGACGGTCAATGGAGGTGATGTGACGGTAGACAATGTGACCGGCCTGCTAAGTGTCACCAACGTTAACGGAGCAATCCGCGTCGCGAACGCAAAAGGTACCGCCCGGATGCGGACGGTTAATGGAAATGTCGAAGCCAACTTCCTGACGCTGCCGACGGGCGACTCTGACTTCAAAACGCTGAATGGCGATATCCGGATCACCTACCCTGCTTCACTTTCGGCCGACTGCCAGTTCAAGAGCTTCCACGGCGAATTCTACACCGACTTCCCTAATGCAGAGCAGCTGCCTGCCCGCGTGGTGAAGAACCAGGTCAACGACGGGAACAAGACCGTGTACAAGCTGAACACCGAAAC
This sequence comes from Dyadobacter sp., assembly GCF_051859145.1. Classification (GTDB taxonomy): domain Bacteria; phylum Bacteroidota; class Bacteroidia; order Cytophagales; family Spirosomataceae; genus Dyadobacter. The sequence continues at coordinate 46,128 of NZ_JBHYGF010000445.1, forward strand.
GTATATCCGCATTGGGCAGGGCGGCCCTACTTACAAGTTTGAAACATTTAACGGAAATATTTACCTCAAAAAGCAATCATAAGCGACAATGAAAACCAACCGACTTATAACCCTCGCACTAAGCATTTCACTGGCTGTCTCCGGCAATGCAACTGTTTTCGGACAGGCAAAAGAGACCATTACTGTGCCCCTCTCGGACCCGTCCAAACCCGGCAGCCTGAAAGTAAACCTCCTCAACGGGAGCATCCGGATCAGCGGCTATGCGGGCAAAGAAGTAGTGATTGAAGCAACGGGAAAAGCACCTGAGCAGAACAATAAGCCGAAGGATGAAAACGCAGCGGGAATGCGGCGCATTGTTCCTTC
>NZ_JBHYGF010000446.1:0-22631 GCF_051859145.1 Dyadobacter sp.
CCCATGTAAGCATCGTCGGCAATGTCGGTCATAATACCTCCGGCGTAAGCAGCCTCAGCCTGCTTTTTAGCTTCTGCCGGATCCACTTTCGAAATCCGCAATGCAAGCCGGAGCCTGAGTGTATTGGCAAATTTGATCCATTTGTTTACATCACCTTTATAGATCAGGTCAAACTTTCCATAGGGAACTGCGGTCGTTTTGCCTTTGAGTACTGTGGTGGCCGCATCCAGTCTAACAAAGAAATCCTTGTAAATATCCGCCTGCGAATCGTATTTGATCGACAATGCAGGTGTTCCGGCAGCGGAATATGGAATCGGGCCGTAGTAGTCCGTAAGCCTGTGAAAGGCAAATACCCAGATCACATTGGCCAGCGCATATTCGGGAGAGCTCGGGTCTGTTTGCTCAAAAATGGTTTTCAGCTGTGGTACCACCTGGGTGTAAATCGGGTTCCAGTGACCTGTAAGCCAGTCAAACCGCATTGCATAACGATCTGTCGGAAAGTAAGTGGCAGAGGTAGCAAAGTACTGCGCGTACAAATCCGCAAAGAGGTTCTGCGCGATCTGGTATGTTCCGCTGGAATACGAAGCCTGCTGCTGTGCGCGGGAAAAGAGGAATGGAATCTCGCTGTCTGACAAAGTAGTGAGCTTTGTCTTGCTTGTATTCATTTCTTCAAAATCCCCGGTGCAAGCCTGCCCTATCCCGACGGTTGCAGCTATCAGGCCAATGCACGCTATCTTCTTATATTTTATATGTATTTTCATTTTGTAGCCTAATAATGATTTGTGATTAGAATCCCAGTTTCAGATTCAAGCCTATTGTTCTTGTCGAAGGCAGGTTACCATATTCTACACCCTGGAAATTACCTGCACCTAGGTTAACGTCCGGATCAAATGGCAGCTTTCTCTTGGCAACTCCCGGAATATCAAGGATCGCGTTGCCCCGGTAGATAAAGAAGAGGTTACGTGCAATGAACGAGATCCGCGCATTCTTGATAAAGAAGTTGGGACCAGTCGGGATATTGTAACCGAGTGAAAGCTCTCTCAAACGAACATTGGTAGTAGAATAGGTAAAGAATTCACCCCACGAGTACCGGCCACCCGACACCGTTGTCCAGAAATCCTCTGCTTTGATAGCCGACGTGTTGGATTCACGATCGCGTGTCACACCAGGCAACACCCAGCCGCCTTCCCTGTTGTTCGTTGTATATTCCGCATTTCCGTCAAAAGCCAGGTTAGCCTCAGTACCGGAAGTCATAACACCACCAAAACGACCGTCGATCAAAAAGCCTAACACAAAGTTTTTATAGCTGAACTGGTTGTTGAAACCCAGGGTAAATTTCGGATTGAAGTTACCTATGATCTCGTTGGTAGCAGTAACTACCGGACGGCCACCCCCATTGCCTTTACTATCCGGAGCAGTCACGATAAATGCGCCCGTTGTACTGTCTCGCGCCCATTTCTGCGCAACCAGATCTCCGTAGGAGCCGCCTTCTCTTACGATCGGGCTGGCAGTACGTCCGTAACCACCGGCCAATGCCGCCTCTTTGATGTCGGGGCTCAGCTTCACGATGGTGTTTTTGTTACGTGCAAAGTTCACGGTCATATCCCAGTTGAAGTTTGCGGTCCGTACCGGCTTGGCAGTAAGGGAAATCTCGACCCCTTTGTTATTGATTTTACCCGCATTGATAAACTGGAATGCAAATCCCGACGCAGGAGCAAGTGCCAGTTTAAGCAACTGGTTTACGGTATTGGAGTTGTAATAAGTTACGTCCAGTCCCAGGCGACCATCAAATGTGCGAAGGTCGATCCCGAATTCAGTTGAAGAAGAAATCTCCGGTTTCAGGTTTTCCGCCGGTTTTGTATCATCACGGGAAATAAAGCCCAGCTTGTCAGGTCCGCCGCCTTGTGAGAAGGTGTAGGTTTGAACCAGCTGGTAAGGATCTGTATCATTACCCACCTGTGCCCACGATCCCCGGATTTTCGCAAAGCTGATCCATTCGGGCAGCTGCATTGCATCAGAAAGAATAAGGTTCGCGCCGAAAGACGGATAGAAGTACGAGTAAGGTTTCGGCAATGTATATGACCAGTCGTTAAGCGCCGCCATATCTACAGTCAGGAAATCCTTGTAGGAAAGTGACGCAGTACCGAATACGTAATGCAACTCTTTCTCACTGAAATCAGCCCGCTGGGTTAAGGTAGTCGCGAATGAGAGATCAAACTTATTAGGCACGTTCAGCCCGTTTGCAAAACCACCAACCTGTGAAAAACGCTTGTAGGTTTGTCCCGCACCGAAGTTGTAAGTCAATGCAAAATCCTTTCCGATGTTATGGTTTCCGGAAACGATCAGGTCAAGGTTCTTTTCAGAGATATTGTTTGTAAAATCCTCATAAGATCCGCCAGTGCCTGCAAAAAGCAATGTCCTGTTGGCCCAGCTTCTTGAAATGCGGTCGTCGTACCTGTCAAAGCTGATCCTTCCCTGCACGTTCAGCCAGTCTGTAAGCTGGTATTTGGCAGAACCAAGGATAATGGTCCGGTTCCTTTTCTCGGTATTGGGCGTTTTATTGATTGTCCAGTATGGATTCATGTAAATGGAAGAAGTAGTCCAGTAAGTCGGATTTCCATTTTCATCCTGGTAATTCTTGTAAGTATTCAAATCAATGCTGCGAGGCACTTTGTACACGTTCATCACCGCGCCGCTTTCTTCTCCCGCGCGCGGCTTGTTATCAATTGTCTGGTTGGTGTACGTGATTTTGGCATCAGTTGAGAACTTTTTGCTGAACTGCGTGCCTATACGCAGGTTCAATGTGTGCCGGGTCAGTCCATTATTCGGGATAATCCCCTGGTTACTGTTGTGGGTGTAAGAGGTATAAGTCTGAACCTTGTCAGTTCCCGCAGAGATACCGATCGAGTTGTTCGTCGACACGCCTGTCCTGAAAAAATCCTTGATATTATCGGGATAAGCAGTAGCCGCTGCTCCCCAGCTCTGGCCTGCTTTCTCTGCGAAAATGCCCCCATTTCCTTGTCCATAGGTATTTTGAAGCTTGGGCAGGATGAATGGGTTTTCGATGACCACACCAGAGTTGATATTTGCTGAAACAGCACCTGCTTTACCCTTTTTAGTTGTGATCATAATGACCCCGTTGGCCGCGCGGCTACCATATAATGCAGATGCCGCCGCTCCTTTCAGCACGTTCATCGACTCAATATCGTCCGGATTAATGCTTGAAGCACCGTCACTTCCGTTAACACCACCAAAATCGCTTCCTACCTGCCCCTGCACCGTATTGTCGATCGGCACACCATCCACCACAAAAAGTGCATTGTTATTACCTGAAATCGAACGGTTTCCGCGCAAGGTAACACGCGTTGCAGAACCCGGACCACTTGCACCCTGCGTAATGACAATACCCGCCACTTTACCCGAAAGCGTATTTACAAAGTTGGCATCACGCACATCGGTAAGTTGCTTTCCGTCGATTTTCTGGGTTGCATAGGTAAGTGACTTGGCACTTCTTTCGATACCCAATGCAGTTACCACTACTTCTCCAAGGTTCCGTACATCCGGATCAAGGCTCACTGTAATGGTGCTCGTAGAACCGCTCACTGCTATTTCCTTTGAAGTGTAGCCCACCGAAGAAATGATCAGCGTAGAACCGGAGGCAACTGAGATAGAGAAATTACCTTCGGCATCTGTATTGGTACCACGGGTGGAGCCCTTAATGAGAATATTGGCCCCGGGCAGTCCTGCACCATTCTCATCATTCACTTTTCCGGTTATCTGCCGGTCCTGCGCGAATGCGGTGCAACAAAGAAATGCTACATGAACAAACGTCAGTAGCATTAACCGTAAATGTTTAGTCATAGATTTCGTTGGGTTTTTAAAATTTTTGAAATTTATATTCATTTCGAAACAATAGCAACATCTTCTGCAAAATTTAATTGTACTAAACTAATATTTTGAAATAATTTGCATTCCAGGCTCCAAAATAGCCTGATGCAGCGTCAGATAAAATTATATTTGTTAAAAGTACAGTTATAAAAAGTAAGAAAATTTGGCTGCGTGCTCGAAACACCAACGAACATTCGGCTTTATTGATATTGAGCAATGGACAGCTAAAAGCGAATGCCAGCTTGATGAGCGCACTATAACAACTGCATAGAAAAGCCTGTCAGAGGCTGCTTGAAGCGCCTTGATGAACTAGTATTATTGTAAGATCAAAGAAAGGTTAGCCAGCCGCGCTCGGGTTAATCGTATTTGCGCCAGCCACCCAGAACAGCTCCCGTAATGGCATAAACGAACACACTTACGCCACCGTCAATAAGCGCCAGCAGGAAAGGTTTGAGGGAAAAAAGATCTTTAACGATCGTGTCAAACAGGATGAAGACAATCCCGAAAAGTGAGCCGGTGAGAAAACCGCTCCAAACAGATTTTACGGGAATTTTGGTGAAGACCCAGGCCACTGTGTAGGCCGTGAAAGCGGAAGAAACAATACTTGCCAGATAAGGGGCAGGACTCGTGGCGGCTTTGATCTGCTCCATGGTAAAGCCATTTAAAGCGATCCACTTTTCAGAAAAGGCACTGTACCAAATCGGAGGAATAATTTGCCCTATCACTACGCACACCAGCACGGCCCAAAGATTGACAGATTGTTTTCTCATATTAAAATTGAGTGTGTTATTCAGTCATCGAATGGAACTCCCGAGCCCAAATATAAAAAGGATTAACAATTAGTTGTGCTTTTTATTTAGAGGATATAACAAAATTGATATTCCGCTTCAAACCCTCAAATTTCGCCCTTTTCACAGGCGACCGTTTGAAAATTTCTTTAAACACTTCCTCCGTTATTTCCTGCCAGTCGCTCATTTTAAATCCTGCCAAAGTTTCCGGCAAATCAAAAGCAGGTGTCGAATGCGGCTTTGAAAAACGGTTCCAAGGACATACATCCTGACAGATATCACAGCCGAATATCCAGTTCTCAAACTTGCCCGCTACATCCTGCGGGATCGCCTCTTTCAGCTCTATCGTGTAGTAGCTGATGCATTTGCTGCCGTCAACAACGAAAGGTTCAGTAATCGCATCGGTCGGACAAGCGTCAATGCAGCGGGTGCAGGTTCCGCAGTAATCCTGCACAGGACCATCGGGCGCGAGTTCAAGGTCACAAATGATTTCACCGATAAAGAAAAAGCTGCCCATTTCGCGGTTCAGCAGGTTGGAATGCTTTCCTACCCAGCCCAGTCCGCTCTTAGCTGCCCAGGCTTTATCCATTACCGGCGCAGAATCCGTGAATACGCGTCCATTTACCTCGCCTACTTCCTCACTGATCGCGAGCATCAGTTGCGACAGCTTTTCCTTTAATACATAATGGTAGTCTGTTCCGTAGGCGTACTTGGAAATTTTGAGGTCTTCGTCTCCCTGCGGAAGCTGCTTTTCAGGATAGTAATTCAGGAGCACGGAAATGACGCTTTTTGCACCGTCGACCAGCTTGCGTGGGTCAAGCCGCTTGTCAAAATGGTTGGCCATGTAACCCATTTGTCCATTCCGGCCTTTGCTGAGCCAGCTTTCGAGCCGAGGTGCTTCCCCTTCCAGAAACTCCGCCCGGGAGATCCCACAGAAGTCGAAGCCGATTTCTTTCGCCTTCATTTTCACGAACCCACTCCTTTCCTGGCTTACTAGATCTGCGCTGGTCATCTTGCAAATTTACAAATTGATTGTAAAATGCCATCTTGTCAGTATTTTAGCTCTGGCAAACTAATTTACTAAAATTGGTGCATTGTATAAGTCACGTTATTATTAAGAATTATGCCTGAAAACACAGATTTCAACATAGATCAAGACAAAAATTACGAAATGAACGAGGAAAATGTGCCATTGGAAACTGACAGCACAGCAACTGGTGAAAACAATGAAATTTCCAATTCGGTACCGCTTGACAATGCAGGACAGGAAATAAAAAATGATGCGCCTGCACAGGAGACTGACCCGCTGGCAGCTGCAAAAACAGAGATTGCCGAGCTGAAAGATAAGTACCTGCGTCTGTATGCCGATTTTGAGAATTTCCGCAGAAGAACGGCAAAGGAAAAACTTGAAATGATTTCAGGAGCCGGCGCTGATATGGTAAAGCTCATCCTCCCGATCGTGGACGATTTTGAACGTGCCAAAGTTTCATTTGACTCTTCTACGGATGTGGAAGCTTTAAAGGAAGGCGTGGATTTGATTTACAATAAATTGTTTAAGGCACTGGAATCAAAAGGTTTGAAGCCGATGACTTCCAAAGGGGAAGTTTTCGATGCGGAGATCCACGAATCCATCGCACAGTTCCCTGCACCTTCCGATGAACTGAAAGGCAAGGTGATTGATGAAATAGAAAAAGGATATTACTTAAATGACAAGGTCATACGCTACGCGAAAGTGATAGTAGGGGCTTAGTTAGCCGCGTAAAAGATACATTAGCACAAAATAATGGCAAAGAAAAGAGACTATTACGAGGTACTGGGCGTAGACAAGCAAGCTACTGCGGATGACATCAAAAAGGCTTATCGCAAGCTTGCGATCAAGTTTCACCCCGATAAGAACCCCGACGATCCGACTGCGGAAGACAAGTTCAAGGAGGCAGCAGAAGCATACAGTATCCTGAGCGACGAGAACAAGCGCGCCAGGTACGATCAGTTCGGTCACGCGGGTGTAGGCGGAGCGAGCGGCGGCGGAGCTGGTGGTTTCGGTGGCGGTGGATTTACAATGGACGATATTTTCTCCCAGTTCGGGGATATATTCGGAGATAGCAGCCCGTTTGGCGACATTTTTGGTCGTGCAGGCGGAGGCGGTGGCCGCCGTGTGCGCAAAGGTTCAGACCTGCGCATTAAGCTCAAACTGAACCTGGAAGAAGTCGCAAACGGTGTTGAGAAGAAAATAAAGGTGAAACGCCACGTTACCTGCAATACCTGCGGTGGAAACGGAGCTAAAAACGGAACATCGCTCACCAATTGCAATGGCTGTAACGGAACCGGCCAGGTGCGTAAGGTAGTAAGTACCATGCTCGGACAAATGGTTTCTACGAGTACTTGTCCAACTTGTAATGGAGACGGCAAGATCATCAGCGAGCGCTGTGATTCATGTGCAGGAGAAGGAAGGCTGTTGCAGGACGATCTGATTACATTGAATATCCCGGGCGGCGTGGCAGAGGGAATGCAGCTTTCCATGTCGGGCAAAGGTAATGTACCAGCACGCGGTGGAATGGCGGGCGACCTGCTGATTGTAATCGAGGAAGAAGAAGATGCAGCACTGAAACGCGACGGTAATAATGTCGTATTCGATATGCACCTGAGCTTCATCGACGCTGCATTGGGTACCTCGGTTGAAATTCCGACCATTGACGGCAAAGCCAGGATCAATGTAGAGTCAGGCACGCAGGCGGGTAAAATCCTTCGGTTGAAAGGAAAAGGTATCAAAGACCTGAATGGATACGGAAAAGGCGATCAGCTGGTTCATATCAACGTATGGACACCACAACAACTATCGTCTGACGAACGTGAAACACTGGAATCCCTGCGCCACTCGCCTAACTTCCAGCCAAAGCCGGGCAAGAACGAGAAAGGATTTTTTGATAAAATGAAAGATTTCTTTCATTGATATAAATACCTGAATGATACGAGCCGCTTCTTCCGGGAGGCGGCTCTTTTTGTTACTGGTGCCCCGCTTCTAAAAATTCAAACTGCCGTAACATCAATTAGCCTGGTTGCGGATACTTTTGTTGTTCAGCATTCATTATTATGAAAAAAACACTCTTATCTCTATTGATCACATCCGCCGCTTTCCAGCTGCATGCACAATCCGCAAACGAACTTACTATAGCAACTTACAACGTGAGTATGGAAGCGGAGAATTACTTCCCCCGCGGAACAAAAGGACTTTCAGAACAAATCCTGGTGAAAGAACTGGCCTCCGGCAATAACCAGCAGATCAGGAATATTGCGAGGATCATCAAAACCGTGCGGCCTGACATTATTCTGCTCAATGAATTTGATTATGTAAAAGACGGAACCACCAGTGTGGGCGCATTCATCAATAACTATCTGAAAACTGACTCAGATGGGGTGAAGGGGATCGATTATCCATACTACTATTATTCAACAGTAAATACAGGACAGCCCAGCCCGTTCGATCTGGATGGAAATGGCAGAGCGGAACAATTCGGAGCCGATGCCTGGGGTTTCGGTAATTACCCGGGCCAATATGGAATGGCGCTGCTCTCGCGACACCCGATAGACGAAGCGCAGGTAAGAACTTTCCAGCATTTCAAATGGAAAGATATGCCGGGCGCATTGAAAACGACAAAACCAGATGGAAGTGACTGGTATTCGGCAGAAGCGTGGGCTCAGTTTCCGCTTTCATCAAAATCGCATTGGGATATTCCCGTAAAGGTTGGCGGAAAAACCATTCACGTACTTGCCAGCCACCCCACCCCACCTTCTTTTGACGGCCCCGAAGACCGGAATGGAAAGCGCAACCACGATGAAATCCGCTTCTGGAAGGATTATATCAGTGGCCGAGGGTATATCTATGATGATAAAGGCAAAAAGGGAGGATTGGGGGCGAATACTTCGTTTGTGATCCTGGGAGATCAAAATGCGTCACCTGATGAAGGCAATGCGATCGGCGAAGGAATACGCGCATTGCTCAATGACCCGAAGATCAACAACGAGCTGCCTCCCGCAAGTAAAGGCGGTGCCGAACATAGTGCAGGCAATGCATTTGCCAAAAACCACACAGCCTTCTGGCGAATGCGCGCAGATTATGTACTTCCATCCAAAATTGGATTTAAGATCATCGACAGCGGTGTATTCTGGCCTGCGAAAGGTGAACCTATGGCCGAATTAGTCGAAAAAAGAGAATCCAGCTCCGATCACCGTTTGGTATGGGTGAAATTGAAGCTGGATTAGCCCTTCGACTGCGCTAGTTTGCACTACTGCCCTCCGTACATATTAAATGCGGCCAGGTGTTTTTGGAATACCTGCTCGTACTTTTTAGCGGCGGTTTCCTGTTTGGCTTCGCGGCATTCCTGAACGATGATTTGCAGAATGTACAAGTAAACATTGCTGTCGCGGCGACGGGTGGTTCCGTTGTCTTTGGCCCATGTAAGTACTTCGTCGGCGCGGGTAACCATGGTGTCTGCTATTTTCAATGCGCGGCTTGTTTCTCCCAAATCAAATAACGGACCAATAAAGTTGGCCGAGAACTGATCGTATGGGATGCTCTTATCCGGCATTGTAGCCAATGATTTGTCGATTGCTTTCTTAGCTTCGGCTTTGCGGCCGTCGGCGAGCAATTGTCCAGCCAACCGCAGGAATGCGATACGTGCAGTGGCAACCGGTGATCCGAGGTATGTATTGTCGTAGTAAGTGTTCGGATTATCAAGCTCGCGCCAGAACATCTTGTTCATCAGGTTGTCGTACATCACATCCGCATTCACGTAGCCGTCGCTTGCACCAGGCACTTTCACGGGAAGCAATCTGTATGCATAACCTTCCAGCTGCATGTACTCTTTCAGGTTCAGATAGCTCGATCCGCCTAAGGTTGAAGAGAAGTAGATCGGTCTTTTCCAGTCATTTGTCGCGATGATATCAAGCATAATCAGATCTGATTTATACAAATCCCCTTTACCAATTGTCCAGCTGATAGAATCGCTTACAAACGGTACCAGGTCAGATTTGATGATATTCATCTTCTTCACTGCATCTGCATTCACTGGCAGAAACAGTACCGATGAAGGCAGGATTGAAGTCATATCTCCACTTGTCAGCGGCACCTGAATTGCTTTATTTTCCTGTTTAACAAGTCCAAGGTACTCTTTCAGGTTGATACCGTTTTTCACACTTGGTATTTCGTAGAAAGGAACGATATCGTTTTTACCAAAAGCATAATTGCTCTTGTCCAAAGAAATAGGAAGCGCCTCAGACAAATACGTTTTACGTTTCATCTGATCGATATACCAGTCGGTACCCAGCAAGCTGAGGTTACAAACACGAACATCGGTACGGAATCCCTCTACTTCCTGCACATACCACAACGGGAATGTATCGTTATCGCCGCCTGTAAACAGGATCGCATTCGGGGCGCAGGAGTTGAGCAGGTTTTTGGCAAAATCCACTGAATGGTATCGGTGGCTGCGGTTGTGATTATCCCAACCTTTGGCCACCATAATAACAGGAACTACCATTGCAACACCCGTGGCAGCAATCGCCCGGGTGGAAGGATTACCAACAAACTTGCTGATTGCATCTGCAATGGCGAGCACGCCAAAGCCGATCCAGATACAGAAAATATAGAAAGAACCTACGTAAATATAGTCACGCTCACGCGGCTCGGTCGGCGGAGAATTGAGGTAAACCACCAGCGCGACGCCGGTTAGAATGAACAATAATCCTAATACGAGCAAGTCGCGTTTTTGCCGGAAATACATCATAACAATACCAAACAAACCGAGCAGGAATGGCAGCATGAAGAAGTTATCGTGCGCTTTATTATTCTCGATCGGCTCGGGATATTTCTTGCTGATATCCCATGGAAGCAGGTTTCCTGCACCTTCTTCATCACTTTCACGACCTACGAAGTTCCAAAGGAAATAGCGCCAATACATGTGACCGATCTGGTAAGAGAACATAAATGAAAGATTATGTCCCATAGTCGGCTTCTGTCCCTCAGCAAGGCCGGTCAGCTGCTGGTAAAGTTGCGGGTGACCTGGCTGGGTACTGTACATACGCGGCAGCAGCATGCTGCTACCTGGCTCGTATTCATATTCCGGACGATAGTCATAAATGGCGTACTTTCCATTTTGCTTGCGGTACATAGGCGCGCCGCGTTTCTGGCTTACCGGACGGGACACAAATGATGGTCCGTAAAGCAGCGGGCGGCTTCCGTATTGCTCCCTTTTCAGATAGGAAACAAAGCTCAGTACGTCATTTGGATTGTTCTCATTAATTGGCGGGTTGTACTCGGCACGTACCAGTACCATCAGGTAACTCGCATATCCGATCAATACAAAAGCAAGTGAAAGCAAACCGGTATTGAGCAACACATTACCTTTTTGATGCGAATACCGGATCCCCCAGATCAGACTGCCCAGGAAGATGATGATGAAGAATATAACACCGGATTTATAAGGTAAGCCCAGTGAGTTAACAAAGAAGATCTCGAATTTACCCGCAACGCTCGGCAGTCCGGGAATGATACCAGAATTGATGATACCCAATATCACCAAACCACCCATAAAGGCCATTATACCTCCAAAAAGGCTTGTTTTAGGAAACTTCTTGAAATAGTAAACCAATGCAAGCGCCGGGATAGTAACCAGGTTAAGCAAATGGACACCAATGGAAAGGCCAACCAGGTAGGCGATCAGGATCAGCCAGCGGTTTTCGGCAGCCGGATCTTCCACGCGCTCCCATTTGGAAACAGCCCAGATCACGATCGCGGTAAAAAACGAAGACATACCATAAACCTCCGCCTCCACTGCTGAGAACCAGAATGAATCGGACCAGGTATAAGCCAGTGAGCCGACAGCCGCTGCACCCAATACCAGGATCAGGTCGCCTGTAGTCATTTCATTTTCAGACTTCGAAATGAACTTGCGTGCAAGCAGGGTAATTGTCCAGAACAAAAACAGGATCGTCAACGCACTGCTTAGCACAGATACCATATTCACCCAAAAGGCAACGCTGGTCAGGTCACCAAATGCAAACAGCGAGAACAGGCGGCCTATTAAAAGAAAAAAGGGTGCTCCCGGAGGGTGAGGCACCTGTAATTTAAACGCACAGGCGATGAACTCGCCGCAGTCCCAAAAGCTGGCAGTTCGTTCAACGGTAAGTGCGTAGGTGATGAAGGCAATTGCGAATACAATCCAACCCGCAATGTTGTTGGAACGGTTGAAACGGGTCATCTGAGAGATGGTAAATTAAAAAATATGATATGCAAAATGTGCTAAAATGGTAACGCTGCCTAAACAGTTTTATCAACGATTGGCCAAAAATAGCAAAATAACCAGAAGGTAAAGTCCCTTACTCTCTTAAAAAGTGTTAAGAATTACTTGTAGAAAATCCATTTTGCCAGCTCTTTGTAAGTCACCTTTTTCCCGTACATCAGAATACCTACGCGGTAGATCCGCGCGGCCAGCCAGGTGGTTGCCATAAAGCCCAGGACGAGCAAAACCATCGATAATGCGATCTCCCAGGCAGGCACGCCGAACGGGATCCGCACCATCATGATGATCGGGGAGGTAAATGGAATAATGGAGGTCCAGAATGCGAGACTTCCGTCAGGATCGCGGAGTACAAACTGGGCAAAAACAAATGAGAAAATGATCGGCAAGGTAATAGGCAGCATGAACTGCTGGGTATCCGCATCGTTATCCACCGCTGCTCCCACTGCGCCAAAAAGCGCGCTGTAAAGCAAGTACCCGCCCAGGTAGTAAAACAAAAAGCAACCCAGAATGAGCGGAATATTCAAGCTGTTCACAGCACCCAGCACTTCTGCCACGGGATTTTCCACATTGTTGCCAGGCATATTCTGGTTGGGCATTCCCTTCTGTACTTTCTCCATTTGCTGCTGCATTTCCACAGCGTCTTTTGGTATCTGATTGCTCAAAACGGCCGAGGTGGCGCTTGTAAGTGCAGTTGTAAGCAAGATCCAGAGTACAAACTGCGTCAGGCCCACCAGCGCCACGCCGATGATTTTACCTAACATCAGTTGAAATGGCTTGACTGAGGAAATGATCACCTCAACAATGCGGCTCGTTTTTTCCTCTGTAATGCCGCGCATGACCTGCGTTCCATAAATAAAAACGGACATGTAGATCAGAAATGCGCAGATTCCTCCGATGACTGTCGCCGCGCCCGAGCTGCTGGTCTTCTCCCCTTCTTCACTCAGACTGATGGTTTCCGAGCTGACATTCACGCGTGAATCTTCCAGGATTTTGTGAGTAATCCCCGCCTCTGAAAGCTTGATATCTTCAATTTGCTTCTCAATCACCTTTTCTATCTCGGATTTGAGATCCATGCTCACGTTTTTGGCAGCATATATCCTCACCGATTTCGGGGATTTGATCACATTCTCCGGAATGTAAACCAATGCATTGGCCTCAGCTTTTCTGAAACTGACTTTCGCTGAGTCGAGATTACCCTCTATAAAGCTGAACTTCAATGCTTCCGAGTCTTTGAACTCATTGCGAAACAGACCACTTTCGTCAAGTACCTGTATCGTTTTTGTGTCAACCGAGCCGATCGCGACCCAGAACACAACTGCATAAAAGCCCACGAAAAGCAGCGGGCCCAGCAATGTCATGATTAGAAACGATTTCTTTTTGACACGGACGAGGTATTCTCTTTTTATGACAAGGAAAATATTGCGCATTGGGAAGAAAGTTAGGATTGATTAAGCAGATCAGGACTCGGGTATCTCATTGATAGACCGCATAAAAATATCGCTCATACTTGGGATATTCTCTCCGAAGGATCGGATCTCTACATTTGGTAAGAGACTGGCCAGCAATGCATTCGGACTTTTATTTTCGCCAATATGAATGGTGGCTCGCCGGTAGTCATTTTCAACTTCTTTGTCCGCTGAAATCTCATAAAGTCCCTCCAACCCGGACAGGGATCCCCGGTATTCCACGAAGTAGGTATTTGTTTTAAATTGCTCTTTGATTTCCCTTTTCGGCCCGTCAAGTATTTTTTTTGATTTATGAATCAATGCAATGTGATCGCAAAGCTCTTCAACGGTCTCCATCCGGTGTGTGGAGAAAATGATTGTGCAGCCTTTCTGTTTGAGTTCGAGGATTTCGTCACGGATCAGATTAGCATTAATGGGATCAAAGCCGGAGAAAGGTTCGTCGAGAATGATCAGATCGGGCTCGTGCAAAACAGTTGACACAAACTGGACTTTCTGCTGCATTCCTTTCGAAAGGTCGGACACACTCTTGTCCCACCACGTTTTAATATCAAATTTAACAAACCAGGATTTCAGCTTGTCCATTGCTTCTTTTTGGGACAAACCTTTCAGTTGCGCCAGGTATAGCAGCTGGTCCCCTACTTTCATTTTCTTATACAAACCCCTTTCCTCAGGCAGGTAACCGATTCTGGAAATGTGCTTATCGCCCAATAGTTCTCCGTCAAAGAGGATTTCGCCTTTATCGGGCCCTGTAATCTGGTTGATGATGCGGATCAGTGAAGTTTTCCCTGCTCCATTTGGGCCAAGCAGTCCGAAGATCTTTCCGCGTGGAATGGAGATACTTACATTGTCAAGCGCCACGTGGTTGGCATATTCCTTGGTAACGTTTCTGACTTCTATGATATTCATTTGCTGAGAATCCGTGGTTAGGCACCAAAAAGTGCAAAGTAGAGGGGTAATATTAAAGTTACAAGCATAAACCGTATTTTGGTGACCAGCGGTAAAAATAAAAAAGCGGGCGGAGTACCGCTCGCTTTTTCGATTCGAAGCTACCTGAAATTTCAGATCACATATTTCTCTCTGATCTGGAACAAGACCCAGAACCCAAGTACTGCGCCGATGATCGCGCCAAGTAAGGAAAGTTGTATTAGATTACTGACAACCCCTACCAAAACTGCATAGTAAAGCAAGTTCCAGCCTGCGCGTTTCCTAGCCCGCAATGGACTAAACGCCATCAAGTACATAATAAGGGTGAGTATACCTAATGCAATACTGAGGTAGAAGTTAAAACCAATTCCTGCCGGCACCGCGCCGAGGCCCAATGCAGCACTTCCTATACCAAAAGCAGTGACTAGGCCAAATACGGCAAGAATGGACAGAATGAGAATAAAGTAAGGTCCGTATTGAACGAGAAACTCCTTTACGCCTTCTGAGAAGGGCGGAAATTTGCCGAGGAAGATAGGTTCAAGTTCCTTTTCAAGAGGTAGTTTTGATTCCATGAGGGGCGATTTTATGGTTGAAAGAGATAAATAAATCTACTCAGATTCCCTGCAAACCTAACGCCCCAATCTTTAACGTGCAGGTATTGTTTAGCCAGCGGTTGCTCCATTATCAAATACCTATTGACCGGCTCCTGCTTAATCCTCCGGATAAGGTACGAACACAAAACCTGAAAATTCGCCGATCAATGCAAACAGGCAGCAGTATTCGTCCGCATTCTTAAAGTTTTCGGTAAATAGCAGTACCGATTCTTCCCCGATCAGCTTGCGATCTACAAACTCCTGCATATAAGAGGCTCGATAGCTGAACCTGTTTGAAAGTTCCTGTGCATCAATGAGCAATGCGCCGATGTGCAGCTCATTGTTTGTTACCACAAAAATCGGAAAATCCGAAAATCCGCGTTTACGGATCTGGTAAGAAGCCTCCTTCAACTGGTCAGCCACTTTTACAAAATCCTCTGATATATGCCCCATCAGCTTCTGATTCAATTCCGGAGAATTGGCATCATCCATCAAGGCATTTTCGTTACTGTTGTTGATCATTTCTTTTTAAATACTTCGGCAGTCGGCAGTCAGCCATCGGCTTTTTGATTTTACTTTGGCTTTTGGCTCTCGGCCTTTTTATACTTTATTTAAATCTCCACAGGTTCTAAAAGCCGACAGCCAATTGCCGACAGCCGATAGCCCCTTCACATTCTCGCAGCCAGCAACAACGTTAAATCCTTGTACCTCATGTTGAAGCTTCGGGCGATATGTGAGTTGGTGAGTGTGCCTTTGTGACAGTAAACTCCCTTCATAAACCACCGGTTTGCATAAATCATTTCCTCAATGCCCCCGATTGTGCCGGTTTGCAGCAAAAAAGGTAAAAATACATTGCTCAATGCAGTACTGGCCGTGTGTGCCACGCGCGATGGAATGTTCGGGACACAGTAATGGATGACGTCATTATACTTAAAAATCGGGTTTTTATGCGTTGTCATCCGCGATGTTTCAAAGGAGCCGCCCTGATCAATACTTACATCAATGATCACCGAGCCTGCCTTCATTTTCGAGACCATTTCTTTGGTAACCACCAGCGGGCTCAACCCGTTTTCAGCCCGCATCGTGCCGATCACCACATCCGCCCGGCCAATCGCCTCCGCAAGTATATCTGAGTCAATAATGGATGTATAAAGGTTCTGACCGATCGAATATTTCAGTCTTTGTAACCTGTAAATGTGTTTGTCAAAAACTTTTACGTCAGCCCCCACGCTGATGGCAGCACGCGTCGCATATTCGGCTACGGTACCTGCGCCCAGGATCACGATCTTGGTTGGGGGAACACCCGTAATCCCACCCAGGATAATCCCACGACCGCCATTTGGGGTTGAGAGGTACTCGGCTGCTATCAGAAGAACTGTACTGCCGGCAATTTCCCCCATGGCGCGGATAATCGGTTTCCCTCCTACTTTATCCTCGATCAGTTCGTAGCCGATGCCGGTAATTTTCAGCTCGTTCAGCTTTTCAAAATATTGCTTTTCCAGCGCAGGCAGGTTAAGCGCCGAAATGACGGTGGTACCGGGTTTTACATATCTGAATTCACCATCTACCAGTGGCTCAATTTTGAGGATCACCTTGGCCTGATATACCTCTTCCGGAGTCTGCACGATTTTCGCACCAGCTTCACTATACTCATGATCAGAAAGGTTCGCTCCTTTTCCCGCGTCTTTCTCAACCCACACCTCGTGACCATTTCTGACCAGTATACCTACCGCGTCGGGTGTTAATGCAATCCGGTTTTCCTGCAGTGAAACTTCCCTGGGCAGACCTATGTGCAATGCATTCTGATCTTTCCGAACAGCCATTAATGACTCCTGGGGATATAATATCGACTGCTTGGCCAGCTCTTCGAAGCCGGTAATCTGTGATTGCGCCATTGAACGAAGAAAGTGAAACTAAATCCGGTATGTGTTATTCTTAAATCCTCTTTACTTGTAATATTCTCGTGCCACTTTCGTCTGCGCGAAGGTCGATAAGCAGGTAATGTTCCGGCCAGAGGGACCCGATCATTCCCGGCCATTCCACGAAGCAGAATGAGCCTGAATCGAAATACTCTTCAATCCCCATATCCATTGCTTCCGTCTCGTCTTTAATCCGGTAAAAATCAAAATGATAGACGGTACCCTTGCCTGCTGCATACTCGTTTACGAGCGAGAACGTGGGACTTTGTACGTGTGACTGAACGCCTAAATACTTACAGATTGCTTTGATCAATGTCGTTTTGCCAGCTCCCATGTGACCTTCAAAAAGCCACACCGGCGTATCCTTTCCCAATTGCATCAGTTCCGAGGATACCTGCTCCAACTCCTCCAACTTGTTGAACCGTATTGTTACTGGCTGATTGCTCATTTCACAAAAATAAACATTTTGGAGGAACCAGGCGTATAATGTGTATCGAAGGATAACCTTAAAAGCAAAAAACCGGAGGTACTATCTGCCTCCGGTTTGCTTTTCTAAATACCCTGCTTACACCCGCCATTCTTTTTGCATTGCTCTTCCAAGCAGCTTGTCGGCTTCCTTATCTTTTACAAAGTTTTCCTTCTGCGGGTCCCATTTTAACGACCGGCCCAGTCTATATGCGATGTTCCCAATGTTGCAGACACTCGCAGTCCGATGACCGACTTCCACGTCGCAAATCGGCGGCTTGCGCGACCTGATTGCGTCGATGAAATCCTGGTAATGATTTGTACTGACATATACATCTGACGCACCTTCTGGAAAAGCTTTATCTTTCAAAGGCTCCGGCGTGGTTTTCAGCTCGCCTCTTGCAACAAATACCTCTCCCTCGGTTCCGACAAAGTGGCAATGCTGCTTTCCTTCCATGGGCCGGTGAATTACTTCCGTGCCATTTGCATATTTATAAACCAGCCCTTTTTGCGGATCTGAATAAATGAGCTCCACCGGGCCGCTGCTATCCATATTCAGCCCCCATTGCGCAATATCAAACATATGTGCGCCCCAGTCCGTCATGCCGCCCCCGCCGAATTCATCATAATTCCGCCAGGTCGGCCAGAACTTGGCGTCCATAGCAGGCGCGAGCTGGTTGTTATAGGGTCGCTCGACTGTATTTGGCCCCATCCACATATTCCAGTCTAATCCTACTGGCGGTGTTTCGGCTTGCAGGTCCCACGGTTTAGGTGGGCCGCCTACATTCACATACACTTTCTCGACCTTCCCAATCGCACCACTGCGCACGAGCTGCACTGCCTTTGTAAATTCCGGCGAAGAACGTTGCATACTCCCGGTCTGAAATACACGGTTGTGTTTCCTGGTTGCATCCACCATCGCCCTGCCCTCCCTCACGGTAAGCGACAGCGGTTTTTCGCAGTAAATATCTTTTCCTGCTTTTGCAGCCAGCACCGCCATGGAAGCATGCCAGTGATCCGGCGAGGCGATTACTACAGCATCAATGTCTTTATCGGAAAGAATCTGGCGGAAATCTGAATGCGCTTTGGTAGCGTTATAATCAGCTTTTCCGGTTTTTTCCGCATAGGATTTGTTAGCAGCTGCCACAAATGTTTCCAGCTTGACCGGGTAAACATCGGAGGCCGCAGTCACCTGTACTTCGGGCAATGCAATGAAGCGATTGCGTAGTCCATTCGCCTGGCGGCCGCAGCCGATAAAGCCGAATACAATCTTGTCGCTCGGCGCGGTGAAGCCTTTTCCCAAAACGTGCCGCGGCACAATCATGAACGAGGAGATAGCCGCCCCGGCTTTCAGAAAGTCCCGGCGGTTCAGACGTGATACATTCATATTTTTCAACTAAAATATCCTGAATGAAAGTAAAATAAAGCGTGAAGTCAGTAATTCTACTGAAAACGTCGTCTTTGTAAATGGTACGCCGATTGCTATTCTATTCCTAACATTAAAGACCATGATTGAAGCTCTTTCCCGCCGTGATTTCCTGATCAAAAGCACCCTTGCCGGCAGTGCTGTCCCATTGCTTTCAGCGGACGCATTTTCAGCAAAGCCGGCTGTCAATGCAGATCCGATAAAGGTTAATATTTTCTCCAAACACCTCCAATTCCTGAATTATCAGGATATGTCCGAAGCTGCGAAAGAAATGGGTTTCGATGGGATTGACCTGACAGTGCGCCCGAAAGGTCACGTACTTCCCGAAAAAGTGGAAACTGACCTGCCGCTGGCCGTCGAGGCAATGAAAAAAGCCGGCTTTTCTCCTTTGCTGTTTTGCACAGCCGTAGAGAATGCGACCAATCCGACGGACAAAAAGCTACTGGAAACTGCGGCCAAGCTCGGTTTCAAGTATTACCGGATGAATTGGTATAAATACAATGACCAGAAAACAATTCCGCAACTGCTGGAAGAATACCAGGGAAAAATGGCCGGATTGAGCCAGCTGAACGAACAGCTGGGACTGACTGGCTGCTACCAAAACCATGCAGGAAGAATGGTCGGCGCTTCCATGTTCGAGATCTGGCAGATCCTGCAAAAAGCCAATCCTAAAACTATGGGCGCACAGTATGATATCCGCCACGCGACGCTGGAAGGCGGACTTTCCTGGCAAACGGGCTTCAATCTGATCCGTCCTAGTATCAGGACGATCGTACTGAAAGATTTTATGTGGGAAAAAACCAATGGGAAATGGGGGCCAAAGAATGTGCCGCTGGGCGAGGGTATGGTCGATTTCTAAACCTATTTCAAATTGTTGAAAGAACACAAAGTGGATGTACCAATCTGCCTTCACCTTGAATATCCGCTTGGTGGCGCTGATCAGGGTGCATTCCAAATCACCGTCGACAAGAAGGTCGTTTTCGACGCAATGAAAAGAGATCTGGCCCGGGCCAAACAGCTGTGGGCAGAAGCTTAAAGCGCTACTCTGGCGGCGTGAAGTTACATTTGCATTAAGTCTAACTATTTAAATGATATGTCTTCAAAAATTCTGAATGTCGGGTTGATAGGTTTCGGATTATCGGGACGCTATTTCCATTCGCCTTTTCTGAGCACGAATCCGGGTTTTAAAATCAAAACCGTTGTTGAAAGAAGCAAGAACGAAGCCCAGGCTTTTGACCCCGAAATCGGCAATGCACGCTCGGTGGACGAGCTGCTGAGCGACGAATCCATAGACCTGGTTTTCATCTGCACCCCCAATGAAACCCATTTCCCTTACGCAATGGACGCGCTGGAAAATGGCAAACACGTCGTCATAGAAAAACCGTTTGCAGCTACCGAAGATGAAGCCAGACAACTTTTCGAGCTCGCCGAGAAAAAAGGGCTGGTACTCACCGCCTATCAGAACCGCAGATGGGATTCTGATTTTCTGACCGTCAAAAAGCTCATTTCGGAAGGAAAACTGGGTGATATCATCGAATTTGAAAGCCACTACGACCGCTACCGCGAAGTGGTCCCGACAGAATCCTGGAAAGAGAAGAGCGTACCTGTGGGCGGCAACCTGTATAACCTCGGGCCGCATTTGATCGACCAGGTATTGGTACTCTTTGGTGAGCCGGAAACTGTTACTGCCGAGATACGCACGGTACGGCCGCATTCCGAAATCGATGACTACTTTGATATTCGCCTGGGCTATAAAGACAAGCTGGTTATCGTGAAATCCAGCCTGATGATTTACGAAAATCACCTGCGTTACGTGCTGCACGGCACCAAAGGTTCATTCATTAAAGGCGGACTAGACCCTCAGGAGGAAACTTTGAGAAAAGATATCCTGCCCACAACGCAGCCCTGGGGCGTAGAACCCGAAGATCGCTGGGGCAAATTATACAGTAACGATTTTACCGGCGTAATAGAAAGTGAGCCAGGGGATTATGCGCCATTTTACCAGAATGTATATGACGCGATCGTATACAATGCAGAGCTTGCTGTGAAGCCGGAAGAAATCCTGCGGACTACGCGAGTGATCGATCTGGCCGCGCAAAGCAGCCGGGAAAAGAAGGTTTTACAATTTTAGTAATACCCTGAAACAAGAAATGGCAGCCTCAAACCGGGCTGCCATTTTTATACTTGATCAACAAATTTATACTATTTTACTACCGCAGTTACCTGACGTTTTGTCTCTGTTGAGATCGCGAAAGGCTTTGTAGATACTTCGTTTCCGTTGCTGATAACGAAACTGTAGTTTCCGTCAGCAAGGTTTGAAAGGTCAAATATTTTTGAGAAGTTTTCTGATTTTGGAAGTGAGGTGCTGTAAACAGTTTCTCCGCTGAAATTCTTGATAGATAAAGAAGATCTTTCTTTTACGTTTTCCAGAGTCAGTTTGAATTTCAATTCGCTGTTAGAAACAAGTTCAATCGAAGCATTGTTTTCTTTTGCTTTGTCCGCAGCTACTGAAAAGTTTGCAGTTGATACTCCCACCAATACTGCAATTGCTAAAAATGTCTTTTTCATTTTACTTAATGTTTAAAGTCTTTAATAATTGTACTTTTTATATTTTCAATCTTTTACTATCACTGCACTAGTCAATAATTAAGTTTTTGGCTGATGCTTAACCGTTTTGACAATTCAAAGGTAGCTGGATCGCGCATTAAAAGTCAATAGACTGATTTTGAGTTGATGAAAGTTCTTTTCGCTGTTATCTATTAATATTAGAATAGTTATATGTTTCTAATGAAAGTACAACAAGTCGTTTGAAATTTGACAGATAACTGTAAATAGTACAATTGTCTTCTTGTTGTACTATTCTTTGAATTTGCAGGAGATATAAATTTTCGGTTGCCACGAAGACACGAATGGACACGAAGGTTAAGTGGCTGCATTCGTGTGCCTTCATGTCTTCGTGGCAAAAAAGGTTAAAGTAATTTGCCGCCATTCCCGTCTACCTCATTGGTAATACCTTTTTCCAACGCTTGTCTCAGAAAAAACCAAATATCATCCAGACCGTCGCTGCGTACAGTAAGCAGTTAATGGGATTCATCCGTCAGCGTGTGAATTCCGATGAGGACGCGGAGGATATTTTGCAGGATGTATGGTACCAGCTGAGCAGCGTACCCGAAGTTGAGGCGATCGAGCAGGTTGGAAGCTGGTTGTACCGGGTAGCTAGAAACCGCATTATAGACAAGTACCGGAAGCAAAAGCCCGATTTTCTGGAAGATTACGGGTATGAAGACGAAGACGGCGAGTTTAATTTCAAGGAAATTCTGCTGGCCGACGACAACTCGCCGGAGACAGCTTACCTGAAAGAGGTCTTCTGGGAGCAGCTCACGATTGCATTGGAAGAGCTGCCCGAGAACCAGCGACAGGTTTTTATCTGGAATGAAATGGAAGACCAGACTTTCCAGGAGATTTCGGATCGCACCGGAGAAAATATCAAGACTTTGATTTCCCGAAAAAGATATGCAGTCCGCCACTTGCGTGAGCGGCTTGAAACAGTTTACCGGGAGTTTGTAAATTACTAAATTTGTCAACCATGAATAAGCGCAATATGAGAGGAAGGCGGCTTGCATTTTTATTCCCTGTTTTTGCCCTGTTTGCCGCATTGCTGCTGGGCGCGGCAGTGAAGTTCCTGTGGAATGCAACACTGCCTATGCTCCTGGATGTAAACG
The DNA here is from genome assembly GCF_051859145.1 of Dyadobacter sp. Classification (GTDB taxonomy): domain Bacteria; phylum Bacteroidota; class Bacteroidia; order Cytophagales; family Spirosomataceae; genus Dyadobacter. The sequence goes on from NZ_JBHYGF010000446.1 coordinate 22,490, forward strand.
AGATCAGCTACTGGCAGGCAGTTGCGCTACTGGTATTGTGCCGGATATTGTTCGGAAACTTTGGCAGACCGGGAGGTGGCGGGCCCTCGCGCTGGGGCAGGTGGAACCGCGAGAACGGACCTTCTCGTTTTGGCGAGTGGCG
>NZ_JBHYGF010000447.1:0-3148 GCF_051859145.1 Dyadobacter sp.
GAGGTGGTGCAGCTTGCTCCGCCTTTTGGTAAAAACCTCATAGGCAAACAAAAAACCTGCAAATGGTGCATTGAAAAGTGCGGTAAGTCCGGCAGCTAAGCCAGCACAGATCAGGTCTGTCCGGTACTTCTTTAGAAACTTTGCCTTCCTCGAAGAGAGTGCGCCGATCGCAGCAGTGGAAACAACCGTGGAGACTTCAATCCCCGTAGAACCGCCAAAAATCACGGTGAGAAATCCATTGAAATAATGGGACGGGATCTTGTAAGCCGGCAGCATGTGCGCATCCTTGTTGATCGTGTCCATGACCTCTTTGATCCCTTTGTTGGTTTTGTTGCGGAACAAAAACCGTCTCAGTATATAAATCATCGCCAGACCTGCGAAAGGCAGGACCAGGATCAGCCATTTATTGTGGACAATGCTTTCGAGGAAAAGTTCTTCGTAGTGTTCTGTGATTACTTTCAGCGTGTCGGCTACGAGGGCGGATAGGAGACCTGTTACCGCAGCTGCGAGGATAACTGCCGATACGCGGCGGATTTTTTTGTTTTGGTATGCACTCAGTTTCATAACAGTGGTGTTCACCGGTACCTCCGTTTCCAGATCTTGTACCAATGTTTGTTTTTGGGATAATGGCGGTTTGGCGCCATATTATTGACAAATATCGCCACGAGCAAAAGGATCAGCACGCCCGAAAGAACAGGGCTGAGCACATATTTGTAGCCCAGTGACGTGATTTTTTCAGAACCGATGTTGGCGATTAATGCAGTGGCTCCGCCGGGCGGGTGCAGCGTGCGGGTAATTTGCATCAACACAATTGAGACCGACACGGCAAATGCAGATGCCAGCCAGATATTACCTGGGATCAGCTTGTGCACCGTAACACCCACCAATGCGCAGATCAGGTGGCCGCCGATCACATTCCGCGGCTGTGCGAGCGGACTATTGACGATACCGTAGATCAGGACCGAAGATGCGCCGAAAGAGCCGATCAGGAAAACGCTGTCGGAAGCGCTAAACATGTTGTTGTTAAAAAAACCGATCAGCGCAATGCCGCTGAATGATCCCAGAAATGTCCAGAAATGGTCTTTAAAATCGACCAGCGTCTCCTTGTAAATCACATAGCGCGCCATGCGCATGTGCTTTCTTAAATGCTTTCTCAATGTTTGTTCGTGATTGAACTACTAAATTATAATGTTAATGTGAACTATACGGTTCCCGGCTGCCAGGAAAATCTCTGCCGGGCCACGGAGTTTGAGTAAGCGGCTTGCAATTGACGTTCACCGATTATCAGCCTCCATTCATCGATTAGCTGTCATTTCAGGTAAGCGGCAGCTCTATTTTCGACATACACAAATACTTGCTGTGTGCGATGATGGAAAAACGTTACCTGCTGTTTTTATTGGTACTGTCAATCTCGACAACTGCGCTGGCGCAGACAGAGGCAAAAAAGCCCGGTTTGGTAAAAGTATCCGGCGGACTGAATGCGTACGCAGGCTTTTACACACCAAACGGAATTGCCGCCCGCAACCAGGCAACCCCTTTCGGACTGAGCGGCGCCATTACGGTTACTTTGCCGGGCGGTGTCAGTCTGCCTTTTTCGGCGGTACTGGGCAACCAGGGTGCAAGTTTTCGTCAGCCTTTCAACCAGTTCGGGGTAAGTCCCACCTACAAATGGGCGACGATCCATGCAGGGTACCGGAACGTCAGCTTTTCGCCTTTTACATTGGCAGGACACACTTTTCTCGGCGGCGGCGTTGAGCTGAACCCGGGTATGCTGCGGTTCGGAGCTGTTTACGGGCGGTTCAACCGCGCGAGCTCGACGGATATCGCCGATCCCGATGCGATTCCTTCATTCAAGAGAACCGGCTACGCATTCAAGCTCGGCTATGGGAAGCCCAATAATTTTGTAGACCTGGTGGTGCTTCGTGCGCAGGATGACACCACTTCCATTCCCGGCATTCAAACAACACCTGAAAAGCAGATCGTCCCGGCGGAGAACCTCGTAGTTGGCATTACTTCGCGGTTGTTGCTGATCAAACACATTACCGTCGAGCTCGACGCTGCGGCAAGTTCCTATACGAGGGATATGTACGCCACCGAAGTGCAGGCAGAAGGCAAGAACCCGCTTGTCCGCATTTTCGGGAAGATGATCACGCCGCGGCTTTCCACGCAGCTCACGCAGGCAACGCAGGCCGGGCTGGGGTATCAGGATAAATGGGGATCTGTGAAATTCCAGTACAAGCGCATTGATCCTAATTTCCAGACCATGGGCGCTTACTATTTCCAGAGTGATATTGAAAGCTATACCGTCAATGCGGCACTCAACCTGCTGAAAGGAAAGGCGAGGATCGCGGGTAGTTATGGGACACAATTCGATAATCTTGCCAAAAACAAGAATGCAGGTACCGGCAGGTCCGTCGGCTCGCTGATGGCATCCTTTAATCCTGACCCGGTATTTGGGTTGGATATTTCCCTATCCAATTATGGATTGAGCCAGAAAGCAGGACTGAGGCCACTGATCGACACCTTGCGGATAGCGCAGAACAACCTATCTGCCACACTAAACACACGCTATTCCATTTTCAACAAGGATCTGTCACATGTTTTTACATTTACAGTAGCCCACCAGCAGCTTTCGGACCTGAATGAAGCCACTTCAAACCAGACCGAAAACAACAATCAGAACCTGAACCTGAGCTATTTCTTTCAGCAGAACCAGAGTGCTTTCGGGGCAAACCTGATGCTATCCTACACGCAAACCAGTCTACCCGCTTTGTTGCCCGCAGACGGAAACCAGAAGGTGAAATTCTACGGACCAACACTGGGCACCAACTATGTTTTCTTGAAAAAGAAGCTGACTACCTCAGCCAATTTTTCTTACCTCATCAACCAGCAGCTTGGCCAGACCGGAAAGGTACTTACAGCCTCGGCAAATGCAGGTTACCAGCTCGCCAGGAAGCAAAGCCTGAGCCTGATGTTCAATTACCTGAACTCGAATACGGGTATTCAAACGGAAAAATTCAATGAATTCAGAGGAAATATCGGATATGGAATTTCATTCTAACACTGGCAGATTTCGTAAAGGCGTTTCAATAATGGCCCTGATTGTGGCTATGCTGCTGTTTACGTTCGCGGCTTCTGCACAAAATCT
>NZ_JBHYGF010000448.1:0-3143 GCF_051859145.1 Dyadobacter sp.
CAGGAAATTTTGAGGTGTATTAAATGTAAAAAGTGAAGGTACTGGTGAAATGATCTGGTGCTTGTGCGATTCAATCCAGTCAAAGCTGCTTAGTCGTGGATAGCCGCCGGTTGCGATTAGTAACCTGTTGGTTTGAAGGATTTCCTGCTCACCCAAATGCAGGTCAAATCCTTCCGGAGTGCATGTAAATGAATCAACTGCCGTACTTGTTCTTATTTCAATATTCAGCTGCCGCGCAGTCCGCAGCAGGCATTCAATGATGGTGTGCGAAGAGTCAGTCACCGGAAACATTCTTCCGTCTGCTTCCGTTTTTAACTTAACTCCCCTTTTTTCAAACCAAGTCACAGTTGCATTCGCGTCAAATTTCGGCAGCAGCTTTCGCAGCAACTTCTCGCCGCGAGGGTAGTTTTTGATAAAAAAACGAGGATCGGACGGGTTGTGAGTCACATTGCAGCGACCGCCCCCCGAGATCCTGACCTTGTTCAAAACGGTCCTGTTCTTTTCTAAAATGACAATTCTGGCCTCCGGGAATGTCTCAGCGGCGGTAATTGCCGCCATAAATCCGGAAGCGCCTCCACCAATAATTGCTATCTGCATCGTAATAGTTTCATCATGCAAAAATGAAATGTAAGTTTTAAAAACTGCAGTTTCTTTTCATATCTTTCAAAAACCTTCAAATAATTTAACAAAAACCCGTCAAAACTATACATGCAAAAAATTCTCGTGATCGGTTTGGGAAAAGTCGGCTCGCTGGTGGGAACACTGTTGAGCAAGCGCTTTGATGTAACAGGAGTAGATAAAGCTGCGCCGGCAATGGTGCTTCCGTTTCCTGTAATCTCAGGTGATATCAATGATCCTGAAAAACTGGATCAATTGATGAGCGGTCAGGATGCTGTGGTGTCGTGTATGCCCTACAATCTCAACCTGCCCATTGCCCGCAAAGCTTACGAGCACGGTATTCATTATTTCGACCTGACAGAAGATGTAGGTACCACAGCCGCAATCCGCGAGTTGGCGAAAGACAGCGCGAATGTTTTTGCTCCGCAATGCGGCCTCGCACCAGGCTTTATAGGAATTGTTGGAATGGACCTTGCAAAGAAATTCACGAGGTTACGTGATATAGAGCTGCGCGTTGGTGCATTGCCGAGGTACCCGAATGGTTTAATGGGCTACTCATTTACCTGGTCGCCCGCGGGTGTTGTGAATGAATACATTAATGATGCGGAAGTTATTCACAATGGCGTCAGGAAAATGGTACCTTCCTTGGAAGGCATTGAAATGATCAATATTGAAGGTCAGGAGTTTGAGGCATTCAGTACTTCTGGTGGCCTGGGCACCATGTGCGAAACACTCGAAGGAAAGCTGGATACCCTCAATTACAAAACAATTCGCTACCCGGGACATTGTAGTTTGATGAAGTTCATGCTTTATGAGCTTTGTTTAAAAGACAAACGGGAGCTGGTCGAGCAAATCCTGACAGAAGCCAAGCCGCCCGTGCAGCAGGATGTGGTGTATGTGTATGCAGTAGTGGAAGGCTGGAAAGACAGCCGGCTTGAACGCGAGGAATTTTACAGAGCATATCACCCGATCGAGATCGACGGAATACATTGGCGGGCTATCTCCTGGACTACGGCGGCCTCCATTGCGGCTGTGGTGGAAATGGTAGCAGATGCAGTTCTTCCTCAGAAAGGTTTTATCCGGCAGGAAGATATTCTCCTCAGCGATTTTCTTGCAACACAAAACGGCCGCTTTTTCCTTTAAAAATGCTTCTCTAAAATGATTGATATCAGAACTGTATTAAACAAGCTGGATATACAGCCACTAAACAATGGCATTACAACTGGTCAGAAAAGCTGGACGGGCGATGGTGACGTCATTGAATCCATTTCACCGGTTGATGGCAAAAAGATCGCCGGAGCAAACCAGGCAGAGCGCAGCGATTATGATCGGGTAGTGAAAAAGGCAGAAGAGGCATTCAGGATCTGGCGAATGCTGCCTGCCCCAAAGCGCGGCGAGATCGTGCGGCAAATGGGCGACGCGCTTCGGAATGCCAAGACGGAATTGGGTACGCTGGTCAGCTACGAAATGGGTAAAAGCTTGCAGGAGGGTCTCGGGGAAGTTCAGGAAATGATTGATATATGCGATTTCGCGGTCGGGCTATCGCGCCAGCTTTACGGACTGAGTATGCACAGCGAGCGGCCACAGCACCGGATGTTTGAGCAGTGGCACCCACTCGGTATCGTCGGTATTATTTCTGCATTCAACTTTCCTGTGGCAGTGTGGTCCTGGAATGCGATGCTGGCCTGGGTTTGCGGGAATGTTTGCATTTGGAAACCATCCGAGAAAACACCGCTTACTGCATTGGCTTGTCAGAATATCATCAGGTCGGTTCTGAAAAATAATGAGGTACCGGAGGGCGTATCGTGTGTGATCGTAGGAGGAAGGGAAGCAGGCGAGTGGATCGCTTCTGATGCGCGTGTGGCATTGGTATCGGCTACCGGAAGTACAAGAATGGGAAAAGCCGTGGCAGAGACAGTCGCGCGCAGATTAGGAAAAAGCATACTGGAACTTGGCGGCAACAATGCAATTATTGTAACCCAGCATGCCGACCTCAACCTCGCCATCCCGGGCATTGTCTTTGGCGCAGCCGGAACAGCAGGTCAGCGTTGTACTTCTACGAGGCGCGTGCTTGTGCAGGAGAGTATTTATGAAGAGGTAAAAACAAGATTAACAAGTGCCTATGCGCAACTGAAAATCGGAAATCCGCTTGACCCGGAAAATCATGTCGGCCCATTGATCGACTTGCATGCAGTTGATCAATACAATGCAACCGTTCAAAAGTTGAAAGAAGCCGGTGGGAAGTTTATTGTGGAGCCCGGCATTTTGGAAGGCGTGGATTTTAGCTCCGGCTGTTACGTCAGACCTTGTATTGCAGAAGTGGAAAATAGCTGGCCGATTGTTCAGCAGGAGACATTTGCGCCTATTTTGTATCTGATCAAATACAATACTTTGGAAGAAGCGATCGCAATGCAAAATGATGTGCCGCAAGGTTTGTCTTCGGCCATTTTTACATTGAAAATCAGGGAGTCAGAGTTATTCCTGTCACAATCCGGTTCCGATTGTGGGATTGCAAATGTCAATAT
>NZ_JBHYGF010000449.1:0-968 GCF_051859145.1 Dyadobacter sp.
ATAATACAACGAATTGGCCTTATCAATGTTCAACTGGTGGGTTTGGATGTGCAGATGGTGACTATCGATGTAGGAGCGTTTTAAATACCTTGGCAGTTTCGGGCAAGTTGCTCTTGTAGACACAAAAAAAACGCACGGTTGACACCGCGCGTTTTGAATTTTGATGAAGTATAATCTTTGTGGCAGCGAATCAGCCGTTATCCGAGAATTCGGGGTAAAGCGTCATACCGCCATCTATATATAAGGTCTCTCCATTGACATAGTCAGATTCATCCGACGCAAGCCAGGCTACCGCCTTGGCTACATCCTGTGGAGTACCTATCCTTTTGTATGGGATCAGGTTCATTAACTCGTCGTACTTGCCAGGATCTGACCATACTTCCTTGTTAATAGGCGTTTTAATTGCACCTGGGCTCACTGAGTTAACCCTGATTTTGTGAGGTGCAAGTTCCTGAGCGATAGACTTCATGAACATCATAATACCACCTTTTGAAGCAGCATAATTCACGTGTCCCGCCCAGGGTATAATATCGTGTACAGAACTCATCATCACAATCTTACCAATAGAAAGTTCGCTGTGATTCGTTTCACCAGCTTCTTTCTCCTGCGCAAGAAACTGCCTTGCAGCAGCACGGCAGCATAAGAACATGCCAGTCAGGTTTACATCTATTACTTTTTGCCACTCCTGCAATGTCATTTCAAGGAACGGCGCATCTTTCTGTAAGCCTGCATTGCTGACCAGCACATCCAGCCGACCGTATGTAGAAATGGTCTCCCGGAACATTGCAAGTACCTCGTCCTCACGACTCACATCAGCTTTCACAAGGATCGCTTCTCCGCCTCTATCCTTAATTTCATCAACTGTTTTCTGGCCCTCTGTTGCATTAGAGCTGTAATTCACTACAACCTTTGCACCTAAACTTGCCAGATGTACTGCACAGGCTTTACCTATTCCAGAACTTGAACCG
>NZ_JBHYGF010000449.1:978-3132 GCF_051859145.1 Dyadobacter sp.
CAACCTGACCTTTGAATTTCAGTTCGCTGCTAATCATATGATCTCTTTTTCGATGGATTTTAGTTTTTTCCAGACACTGCGGTTTACCTTTTTGACAGCCCAGTTTTTAGCTATCAATATGGCTTTTGCAACAGCTTCGCGTGGTGAAATGTTGTTAGATCTGAGAAGTTCCTGGGCAATCACTACCGCTTTTTCGCGGGTAGTAGGAGATAAGTACATCAGTTCTGGTAATGCGATCCTTGCGTCCATATGCTAGCTTGAATTTTAGTAAGAGGTTTTGATTTGATGAATTCGTGTATTGTATTTAGTTAAAATTTGGTGCCAGTCAGCTCATTTTGAATACTGTTTCAATTTGAGTTTTACGCACCCCAATTTTCACTTTTGGGTGTAAAAAAAATCCCCATCTTTTCAGACGGGGATTTAAAGGAGCGAGTATTATTTGACCTCTTCAAAATTGACGTCCGTCACATCGTCAGTGGCATTGCCGTTGTCAGTTGCTCCCGGGTTACCAGGATTTGCTCCTGGCTGTGGTCCGCCTGGCTGGCCTTCGCCGCCTTGTGCGTACATTTCCTGGGAAGCAGCCTGCCATGCCGCATTCAGTTTTTCCATTGCGGTGTCAATACCTGAAAGATCCTGGTTCTGGTGTGCTGATTTCAGCTCGGCCAATGCGCCTTCAATGCTTGATTTATTTCCTTCTGAAAGCTTGTCGCCAAATTCTTTCAATTGTTTCTCAGTTGAGAAGATCAGGCTGTCAGCTGCGTTTACTTTTTCGATTCGCTCGCGTTCCGCTTTATCAGCTGCTTCGTTGGCTTTCGCTTCCTCACGCATTCTGTTGATCTCAGCGTCAGTCAAACCACTAGAAGCTTCAATGCGGATCTTTTGCTCTTTTCCGGGTCCTTTATCTTTCGCCGAAACGTGCAGGATACCGTTTGCATCCACATCAAATGTTACTTCGATTTGTGGAGTACCGCGCTGTGCTGGCGGAATATCCGACAAGTGGAAACGACCAAGTGTCCGGTTCTGATTCGCCATCGGGCGCTCACCTTGCAATACGTGGATCTCAACAGAAGGCTGGTTGTCAGCAGCAGTCGAGAATGTTTCCGTTTTCTTGCTTGGGATTGTTGTGTTTGCGTCAATCAATTTGGTGAAAACACCGCCCAAGGTTTCGATACCCAGTGACAATGGAATCACGTCAAGAAGCAATACATCTTTTACTTCACCTGTCAAAACACCACCCTGGATCGCTGCACCAACTGCAACTGCTTCGTCAGGGTTAACGTTTTTAGAAGGTTTTTTGCCAAAGAACTTCTCAACTTCTTCCTGTACACGTGGGATACGTGTAGAACCTCCCACCAGGATTACCTCATTAATGTCGCTGTTTGAATAGCCCGCGTTTTTCATCGCTCTCTTGCAAGGCTCCATCATTCTCTGGAACAATGTGTCTGCCAGCTGCTCAAATTTCGAGCGTGTCAAGGTGCGAACCAAGTGTTTTGGAATACCGTCAACAGGGAAGATATAAGGCAGGTTGATTTCAGTCTGAGTACCGCTTGACAATTCCACTTTCGCCTTTTCAGCAGCTTCTTTCAAACGTTGAAGCGCCATTGGATCTCTTCTCAAATCGACGTTTTCGTCTTTCTGGAATTCGTCGGCAAGCCAGTTGATAATTACCTGGTCAAAGTCGTCACCACCCAGGTGGGTATCACCGTCAGTAGATTTTACTTCGAAAACACCGTCGCCCAGTTCAAGGATAGATACGTCGAAAGTACCACCGCCCAAGTCGAACACCGCGATTTTCATATCCTGATGTTGCTTGTCCAGACCGTAAGCCAGGGCTGCCGCAGTAGGTTCGTTAATGATCCTTTTTACATCCAAACCTGCAATCTGACCAGCTTCTTTCGTAGCCTGACGTTCTGCGTCATTGAAGTATGCAGGTACAGTGATTACTGCCTCAGTTACTTCCTGACCAAGATAGTCTTCCGCAGTTTGTCTCATTTTTTGCAAAATGAATGCAGAAACTTCCTGTGGGGTATATAGCCTGTCTCCGATAGGGATACGCGGCGTGTTGTTAGGACCTTTTTCGACGCTGTACGCAACGGTCTTCATTTCACCTGTTGTGTCATCGTATTTTTTGCCCATAAATCTTTTTATGGAGCT
>NZ_JBHYGF010000450.1:0-3123 GCF_051859145.1 Dyadobacter sp.
TACAACAGCTATGGTGACGTCACCTCGGTACTTTACCCGTCGGGTTTCGGAACCATTCATGGATATGATGCAAACGGATACCAGACTACCATCAAAAACAGCAATAGCTCGGTAACCCTTTACACGAATACAAACATGAATGGTCTGGGACAAAATACCGGCTATGCATTGGGTAACGGCAAATCTTCAACGATCACTTACCAGTACGGAATCCCCAAACAGCTCACCACGGCAGGCGTTCAAAACCTGGAACTGATCTGGGATTACGCAAAAGGCAACCTCGATAAACGAAAGGATTACATTAAAAACAAAGAAGAAAGCTTCACCTATGATAACCTGAATCGCCTGCTGACCGCGACGGTCTTAGGCAAAGCTGCACAGACGACCACCTACCAGCCATCGGGCAACATCAGCTCCAAAAGCGATGCCGGACTGACATTCAGCTACCATCCCACAAAATCCAATGCACTGACCGGCGTAACCTCGCCGACAACAGCGATACCGCTACTGACGCAGGAAATTACCTACACGGCATTCAACCAGCCTGAAAAACTGATCGAAAATGGCTCAGGACAGCCCTACGAACTGACTTACACCTACGGCGCCGATTACCAGAGGCTGAAAGGGGTCATGAAAAAGAATGCTGCGCTGATCAACACCCACTATTATTTCGGTCCTTATGAAAAGGATGTAACACCCGGTGTTGCCGACAAGCACCTGCATTACATCAGTTCCCCGGCCGGATTGATTGCCATCGTAATCCGGGAAAACGGAGCCGATCAATTCTATTACACCTACACCGATCACCTGGGATCCCTGCTGACATTGACAGCCCCCAATGGGGCTGTCATCCTTGACCAGAACTTCGACGCCTGGGGCAGGTTGCGTAACCCGGCCAGCTGGGATTTTGTCAATGTGCCTGCGCCAACCAGCTATCTGTACCGGGGCTTTACGGGCCACGAACATTTGACGAATTTCAATCTGATCAACATGAATGGGCGGATGTATGACCCGCTAGTGGGGAGGGTTTTGAGTGTCGATAATTATGTGCAGGACCTGTATTCGACGCAAGGTTATAATCGGTATAGTTATGTGATGAATAATCCTTTGAAGTATACGGATCCGAGTGGGGAGGCATTCTTCATAATTCCACAAATTGGTTTCGGTAAAGGCGGATTTAGTCTTGGTTTGGAAATTGGTGTTGGTGTGCCTGGTGTACTAAGCGCTTCGGTAACTGGCGGATATAATTTCAAGAGTCAAAGCGGCTACTGGTCAGTGCAAGGCTCAGCATTCGGCCTTTACGGGGGGTACGGTTCCTCTGGCTGGTTTGCTGGATACGGCTATCGTTATGCAGGACTCAGTTTCGGCGTGGGATACGGAACGAATAGCGGCTGGAATGCAGGTCTTAGCTATGGTGGAACTGTTAACAATTTCAACGGCAGCGCAGGCATTGGTTGGAGCCAAAAGGGCGGATTTGACTGGAATGTGAGTGCGGCTTACACATATACTATTGAGAAGCCGAAACGCACGATGCTGGCGCAGTATAACCTTGAAGGTGCATCTAGTGAAGGTCTACATCAACGAGCTAGTTATGATTGTCTAATCTGCGCGACCGAATATTTGGAGGGATTGCCTCAGGCTAGTCACAGAAGTTATGAAGAGATTATGGCGGCATTTGGTTCTTACTACGATCCTAGTGCGGGAACAAATACCATGGCTGCACTAAAAGCGCTATATGGAGTTGATAATGTTACTGGTTCCTTAGGCGCGAGCCCATTAACCGTAGGACGTGAATTGCAAAAAGGCAATGCAGCGATCATCGCCCAGAATAATAATCACGCTATTGTCCCAGTAAGCATTGAGCTTTGGCAAAATACGTATGAATCTCGACGATCAAAGACATATTTCAACATGAAATACATGGATCCGGCAAATGGTAAACTTGATGTACAGAGACGAATTAATTCATTTCAATTTCCAACCTTTATTATAAGACTTAAAAAATAATACTAGATGAAACTCTACATCATTACACTCATGGCACTACTCATTTCAGCAGATATTTCAGCACAAGTCTTGACTTATGACCAGAAGAGATTAAACAAATATGCTAAAAAACTTGCAAGGCAAGAATTGTATGAATCACTAATCAAAGTTGATGAACTATCTAAGATTATGGCATATTCAATAACATTAAGCTTGAAGTATATCCCTGTTTTGTCTTTCATAGTCGGCCCAAGGGGCGTTGAGTATGACTCAACAAAAAATTTCGTTGAGTACTTGATACCCAATGAAAATTTTGCAATCGAGCTTGCAATTCTTACAAGGCAAAAAAAATTCCATGGGACAATAAACTGTTTTGATAAGGTAAACTTTTCAAGTTGTGAGGTGTGTAACTACAATTACTCTGTGAAAGAAGGACCTAATTTCTATAACTATGAAATGAAACAAAACTGGAAGGAAATATCGAAAAGAAAATACAGTCTTCTCTTCACCATCAAAAATTTTAGAAGTAGCATTTGGATTATTGAAAAAAAACAAGTATTCGTATTTGACACAGAACAGAAAATGTTTTACAAGCCGGATGATTACATTAAAACCCACTGCTCGGCAAAACAAATCCGAGACATGGCAGAAGGGAAGTCGGTTCAATTTTGTAACTAAAATGATTAGAATGAAACACAATTGTTTGGTTAATACAGGTATTTGACAACAATTATTTGGTACTCGTTCTTAAATATATTTCGAAAATGTTTGAAATAAACCGAATAATGGGTACAACAGAATATATAGGCGGAATGCCTCAGTCAAATGGAAGAAGCTATGAGGAGATAATGGAAGCATCTGGATCTTACTACGATCCGGGTGCTGGAACAAATACAATGGCTGCACTTAGAGCATTATATGGAATGACAATGTAACAGGTAATTAAGGTGCAAGCCCATTGACCATAGGAAGAGAATTGCAAAAAGGCAATGCAGCGATCATAGCTCAAAATAACAATCACGCTATTGTGCCCGTAAAGGTTCAGCTCTGGCAGAAAAGCTACGAATCGAAAACTCCCAGAACATACTTTGAAATCAAGTCAATGAATCCAGCCACGGGAGGCTTCAGTACATCAAC
>NZ_JBHYGF010000451.1:0-3097 GCF_051859145.1 Dyadobacter sp.
GGGGTCCAAAAATCGTTTGTTCTTCGAGAGAACAATTATCTGGGGAGAAGGGACCGTAATTACCAACCTGGCGCAGGATCTGCTCAATCAGATCCATTTATCGGCTATTTCCAGGGAATTCTCTCATTGAAATACCAGTTTTCCAATTGAGTCCATATTAACTAATAATTCGATTTATAATGTAGTCGCTTAAAACGTCCGATCGGAGCGACAGATCTAAACCATAATGGGGTAGGGGAAACTTATCTTGTGAAGAGCATTTTGCACTCTGAAAAATTGAAAACTTCTCAAATTGTCATCTCACAAATCAACGTCTCATATTTATGTAGCGTCCTAAAAAAAGTTTACAGTTTCGAAGTGAATTTGGTAGTTCACGCCGTTGGCTGACTTTGTGATACAGCTAATGTTTCAAATATGAAGACGTTTAAGCAAGCGATGCACTGTGGTTCGGTGCCATTGCTCACCATCGTTTCGAAACGTCTCAACACCTCGCCGGTTCAACTCGTCGGAGATTCCTCGAACGGTTATAAAACCCTCTGTCTTCAATTTGTTAATGATCGGCTGCATCGTTTCCGCAAACTGATCAGCCGCTTTCGAATTCTTTTTGCTCTCGATTTCCCGGCCGTGTTTACCCAACTGCACACCGCGGCGCTTCGCAGCCTGCAATGCCTCTTTCGTCCGAGTACTAATCTGCTTCCGCTCATGCTCAGCAAATGCTGCTAGTAAATGTATCATTAAGGGATTTGCATGTGGGTTATCGACTGCCAGAAACTCAACCTTGCTCTCCATTAAGTTGGCAATGAAAGCCACATTCCGGCCCAGTCGGTCCAACTTCGCAATGATCAGCATCGCTTTCTCTTTTTTGCACAACGATAAGGCAGCCATTAACTCTGGCCGCTCATTCTTCTTCCCGCTCTCGATTTCAGTAAATTCTGCTGTGACTTGGTAGCCTTGATGTTGTGCGAACAGGTGCACTGCTTCATGCTGCGCTTCCAGGCCCAAGCCACTCTTTCCCTGGCGATCTGTTGATACTCGAAAATAGGCAACGGCTCTTTTCATACGGTTAAAAGTAGTGATTTATTGGCATTTTGTCCACATGTATACGGACGTATGTATGTGGACAAAACAATTCAAGAATTTACCCACGGGGGTGTGCAACTTTCCTAAAAGTCTTTGAATGTGTCTTCTGAGCTTTGAATCGTGGTTGTTCGCATTGTCGAAAATACTTAGCATACCCTACGACTACTTTGCTTGCTGGTTCGGTCAATGGGTGCGCATTGCCTGTCCTACGGATTAAAACAGGCCGGCAGTAATTTCATCTCAGAAGTTTAAACTAAGAAGTCATGGAACCAGAGAGATTGGTAAGTTCAGAAATAATTGAGAATATAGAAGTCAATTTACGTAACCCTTCCCTAAAAGCTAGCCGTATTCACCGGAAGGATTTCAGGATATTCCTTCTTTTTGCTGTATTCGTAATATTAGCAGTTGTTGTAGCAGCTATTTTAATTGCGAAATACCTTGCACCACATATAGAAAGTGTAGCAATCGGCAGAGTATTAATAATGATAGGGAAAAAGTGGTTTGGCAACGCAAGTTCTGGACCATAACCAAAATCATTTAAGTCCACCGTACACTAATAGAAAAATTTCTATTGAATATCTTGCTTAATAGAAAAATTTCCAAGTAGGAGCTTTATATTGCGCAATTAATAGAAAGAATTCCGATGATAAGATTACAGGAAGTACTTTTTGGGTCTTCAAACAAGACAGAATCTGCCAAAATCAGCGCTTTGGAGAAAAAGGGAGTTATCCGTAAAATAGCTCCTCGCATTTATACGTCAAACCTAGAAGAGCAGCCCGAAGTTATTATAAAAAGAAATTGGTTCAGAATACTATCCAACCAATTTCCAGGTGTAATCCTAAGTCATCGTAGCGCATTGGAATTTGTTCCAGCTAATGGTGAGCATATATTTGTGACGTATACCTATACACGTAAGAATCGGTTACCTGGTCTTACAATCCACTTTCAGCAAGGCCCTCCCCGGCAGGAAAATGACAATGTATTTTTTGAAAATTTATACGCTTCGCAGGAAGCACGGGCATTTTTAGAAAATATGCAGGAAACCCGAACTAGAGAGGATCTTTCAAAAACTCTTTCAATCTCAGAAATTGAGGAAAGGCTTGACCTGATTATTAGATCCAGGGGGGAAGATGCTGTCAATGTTATACGAGACAATGCTAGAAGCTTGGCCCCAGCCTTGGGGATGGAAAAAGAATTTATTAAACTTAACAATTTGGTAGGGACGCTTTTGACAACGGGTGATTCTAAAAGTCTTCATTCCCCCATCGCCATAGCACGGTCATTAGGAGATCCTTTTGACCCTACAAGAATTACATTATTCGAAATATTGTATGCAGCTTTGAGCGGCCGAACATTCCCGGCTTATCCTGACAAAAACTTCTCATTAAAAGCTTATAGAAACTTTGGCTTTTTTGAAAGCTATTTCTCAAACTATATCGAAGGGACAGAATTTGCTGTTAATGAAGCTCAGCAGATTATCCAGACTGAAACACCGTTGCCTGAACGCGATGAAGACTCTCACGATATATTGGGCACTTATCAAATCGTTTCAGATCGGCACGAAATGGCGATAACTCCCAGTTCACCCAATGAACTTTTACAACTGTTGCGAAGCAGGCACGCCACATTGCTACGAGCACGACTATCTAAAAAGCCCGGACAGTTCAAGGACAAAAATAATCGGGCTGGCAATACGGAGTTTGTAGACTGGCAGTTGGTGGCCGGTACTTTAAAAAAGGGGTTTGATTGGTATTCGCTACTAGAGGTTTTTCTTACAAATGGGCGAAAACATACGCTAAGGAACTATGTTTTTAGTTTACCGATATAATTATACGACATAATTATACACGGTTCCGTAAGCAATTCCGAGCTGCTTGGAAATCTTGTTCATCGAAAGCCCTTGTTTTTGTAGTTTAAAAATTTCCTGTTGCTGTTGGATAGGCAATGGTGGCCGTGAAATACGTTTCCCCTGTGCTTTTGCCCTGGCCATGCCGGCTTTTACCCGCTGGCTGATCAG
>NZ_JBHYGF010000452.1:0-3074 GCF_051859145.1 Dyadobacter sp.
AGGTTAATGTGAACTGCCTGGTTGTCTGAGAATTTGCAGGCATTATCCATTAGATTCAGGAATGCGGTTTTCAGCAGGGTTGAGTTGCCCGTTACTTCCAGCCAGGTATCATCTTCCGGCAGCTCATCAAAATTGAGAATAATGTTATAAGCCGGATTTGCCTGGGCCAGGTTGAGCCGACAGTCAAGCAATAGTTCGTCCACCCGCACAACTTCTGTCAGCAATTCACGCTGATGCTCGCTCACTTTGGCCAGTTCCAGCAGGGTATTCGAAAGCTGCGCCAGTTCCTGAATATCTTCCAGAACGGATAGGATAGTAACCTGGTACTCCGCAGCATTCCGTTCCTTCAACATACTTACTTCCAGTTGTGACCGGATTTTGGTCAGCGGGTTCTTCAACTCGTGGGATACATTTGCGACAAAGATCTTCTGCATTTGGAATGCAGTCTCAATCCGGTCCAGCAGCTTGTTGAAGGTTGTCGTAAGTCGACCAATCTCATCTTTCTGATTAGGTACTTCCAGGCGCGTGTCCAGGTTTTGAGGAAGGATACGTTCCACTGAGTTCATAACCTTAGATATGGGCCGCAACGCGCGTTTTGAGAAAACCCAGCCAACTATTGCCACGATGAAAGTCACAATGAAGAAAAGCACTGTGAGTAATGTGCTGAGGTTGGAAAGATTGGCTTCGCCATATAAATCCTTGGCGCCCAGCATTACTACCGCCCGGTTAAATGGGTATTTGTAGTACAAACCCACTACTTTGTAGTCGCCGTCAGTATACCGGATCTGTCCCGACTTCCTGATTTCATCGAGCCAATAATCTGAAACGTGCAGCGCCTTGGTTTGGGGGGAGGAGAGATTACTATAAATGAGCCGGTTTTCCTCGTCGAAAATGAAAGTGTTTTCGTCGTAAATCAGGTCACGATTCGTTTCGTCGAGCGCCTTTAATACTTCGATATTCACCTGAGGTACCTTCAAAAGCAGCTCTGCCTGCGACTTCGCCTTGGAACCCAGCCGCGCGTAGAAATCTTTGGTAACGTTGTCGTAGGAAAAATAGTAGATAGTGAGAAACGTAATAAGAAGGATACCGCTTACCAACAAGGAAAACTGAACCGTAAGTCGGGTGCGGATCTGCATGTTACTCTACTTTAAGCACGTACCCCATTCCGAAAAGGGTGTGAATGAGCTTGACAGGATAGTCTTTGTCAATTTTTTTACGCAAATAATTAACGTAAACTTCAATCACATTGGTACCCGTATCAAACCCGATATCCCACACCTGTTCTGCAATTTCTACTTTTGAAATCACTCTGCCCTGGTTGCGGATCAGGTACACGAGCAAGTTAAACTCACGGGCCGTAAGGTTGATCTTGTTGCCGGAACGATGAACCGTTTTTGCATCCAGAGAAACTTCAAGATCTGCAAAACGCAGTACCTGCGCAGTGTGCCCCACAGCAGCGCCCCGCTTGGTTAATGCACGGACACGGGCGAGCAACTCTTTAAACTCAAATGGTTTAACCAGATAATCATCTGCGCCCGCATCGAGGCCGGTTACCTTATCGTCGGTAGTACCCAGCGCGGTCAGCATCAGGATCGGTGTTTCGTTTCCCCAGCTTCTTATTTCCCTGCAAAGTTCTATACCATTGATACCAGGAATAATAATGTCGCTGATAATGAGCTGGTAAGCATTATTTTTCGCAAGCTGTTTCCCGATCAGACCATCGTACGCAATGTCAACTTCATAGCCGTTTTCTTCCAGTCCCTGCTTAATGGACTGCAATGTTTTCGGTTCATCCTCAATCAGTAGTAGCTTCATTTGATAGGTAAAAATAGCTCGGAAACCTCATTCCAGTCAGAAACACGCTTGTAGCCGGTTTCTTTCAGGTTGTGCGGAGCAGTGAATAAAATTCCCTGTCCCTGAAATGCAGCGAGGTTTCTGACGTGGTCATCGATCAGGTAGTCGGACTGAATGATGCTTTTATATCCGCAAAAAACAATGTTGGTCCAGGGAATGAATGAAAAATGCTTTTTGAGCCAATCGAACTTATCCCGGAACGAAGTCGGGAATTCCATGCATGCGGTAGCAACAAACAACTCGTAATATTTGGA
Source organism: Dyadobacter sp. (assembly GCF_051859145.1). Classification (GTDB taxonomy): domain Bacteria; phylum Bacteroidota; class Bacteroidia; order Cytophagales; family Spirosomataceae; genus Dyadobacter. Next base: position 2,109 of record NZ_JBHYGF010000452.1, read on the forward strand.
CAGCTTGTAAACAGTTTCCTGTGCTCCGTGCATTACCTTGATATCTGCAAAGAAGCCCGGTGTATCTATGATTTTGTTAAGCTTGGTCATCTGCTTCGGATGGAGCAGTTCACGCAACGCCTTGGAACGCAGCTGTTCGGCTGTCAGGATCGTATCGAAGTCATTAAGGACAATGCTGATCAGCTTCTCGTGTGTATCCGCCAGTACATCGTCCATGTCCAGGGTCAGTCTCAGCATCAGATCAAAATTCTTTGCGTATCGAAGTTTTCAAGGTAATCATTTACGCGTTTGAGGAACAAGCCGCCCAGCGAACCATCCACTACGCGGTGATCATAGGAATGCGAGATAAACATCAGGCTCCTGATACCGAGCAAGTCCCCCTGAGGCGTTTCGATCACAGCAGGCTTTTTCTTGATAGCGCCAAATGCCATAATCGCCACCTGGGGCTGTACGATGATTGGTGTACCCATTAAGTTCGCGAATGCGCCAATGTTGGAGATCGTATAAGTACCGCCCGCAAGGTCGTCGGCTTTCAGCTTGTTTTCACGGGCACGCTTTGCCAATTCGTTCACTTTTCTTGCCAGGCCCGGTAGGTCGTACTGATCGGCGTGGTGAATGACAGGAACGATCAGGTTACCGTCGGGCAGCGCTACCGCCATTCCGATGTTGATCTCCTTTTTCCGTATAATCCTGTCTCCTTCTACTGAAATATTGATCAGCGGGTAGTCTTTAATCGCTTTCACCACCGCCTCGATCAGGATTGGGGTAAATGTAATGCTGTCACCAGATTTCTTCCGGTACTCATTTTTAACGTGCTCGCGCCATTGAACAACAGGAGTCATATCTGTTTCAATGAAAGAAGTTACGTGTGCCGAAATCCGCTTGGAATCGACCATCCGCTGGGCAATCATTTTCCGCATGCGGTCCATTTCCACGATCTCGCTGCTTCCATTCAGCGAAGTAGCT
>NZ_JBHYGF010000453.1:0-3063 GCF_051859145.1 Dyadobacter sp.
ATTCCGAATGTTCCGATTACGACATAAGCAGCTAGAACTGTCTTTAATGCAGTATTCCGGAAAGGTTTTGCCCTGTATAATTCATATACCAGGATCAGCATGAAAGGCATGAATACCAGCATATAGACGCTGGAATTTGACTTTGTAATCAACCAGAAAGAAATGAACAATGTCAGGCTGAATACCTTCAATTTCTGCGGTATCAAACCTGTGTAACTTCGCTGATGCCAAAGCAAAAAAACAAGCAGCAGCGAGAGTGCCAGTTGCTCGGGTGATTTGAAAAACAAAATGGGATACGTGAGATACTGCAGTACCTTGGTGGACAGCCTGAAACTTTCCTTTGTCATCGGATCGCCTGAAAATTGCACGTACCAGGCAACAAATCCATTTTCAATGTTCAGAATATCCGCGAAATAAAACAGGGATATCAATCCACCTGCAAACCCAAAGAAAAAAGCACGGCGGTATTCTTTGCAGTACATCAAGGTGAAAAATCCTGCTATCAGATAAATTACCCCATTTAAATGGCACAAAAATGCCAGACCCGCCAACAATCCTGCCAATACAACTTTCCTATTCGTAATCTTCTCTGGCGCCAAATACAGGAAACATCCGAACCCCAACGCGGCAACCATCATTTCTGGCCTATTTTCAAAACTCATTTTGATCAAAAGCCTGTTGGAGAAAATCAACACAAGCACTGCCAGTACATACCAGGAGCTCAGGGCTCCTTGCCTTTTGCTTACATAAAAAACCAGCTGAAAAATGACAACAAAAAAGAAGATAAGGCCGACAAATTGCAGCACCGGTAAATGGTAGCCAAACAGCCGGATCATGCCTGCACCAAAAATCAGGAAAAGCTTGTGGCTGACGAAAATTTGCTTCTCACAACCCAATAATCCCCGAAAGAACTCCGACCGGATTATACCACTTTTCTGCAACCAGAAAGCCTGCTCACCCAACCAGGCGTCGTCGCCGGTAGGGTACCGATGAAAGTAGGATAGCAAAGTGAGCGCAACGAAAAACGATAGAATAGCAAATAATTTGCCTCTTGATATTTCCAGCATTTAGAAACAATTCACAAAAACTTGTAATTGCGAAACTCAAATAGCCGCCGCCCGGTCTTTTTTTCGTACCAGTACAAAAGCGCGTCTTTCAGGCGGAATTTCTTTTTTGATATATCCAGATCCACTTTCCAGGTCTGACTTTCAATGCGTTTGCGCATCACAGCCGGGTGCGTTCCGTCAAATATCCGGATCGAATCAAACTCTTCATAATTAAAAAAATCCTCCGATTGCAGGATCTTTTCCCATTCATTATCCTCGTTCCAGAAGCGACTTACATTTTTCATTTTGGTCTTCATCTGGACCGGACTTTTCACCCACCCATAATGATATACGGCAGCGCCCGAATGCTTCACATTCAACTTCGTTTTGCCCCGCCGAAATCCCTGCGCGTCTCTGAATGCGGTAATTAGTGTCTCATTTGGTGCCTTTTCATTCCTGATGATCCGTATTTCGCGGCGGTACCATTTGCGGCTGTCGCCTACATAATCGTAGGTCCCATAAAAGTGAAGATAGTCAAAAACCAAGCCTTCCACTTCCGGATTGTTTACATATTTTTTGCAGGATTCGAGAATGGCCGGATGGTACTTTTCGTGCACCACCTCATCGCCTTGAATGTAAAATGCCCAGTCACTGTCCGGCGAAATCTGCTGCAAAGCTTTGTCCGTTTCAACAGCCAGCACTTTTCCGCCGGCACGCAGGGACATATCCCATTCCGATTCAACGATCCGGATCTTATCAGAGGGGATAGACTTAATCAAATCCAGTGTACCATCGTCGCTAACCCCAACACTCACAAGCATTTCATCGACGACCGGAAGGATAGAAGTGATTGCCTCGACGATAGGATAATCGTTAATAACCGCGTTTCTGATGATGGTAAATCCGGAAATTTTCAACAGTATATAGGTTTAAATTGACTAACGATCCGCAGCTTTCCTACCAACAATTAAGGTCTTGAAAGAAGCAAAGTTAAAGCATTCCTGACAAGTATCGTCAGAAATAAGTCTCTCCATTTGACTTGTCCGGCCTTGAGTTTTCGGGCCAAAGCATGTAGATTTGTTATTCCCGGCTGCTGCTATCTCTGGCCATCGACACACAGCGGGTTGTTCAAAATTTATCCCCGTATATACTCAAACTAATTATGTCACAAGAACTTGCGCGTCAGGAGCCCCTGCTGATAGAAGATCCATTGCGGTTTGTTTTGTTTCCTATTAAACATTCCGATATCTGGGAAATGTACAAAAGACATGAGGCTTCATTCTGGACTGCCGAGGAGATTGATCTTGGGCAGGATATGAAGGATTGGGAGAATCTCAATGATGGGGAACGCCACTTCATTTCGCACGTACTTGCATTCTTTGCAGCCTCAGACGGCATTGTAAATGAGAACCTTGCGGTTAATTTCCTAAGTGAAGTTCAGTATGCGGAGGCAAAATGTTTCTATGGTTTCCAGATCGCAATGGAAAACATCCACTCCGAAACTTACTCGTTGCTGATTGATACTTACATTAAAGATGCAGTTGAAAAGGACCGTCTGTTACGGGCAATTGAAACAGTTCCTTGCGTAGGTAAAAAAGCAGAATGGGCATTGAAATGGATCAACAGTCCGGTTTTCGCTGAAAGGATTATTGCATTTGCAGCCGTCGAAGGAATCTTCTTCTCAGGCTCATTCTGCTCTATTTTCTGGTTGAAAAAGCGGGGCTTAATGCCCGGACTTTCTTTTTCTAATGAATTGATTTCCAGAGACGAAGGTCTGCATTGTGAGTTTGCTTGTCTCCTTTATACAAGACACATTGTCAACCAACTCGATCCTGCAAGAGTAATCGAAATCATGCTGGACGCAGTGGAAATTGAAAAAGAATTCATCACCGAAGCATTGCCGGTTTCACTGATCGGCATGAATGCGGATTTGATGAAACAATACATCGAATACATCGCCGACTTCTGGCTCGAAAGACTCGGTTGCGAAAAGCAATTCGGCTCAGCGAACCCATTC
>NZ_JBHYGF010000454.1:0-3047 GCF_051859145.1 Dyadobacter sp.
TGTCCATTTGTACATCGGAGACCAGGTCCAGAGATTTTCTGCAGACAGGTATACCCTGAGATCGCGTGCATGGATTTTATCCACAATACGCTGCGGAATGTTGTAGCCCACTTGCAGGTTTCTCAGCCTGATGTACCCCGCATTCTGCAAAAAGCGGTCGTTAGGCACCTGCAATGCGCGGCCGGTACCCTGGGCTGTGTAGCCAACCAGCCGGGGCAGATATGCATCGAAGTTGCCTAACTCGGGACGGAACATATTGTCTTCGTGCCAGCGGGGATATGCATTGTAAGGTCTGTTGTACTGACCCCAGAAACGCGCCTCTGCCGACGGGTACCAGTCCTGTTTCATCACGCCCTGGAAAAGTCCGCTCAGGAAGATTCCATTCCAGTCGCCCGACAAGTTGATACCGAAAGTGCGGCGTGGCTCGGAGTTCCCGATGATCCGCTTATCGCCCGAGTTGCCAACCCTGTTCAGCCCGTGATAAATCACGTTGTCGCCGTCCAGGTTTTTAAATTTAATATCACCGGGATAGTTTTTCCGCGTATTTGTATTCGGGATATTGGCTTGCGAAGGTGATTCCTGGATCTCCGCTTCCGACCTGAACAATCCTTCCACCTGATAACCCCAGATCTCGCCAATGCGCTGACCTTCGTAAAACTCCCTTTGGCTTTCGTTCGGGTTATTTACGTTGGTCAGGTTCTTGTCCGGGTTGTTGTATTTGGTAATAATCGCCCAGGAATCCGCCAGCATAAATTTCAGGTTGTATTTAAATGGCTTTGAAGCCAGGTTAAACTGATCCGCCCAGTCCACTGTCAGCTCCCAACCTGTTGTTTTCAGGTCTGCATAGTTGCCTTTCGGAACCTCGATACCGAAAACATTAGGCACAGTTGGCCCCACTGTAAACATATCCGAAGTGCGGCGCTGGTACATATCCCCGGTAAATGAAAGCTTGTTCTTGAGTGTGAAGAATTCCAGACCTACGTTGCCCGTCGTGGAAGTTTCCCAGGTAAGTCCGTCGGGAACAACACCCGGCTGGCGGGTACTCTGCGGACGAATGCCGTTGATTACCCGGCCCGATTGCGAAATGGAGAATTTCTCGTTGAAAGAGTAAGGATCTACATTTCCATTACCTAATGAGCCATAGGAAGCGCGCAGTTTCAAATTGGAAAATACATTCGGGTTTACATTCCAGAAAGGCTCTTCCGAAATACGCCAGCCGGCAGATACCGACGGGAAAAATGCCCATTGCTGACTGGTCGGGAATTTGGAAGAACCATCATAGCGGCCATTCACTTCCAGGAGGTAACGCTCGCGAAAGTTGTAGTTCAGCCTGAAAAATCCACCTGCAATCGCCCATTTTTGCAAACCACCCGTAGTTACAATGCTTTGTCCCAATGCCAGGTTGATATCGTCTGCATCTGCATACACCAGCCCGTTCCGGCGCGCCGTCAAATTGCTGTAATTGGATTGCTCATAGTTGAAACCGGCCAGCAATGTGAAGTTGTGTGCATTGTTAAAAGACTTCACATAATCAGCGTAGAAGTTGGTCGCGAGGTAGTTGGTAGTCCGTTTTCTTTCCTCGATATCATTGGTATTTGTTCCGGTGTAGCCGATCACGCCTTTTGCGCGGCTGTAAGGAACCTGTACGCGGTTTTGCTGACTGCCAATGTCGGTACTCTGGAAAGTAAGGTCAGCACGAACAGAAAGTGTTTTGTCAAAAAACTGGGCTTTGGCGGCAACCTTGTTTTTGAGGAAACGCTGTGTGTTGTCAATCCCGTTTTTCCCGATATAGTAATCTCCGACGGTGTAGGCAGCCGAGAAAGAAAGCGTTCCATCCGGATTGAGCATCGGTGCCAGCGGGTGGCCTTCGTCGGCAATGTTGCGGTAAATTCCACTTCCCTCACCAACATTGATCGGCTGGTGGTATTTCATCGTCGAGTACTCGGTATTGTTGTCGATCCGCAGCCAGGGTGTTACCTGAATGCTGCCTTTCGCACGGAGGTTGTACATATTGTATGTATCCGTGTTATACCGGAACAAGCCGCCTTGCCCATTGTAACGTCCGCTCAGCAGGAAAGTAGCTTTATCGTTACCGCCTGAAATAGACAGGTTATGGTCGTGCGCACTGAAACGTTCCTTGTAGAGTTCCCGGTACCAGTCTGTACTGTAAAAATACTGGTACTCGCCCGTATTGGGATCCACTTCAAATCGCGGCAGAGAAGGATCTTCCCATCTTCTTTTAATCTCTGCGAGGTACGCCGGTGAAAAGCTGATCGTCTTGTTAATCGCGGTTGGCGTATTTCCATTATCGTTCCAGCGCGACCAGGCGTCGCTGAAACCTTGCGCCCACGGGTACGATTCCACAATGTTGTCGGGCACCTCGGTAGGCGACTTTACCGAATAATTGGCTGAGTACGAAACCGTCGTCTTGCCTTCGGCAGCAGACTTGGTCGTGATCAGTACCACGCCGAATGCAGCCCGCGCGCCGTAAATTGACGCTGAGGCTGCGTCTTTCAACACCGAAATGCTTTCGATATCGTTGGGGTTCAGAAAGCGGGGATCCGCTTCCACGCCGTCTATAAGCACAAGTGCATTCCCGCGCTGGCCGATTGACGTGGTACCGCGCACATTAAATGCAGGCGACTGGGTTGGCTTACCGTCGAGCATTTTCAGGTTCAGGTTTGGTACCGCACCGACAAGTCCCTGGGCCACATTGGTAATCGGGCGGTTGCGGAGTACTTCCTGGCCAACCTGGTCTACGGCGCCGGTCAGGTTTACCTTCTTCTGGGTCCCGTAACCGACTACAACCACTTCGTTCAGAGACTTGGCATCGGCTTTCAGCTGCACATCAATGGCGCTTCTCGTACCGATCTCAATTTCCTGGGCGAGGTATCCCACATAGGAAAATACCAAGGTGGTACTATTTTCCGGAACACTGATGCTGAAATTTCCATCGGCGTCGGTTACAGTTCCTACCTGCGTTCCTTTCACAACTACGTTCACGCCTGGAAGACCCTGGGGTGTTGGTCCGTCGGTTACCTTGCCGG
>NZ_JBHYGF010000455.1:0-3021 GCF_051859145.1 Dyadobacter sp.
GAAAATAGACAAGCTAGCCAGGTTGCTTGGCATTGAAGCGCATGTTGTCTGCCGCTGGGGAGATCAGCATTCAATGACCAAAAATATTTAGTAATGCATAAAAAAGCCGGATCCAGAAAGTTCTGAACCCGGCTTGACTCTAATCACAATAAACACAGAGAAAAGTTAATTCTGTTTATTCAGGCTATGATGTTCTTTCCTGTTATTGGTCAGATCATTACCTTTTACCATTTCCTCTTCTCTGCGCCTGCTGTCCAAATTGTCCTTGTTTTCAGGCCTTGCCCGGGAACTCTGATTTTGCTGCATCATTCCCGAATTTTGTGACTGTCTCATGACAAATTGTGTTTGATTATGCCTGATATACTTTAAATATCGTGCCAGCAAAACATGGAATAACGATATGTTGTACCGGAATAAACCTAAAAAGTGCGCTTTGTACCCTCGTACAGCTCGTATTCCAGCAACCTGCAATCGATTTTACCTGAATAAAACTCAATGCGGCGTCGCGGTTTCAAACCGATTTTTTTGGCAAGATCGAGGTTACCTGTAAACACATAACCCGAATAGCCTCTACACTTTTGTTTCATAAAGTCACCAATGCGGGCATAGGTTTCTTCAAGTTCACTGATTTCGCCCAGTCGCTCGCCGTATTCAGGATTGACAAAGAACACCCCTTTGTTTTCATCCGGTATCTCTGTTTCCGTAAAATCACAAACCTGAAACTCGATCATATTGGCAACTCCGGCAGCTACCGCATTCTTTCTCGCATTTTCAATGGCCGCTTCGCTGTGGTCAGTTGCAATAATGCGTAAATCGGGCACATCTATAATCTGCACTTCCAGCTTATCCTGTTCTGCGTAGTAAACCTCCTCGTCATAGCCGAGCAAATGCATGAAGGAATAGTTGTTCCGGAAAAGTCCGGGTTTGCTGTTGGTAGCAATGAGGGCAGCTTCAATGGCAAGTGTGCCCGAGCCGCACATCGGGTTCAGGAATGCAGAGCGCCTGTCCCACGTACTGGCGAGTATCGTAGCCGAGGCGAGTGATTCCAGCATAGGCGCTGCACCCGGGATTTTCCGGTAACCGTGCCGGGCAATTGTTTCGCCGGAGGTATCTATAAAGATCTCAGCCTGCTCTTCTTTCCAGAACAAATGCACCACAGCCTGCCTCATATCTGAGCCAGAGGAAGGCCGCACGCCTTTTTTATCCCTGATCCTGTCTACAATGGCATCCTTAACCCGCACATTCACATACATCGAATTATTCACGCTTTCCGTATGCACATTGCTGGTTACCGAAAAATATCCCTCAGCTGGCAGAATATCTTCCCAGGCTATCTGTGATAAAAACCGGTAGACATCATCGGCATGCTTTGCACGGAAAGTACCGAGGCTGTACAAAACCTGGCTTGCACAATACAGGTTCAGGTTCAAACGGATACAATCGTTCATGGTACCTGTCGTGCGAATGCCCGTGGGGAAAGTTTCAGCGATATCAAATCCAAGTGCTTTTACCTCCGGTTCAAGGAACGGTGCCAGGCGGCGGTAGCAGGTAATAATGATGTTTGCTTGATTTTGGAAAACTGACATTGTAAGCTGTTAATGCGGGTGAATGCGTGCAAACATACTAAGAATATTGCTCGCTAATCAACTCGTGACACAAGCGCGCGCCCGCAAAGCTGCCCGTTGCCACTGCATTCGCGACAGACCGAGCAGGTGAAGCATTGTCGCCGGCAGCATATATCCCTGGTACATTCGTCTTTAGCGCAGCATCCAGCGCAATGTGGGCCTGAGCGTTAAGCTGAACGCCAAGCACTTCGGGTAGCTTGCAATGTTGTTCAAAAGGCGGGCGGTGGTACAATGCTTTGAGCGCGGAGGAGCTTCCATCCTGGAACTCGATGTGCGTGAGGTAGCCATTTTCATGTACTATCCTTTCAACCGGCTGTTCGTTAAGCGACACACAGATTTGTTGCAGCTGCATTTTTGTATTTATGTCAAAGTCGGCTGCGCCGTTTGTAAAAATGGTCAGGTCAGATGTCCAGTTGCGGATCAGTCTGGCGAAGTCCAGTGTAGTTTCTCCATTCACCAGAATGCCCGTTTTCTGATCGCTGTATTCGTATCCGTGGCAAAAAGGACAATGGATTACGCTGATTCCCCAGCACGCGGCCAGTCCGGGCGTGGCGGGTAGCAGGTCTTTAATGCCGGTCGCAAAGAGAATCTTTTTAGCATTGAAATGCTGCCCGGAGCCTGTCTGAACAGTGAAATTATTATTCTCCCCGGATGCATTCACAGCCAGGTCTTCAATCCATTCAACCGTAGGATAGGAGAGTACCTGCTCCCTTGCTACCGCGCCAATAGCCGCCGGAGTAGCGCCGTCCCGGGTAAGAAAGTTGTGTGAATGCGGCGTCTGTGCATTGCAGGGTTTCCCGCTGTCTATGATCGCTACCTTCCATTTGGCGCGACCCAGCGACATGGCGGCTGATAAGCCGGCGTAGCTTCCGCCTACTATAATTACATCAAAATCTGTTTTTAAATGCATGGCATAAACAAGTTTGTGTCTCACAATTGAGACATATATGGATAAAAAATTTTACAAACCAATCCCCCGGCTGAATGAAAACCAGCCAAGTTTTTTTACATCATTCAGTTGCATAGCTGCATTGGAACGTGAAGTAACAGAAGCAGCAACAATTCCCTGAAAAAGCTGGTGAACCCAGTCGATGGTGACCATGGGGCTGATCAATCCCTGCTGTTGGAGGAATTTCAGGTGTGTTTTCCAGATGAAAAAGGTATCGTCATAATCAGCGCATTCTATGTCGTGCGACTGGTGCTCGTGATCGTGCAATGTGTGTAATTTATGCAGGAATGTATCTTTGGTGCCGCATTCTATACCGGCATAAAACATGCGCTCCAATCTTTGAATGGGATCTTCGGTGCTGTTGTAAGCATTTTGCATCGCTATGTGACACGCTTTTCGAATCTCGTTCTTGCAGCTTTTCATCAGCTCGTTCCGGTCTTTGAAGTA
>NZ_JBHYGF010000456.1:0-3004 GCF_051859145.1 Dyadobacter sp.
AAAAAGTAACAAAGCCCTGATCCGTAAATTTGATTGCATTGTGTACCAGGTTTGTAATTATCTGGCTCAATCGGGTTTGGTCGCCTGTGAGCTGCGGCAGGGAATCGGGGACATTAAACAGAAGTTCAAGATTTTTCTCTCTCGCTTTCGGGACAAATGTGTTATAAAGGTTTTTGAACAATAACTCGGCATCAAAACTTTCAGAATGAAGCTTGACGTGGTTTGAATTGATCTTGTTGAAGTCGAGAATATCATTCACTACCGCCATCAGATGCGCGGCCGAAAATTTCAATGTTTCAATAAGCTCCTGTTCCTGGCTATCCCTTGACTTATTTTCCTGTAAAAGATGGACGATACCTACAATTCCATTCAACGGAGTACGTATCTCGTGGCTCATTGTTGACAGGAACTCCGACTTTGCAATAGTTGCATTCTCTGCAATTTGCTTTTGTTTTTCAAGATTTTCGTTTTGGGTAGCCAGGGTGTATCTGTAAAAAAACTCCCGTTTGTCTCTTTTTTCATTCAACAGCATTATAAATGGAAAAAGCAGCTGCCCCATAAAAAAGAACAAGCCGCCTTCGCGTAAAAACTGGAAAAAATATTCCGGGTGTCCCACGTACAAAGCGGCTGGAAAACTGATTAAAATGAGCGAAGTGGCTACCACCGCCTTCCAAACCGGCCAGCGCACCATGAAGAATGTAAATAACAGCGCGAGCGTCATATTGAATGTAGCCCTGCCGTAATAATCGTGTGGAACAGTAGCAAGGATGTATGCGTGAATAGGAATGAGGGCTAAGTAGGTCAGAAATGAAGATCTCTGACTGGAAATCCTGCCGCTCAGATGCAGGAACAGGAGCACGAGCGACACAACGCTGAAAACGAGTGCAACTGTGAGTATATCAGCAAATGCAGGGTTGTTCCTCAGCAGATAAAGCAGAGAAGTAGCCGGATATCCCAGGAGGAATGCGATACAAAAAATCAGGTTCCCCCAACGAGACTTAATTTCTCGTTCTTTTTTCCACAAAATGTCGAAATCACCCGTGTAAGTGGCACTTTTCAAGAATAAAGATTTTAAACGCTGAGATAGATGCAGAAGGTCTTGTAACCCAAATTTACAAAATCGTTAAAAAAATAGGGTATCCAATTTCTTGAATACCCTACTTTCAGCATTAAAGGCTATTTCTTACAAATCGATCGCCTCTCCGTAAGCTGCTTCTGTCGCGCCTTTCAAAGCTTCAGACATAGTCGGGTGCGGGTGGATTGACCGCAGGATCTCGTGTGAAGTTGTTTCCAGCTTGCGGGCTACTACTACCTCTGCAATCATTTCGGTTACATTCGTACCGATCATGTGCGCACCCAGGAATTCGCCGTATTTAGAATCAAAAATCACTTTCACAAAACCATCTGTTGCTCCGGCAGCAGTTGCTTTACCAGAAGCTTTGAATGGGAATTTACCTACTTTGATATCGTAACCTGCTTCTCTTGCTTTTTTCTCAGTGTAGCCCACAGAAGCGATTTCAGGCTGGCAGTAAGTACAGCCTGGGATGTTACCATAATCAAGTGCCTCTGTTTTGTGACCTGCTATTTTTTCGGCACAAATAATACCTTCGGCAGTAGCTACGTGAGCCAATGCAGGGCCGGGAGTACAGTCACCAATTGCGTAGAAGCCAGGAACGCTGGTTTCGTACCATTCGTTAACCGAGATTTTGCCTTTTTCAGTTTTGATACCTGTTTCTTCCAGACCGATATTTTCGATATTGGAAACAATACCTGCTGCTGAAAGCACTACATCCACCTGGAAAGACTTTTGTCCGTCCGGTGTTTTCACCGAAACGACGCAGCCATTTCCGCTTGTATCTACATTTTCAACAGTAGAATTCACGTAAGTTTCTACGCCGAGCTTCTTGTATTGTTTCGCGATTTCTTTTGAAATCTCTTCATCTTCAACCGGTACCAGGTTTGGGAGGAATTCAACAACAGTCACTTTCGTGCCCATGGAAGCGTATACATACGCAAACTCCATTCCGATTGCACCAGAGCCGATCACCAACAGGGATGCAGGCTGTTTTTCAAGGCTCATTGCCTTGCGGTATTCAATAATCTTTTGTCCGTCGATCTTGATATTCGGCAACTCACGCGCCCGTGCGCCGGTTGCAATGATCACACCTTTATTGGCTGTGTAATCCGTTTTCTTACCATCTTTATCAGTAACCTCAACCGTTTTTTGGCCCTTCACCTTACCTGCTCCCATGATCACATCGATCTTGTTCTTTTTCATCAGGAAGGAAACCCCTTTGCTCATCGAATCGGCTACTCCGCGACTGCGTTTGATCACCCCGGAGAAATCGGCAGATGATTCGCCTACATTGATCCCGTAATCTTTTGCATGCTTGATGTATTCAAAAACCTGGGCACTTTTCAAAAGCGCTTTGGTAGGAATGCAACCCCAGTTAAGGCATATCCCGCCCAGACTTTCTTTTTCGATAATTGCCACTTTAAGTCCTAATTGGGAAGCACGAATTGCTGCCGGATAACCTCCGGGGCCGCTACCAATTACAATCACATCATATGTTTGAGCCATTTTCTGGTATTTTTATTGATAAGAAATGGGTACACTAAATTTCTCGCAAAGTTAAGACGATTTGCGGGAATGCCTACATCTGGAACGCAGCCTATTTCTTTGAAACCGACCATTCTTCCGAATTGTTATATCTTTGCTACTAGCGGCTTTGGTGCACAATTTGTCATACTTGTTAAACCTTTCGTCATGCTGAGCGCAGTCGAAGCATAGTGCACCATTCCCTTCGACTGCGCTCAGGGTGAAAAAGGTGAGTGCTCAGGGCGACAAAGATGCCCCTCGTGGTGGTATCCACAAGCGTTCAGTGCGTCAAAATTGGCTGCTCAAAGTCGTACTTTTAATACAAACAATTTAAACTCAAACTTCAAATGACTGCAGAGCAATTGAAAGACTTGAAGGCCCGTGTAGAGGCTTTGGGGAGGTATC
>NZ_JBHYGF010000457.1:0-22553 GCF_051859145.1 Dyadobacter sp.
AGCAACGCCAGGTCCTTTACATAAGCGCCGTCGCCACAAGCTTCCAGTACCAGCGACAATGCTTCCGATTTTTCAAGTCCGCTGATGAAGTATTTACTCTGATTTCCATTGCTGAGCAGCTCTACGTAATGGTATTTGCTGCCGGCATCGTAAATGGATGTATTTGGAAAAAACCGAAGCTGGGCACGGATTTCGGGTATCTGGAGCAGCCTGGTGCTCAATGCCGAAAGTACTTCCGTATCAGGTGTAACGTGTTTTGTCAATACATCACCAGACAAACCTAGCTTGTTATCATGCCCGATCTCTCCGGTGGTACAACATGAAAAAAGTCCGAAGGGCGTGCAGCGCGACGTACTCCGGACGAGGTATTTGTATAGTGTAGATAAGAGCTGCTTTTTCTCACTGACCTGCTCACCGCGCAGCCAGTGCATCATTCTTTCAAATAAATGAGGAGAGGCGACCAGGATCGCCTCTCTTGACAGCTGATTCCGCTCATAATACTCTTTTAAAAGCATTTCAAGCGACCTCGCTGTTAGTTGTTGATGAATATGGAATAGGTGGTCAACTGACTTGACAGGCCTGCGGATCATATAAAAACCCAGGTGATCCATCATTTGACATAGTGTTTTTGGCTAATAGATTTAATTACATGTTTAAGCAGACGTATGTACTTTGCATGGTTGTCTCCATGTCAGTCATACGGCCACTTTGTTTTGTAGGTGTGAGGTTTATCAATCGCTGTTTCTTTAATTGTAGTTGTAGTTCATTTTTTACCTTTGTTTTCATGGCTTTTTAAGATTGATAATTTAGTGTGATCCGCATTTCTGATGGTGAAAATATTCAAAGGCGGGCGTGCCAAATAATAAATTAGACCGATGAGTCTAATTTTTCGACGAATGAAGCAATAAAGGCGACAAATCAGATAGTGGCCGTAATCTGTGGAACAGGTGCGGAAGTTAAATCAATTTGGAGGTCAATGTGGAATGTTCCAGATCTCTTCTCAACTGAAAAATTGTGTCGCTCAGGATAGAGCAATTTGAGTCGCTTTGTGGTGTTTTGAAGTCCAAAGCCACCAATTTCGTCTAGTGTTTTTTTGCCGTCAACAATTAGGGTTGCTGGTGTGCTGTTTTCAATGGAAAAGAAAAGCGTAGAATCTTCCAGGACGATTTTAATGTTTACGAATGCATGTTCCAGCGATTTGCTGACACCATGTTTAAATGCATTCTCAACAAAGGATATAAGCAGAAGTGGTGAGATGACATACCGGTCAGGGTCTCCTTCAAGTTGATAGGTAATCGTGACTTTCTCGCCGAACCGCGCTTTTTCAAGGTCAATATAGCTTTCTATATAATCAATCTCCTTGCTTAATATCACCTTATCGCGGTTTGATTCATATAGGCTATATCTCATTAGATTGGAAAGTCGCAGTACCAATTCTGCCGCGCTTTCATCCAGATCAGCTGTTTTTGCATAAACTGCATTTAACGTATTGAAAAGGAAATGAGGGTTGATCTGAGATTTAAGGAAACTAAGTTCCAGATTGAGGTTATCCCGTTGCAGCTCCAAGCTCTGACTTTGCAAATCCAGGTTGTTTTTTTCGAGTTGCAGCCGGTCACGTTCAAGCCGGAGATTTTGAGTGCGAATAGTAATAGTATCCCGCATTACCTTAATCGCCAGAATCGGAGTAACAAAAAAGAGACTCCACGCATAGTTAATGTAAGCCAATTTAAAATCCGTTAACCAGGCATTCCATTCATTAACTTTCAGAAAATCATTCCATAGCCTGGATACATACAGCGGCTTTCCGTCCAAAGAACCATCGCTAATTGAGGCGAGGTATTTGAACTCGTAAACATTGCTTGAATAAATCAGCTGGAACAAAACTGCCAAGCATACAATCAGCCCTAATACGCGTTTTTGATACAGAAACCTGGGAAAAACGACGTAGCCTAGTAAATAGAAAACGATTACAGATTGTATAAAAACAACAGTACTCGCATGCCATACCACCGCCAAATTGTCCTTTGTCAGTGATGGAATCGAAGAATAGCGAAGTACTACCCAGGTGATCAGCCAGGTAAGAAAATGAAGGGAAAACCGGATAACCTTATCCTTAGTCGTCATTTCAGATCTTGTTTTTCAAAAGGGCGGTCATTACGTCGGTGCGGTAAGTCACTCCAATGGGTACTTTCTTTCCATTCCGCGTTGTAATCTCGTTACCCTCGATCTCATGAATGGCGTCTTTGTTGATGATATAAGATCTATTCACGCGCAAAAAAAGCTGCTTGGAAAGTATGTCTTCGATCGTTGACATTTTCATGTGAATCACCGAAACGCGGTCCGACCAGTACAGTTTCAGGTAATCTTTCATCCCCTCAATAAAATGGATTTCCTCCGGCCTTACCCTGATCAGCTTTTTGTTCTCCTTCAATAACAGGAAGTCAGATTGCGATTTGGCCGCATTCAGCGGCTGGTCGACCAATTGTTCAGCCGGCTGCCATTCTTTTGGAGTTTCAACTGGCGCGGCAACTGCAACAGCAGGCCGATTCTGGATTGCTTTATTGACTGCTTTGGAAAACCGTTCGAAAGAAACGGGCTTCATCAGATAGTCAGTTACCTGCTGCTCGTAACCTTCCAAAGCATACGAAGGGTCCGCGGTGATCATGACCACAGCCGGGCGGACAGCGGGTAGCAGTTTCAGTAATTCGAAACCCGTAATACCAGGCATTTCAATATCCAGGAAGATCAGTTCAGGTTGCAGCGCGCGTATCTGGAACAATGCCTCAGTGGCTGTGCTGCAAACAGATACAAGTTCAAGATCAGGCGTTTTGCTTACATATTTCTGGATAAGGTCACGCGCGACGAGCTCATCGTCTACAATCATGCAGCGTAACCTTGGAGAAGAGATCATAATGGCGATGAAGGTCTGGAAGGCTTAAAATTTATCGCAATAATATAGGCATTTGTCGAAGTTAATGCAGCATTGGACGAATTTATTTTCGGTACCGTCGCGCATTTTTTTATTTTGAAATTAATGACAAATGTCATTGCTATTCACCACTGCTGGACCATTATGAAGCTCAATGCGACCGAAGAAAACGTCTACCGCGCGGTGGATTCGCTTCTCAAAATGAACAAAGTAAGGGTTACTTCCGCAACTGTGCGGGAAAAGCTGTGGCACCATCCCGATTTTCCAGGTCTTACCGCAGTAAGTGATGTGCTCGATGAGCTCAATGTGCCGCACATGACAGCCAAACTAAGTCCTGACATGCTCGGCACCATGCCCGTGCCCGCGTTGCTGATGCTGAATGTAGATGGTGGTATTATGGCGACAGTCCGTTCGGTCACCGAGGGACAAGTGGAGTGGCTGCATACAGGGGAGGGGATCAGGAGGGAGCCGGTAGAAGATTTTGGTAAAAAATGGACCGGAGTAGTACTAATGTCGGAATACTGCGAGGGGGCTGGTGATCCTGAATTTGACAAAAAGAAAAAGCTTGAAAGGCAGGACCAGTTTCGTATGGTAGCTTTTGCAATGGCGGCGGCAGTTTCGCTTTGCGGGACCCACTTTTATTCTCCCGGTCACCTGGCTGTAGAGGTGAAAGCACTGTTTTTCGAATTGCTTGTGCTCAAATGCCTGGGTTTGGTCATGAGCCTGATCCTGGTGTGGTACAATCTCGATTCTTCCCATAGTTTTCTGAGGCGCATTTGCCAGAATAGTCAGCATTTTAATTGCAGAAGTTTGCTGGAATCGGCTGCGGGGCGGTTTTTAGGTGTTAACTGGTCCGAGATCGGCCTTATTTACTTTCTTGCCACACTCAGCGTAATGGTTTTCTCGCTGCTTTCGAAGAATGTGCCCGAGCTGCTCGCCTGGCTGATTCTGGTAAACATGATCACCATTCCTTATACATTCTACTCAATTTATTATCAAGCATTTGTAGCACGTCGCTGGTGCCTGCTATGCCTGGCAGTCCAGCTGGTGCTTTGGGCTGAATTTTGGGTAGGGTACCATTATACAAGCGAGCGTTCTCTGCTATTAGTCTCCAATGTATTGCCCGTTTTCATGATCGTTGTGCCGATCCTGATGCTTTTCTGGCTGATGATCAAGAAAGGTCTGATTGCTTCACTTCGACTTCCGGCCATTGAAAAAACCATAGAGCAGCTCAAATTTGACCCCAACTATGTGCAGGTGCTTTTTGGCAAAGACAAATACATGCCTTCCTTTTTTGAGCAAATGAAAGTAGGAAAGTTGGGTAACCCATATGCGGCCAATGTACTGACTGTGGTAACAAATCCGTTGTGCGAGGTTTGTGCCCAGGTGCAGGCACAAGTGAGGGAGCTGGTGGCGGTAACGAGCGATGTGCAGGTTCATTTTGTTTTCTCCGCCTCGCCGGCTCCTGACGATGATTCGGGTATAATCGTGAAAAAACTGCTGAACCTGCCTGAGGCTGAAATTCCAGATTTACTCGAAAAGTGGTTCCTGCTCAGGTTTTTAGGTAAAAGCAGGTGGTTAAAGTCCATTAATAACATTCCTGGCGACCATTCAGCTGAGCAACAGCTTGCATTGCACCTGAGCTGGATTGAGCTGGCCGGGATCACCACCACGCCCGCGCTGTTTCTTAACGGGCACGAGCTCCCACGCCCTTATTCCGTGCGGGATGTAGAAAAACTTTGCCGCCTCATTCAGGTCAACCCCGACCTGGTACGCTACTGACAAGCTACTTTGCTTCTTCCAACTTACTTCCCGCATCGCGATAGCAGTGCGCGGAATTCCTGCATTTCATCCTTCAATGCCAAGTGCTGGCATGATTAAAAACAACCAGCTATGGATTGTTTATGTAGAATCTACACTACACTTTTCTCATTTTAATTGCACTATTGTTAATAAATAACATAAACTTTCAAGAATGTGACCATTTTTAAACTTATCTTAACCGAAGTTTGGTAGAAATTAATTTACATTTATACGTAAAATTACTACTCGCGTTAATCGGAATGTGAAGCTTGATATGACAGAACCTCCACATCGTTCTAGGACGTCTCTTTAAAAAGCACAACCTATAATTTGGAATAACTATACTATGAAAAAACTGATACTTTTCAACAGAAGTATTGTAAGACTTTATTGTATTTCTTCTCTTTTAGTCTCCTCACTAACACTATCTGCCCAGCCCCGTTACTTTGCGGTTTCGCTGGTAAATGAAAACGACAAACCTTCACTGGACGCGATCCAGCAAGCTAAAAGCGTGGGTTGCAATGCGGTCGCGATGACGGTACAATGGGGTGTGATCCACGGCAAGATCTCCCGGATTCTGAAAGATGAAAATGGAGGCGGTTATAACTTGTGGAAGCAGTACGACGATCAGATCGCAATGGCGCTTTCGCTCAATATGAAGGTTGCACTCAATATCGCTGTAAGTACGGGAGACGATGTTACGAACAGTGCATCAGATCGTTACGGTATTGAAACCGGCGATGGCTGGCGTAAAGATGAGCGGATGGTAGTGGCCAATTACAGCAATGAAGAAGCCGTTTTCCAGAAATGGGGAGGTCCGATCCGGCCTAATATCAATCTGCAGTTCGTAATGACATCGCTGGTCGCGCAGTCTACCCGCAACCGGATCACGGGCTTTACGAATGAGGTAATCCAACGCTACAAATACCTGCAGGATGCTGGAAATCTGCTTTACGTCAATCTCGTATATACAAGACAGGGAGAGGGGGAATTTGAAATGGGATCGACCAAATACCATTATGAAGACCCGCTGGACATGGCGTATGCATTGACGGATTACTCTGCACCTATGGTACAGGGTTACCGCAGCTGGCTGATAGGAAAATATGGTGAGATATCGGCTCTCAACTCAGCCTGGGGCAAAAGCTATAACTCATTCAATGAGGTTAATCCAAAGAAACCATCGGGTAGTACTTTCACCCAGGCTGACGGGACAGACTGGTTCCTGTATCGCACACACGTGCTGAAAGAAACGAATGTTCTGTTTAAAAACACGGTAAAAGGCATCCATTCCGGCATTAAGGTCATTACGCACCACGGATCAGTGTACGATAAGCTGTCCCGTGCACGAGGTACGCTGCCTTTTGACGAAATCGGAAAAGACCTCGACGGGATCAAGATCAACGACGACATTTATTATGACCACCGTTTTGCCCTCGACCTGCTGCGTTCCAACCTGCCTAACAGGCTATATGTGAATGAGGCAGCTTATATAACGGACGCATCTTCGGTGGTAAGGCTTGCTGAGGAAAGCTACACGCACGGCGCGCAGATCGTGACCCTTTTTTACCTTGAAAATGCAATGAAGTCTCCGGATGCAGTGAATGCAATCAAGAACCTGACTGCGAACTGGGTTAAAAACAAGCAGGTAACTTCGCCCCAGTCTTCCAATAACGACAGCTTTACATTGTCAAATCTGATCAGCAGCGACGGCTGCTATACCAACCGGGACAGCTACTCAAATGATTGCGACGCTTATAAAAACTGGCGCAATGCTTATGGGAATGCAGGAAACCAGCCGGTTAATATCTACATGAAAGACGATGTAACTACGAAAGGCTGTTTTTACAAAGACCTGAAATTATCACGTAATGGAGAGCAGGCAACTGCAATTGTACCGAACAACGTGGACTATCATTTAACAGCAGACGATTGCCGGGTGATTGGGACTGTTAAAGGCAATGGACTTTCAGACAACAATTCGCCTTTCCGGGCTTATGTTACCATTGAAGATGAGGTGATCCTGCGCGAAGGTCAGCCTTTTGTTCAGCGCCACTGGAGATTTGTGCCGGGCAACTCCAATGCAGGTCAGGCGACGGTTACATTATATGTAAGCCAGGAAGAGTTTAATGCATTCAATGCCGTGAGTTCAGAAAAACTACCGGTGAATCCTGCCGATCCTGACAATTTCAAGAAGAAGCTGCGGATTATTCAATCGGCTGGTACAAGCGGCGCTAGAACAATGGAAACCCCAATTGATCCCGCCGACCAGAATGTAAGATGGGATTCAATGCTCAACTTGTGGAAGATTTCATTTACAGCAAGTGACCTTTCTTCCTATTATATCACCGCGGATAAAGCGACGCCGCTACCGGTGAAGCTCGTAAGCTTTACTGCTTCCAAAGAAGAGAATGCGGTAGAACTTAACTGGCAGACTTCGGAAGAATCAAACAGCGACCACTTTGCTGTTCAGCACAGTCTGGATGGAGAAACCTGGCTTTCAATCGGCAAAGTGGCAGCTGCTACGGAAAGTAAAATCACTACAACCTATACATTCACAGATCAAAACCCTGTTGCAGGCGAAAATCTGTACCGGTTGAAAATGGTAGACCGGGACAGCAGCTTTGCGCTTTCGAGGATCAATTCAGTGAAAATGGACGTAGGAAAGGCGCTTGTACTTTATCCAAATCCTGTAAATGCAGGAGTTATCAACCTCGAATTCGCAGGCCAGGAACCCAAAGTAAAACTAGCCGACCTGCTAGGCCGCGACGTGGCAGTGAGCACCGAGAAAACGGCAGTCAACAAACTTGCAGTAAGAGCACACGGTAAGCTGAACCCCGGCCTTTACATCCTCACCGCCACCTACGGAACCGAACAAATGCGTCACAAAGTACTAGTAGCAAACTAAACAAACCGCCTGTGTCAACAGGCACCCAAAAAGATCCCTACCCGTCTGTTTCAACAGACGGAAGGAAAAACGGGCGTACCTTTGCTTCCATGCATCGGCACGCCCGTTTTATTTTCATTTATTCCAATCCGATACAACCATTCCGCGACCAGCTTACCTCTTTATTACAAATCAACATTAACTATGACCACGGAGGCGGAATTGATTTCTGGGTGTCTTCTACATGACAGGATTGCGCAGCGCCGGTTGTACGACCGCTACAAAAACGCCATGTACACCCTCGCTTACCGGATCACAGGCGATTTTGACGATGCAAACGACGTAATCCAGGATTCGTTTCTGGACGTATTCCGCCACCTGGATCAGTTTCGGGGCGAGTCAACACTGGGCGCCTGGATCAAAACGATTGTAATCAGGCGGTCGACCAAAAAGAAGCGGATTGTGATCTGGGAGAATATCGAAGATGTTGCGGTTGGCGGAGTTGATTGGGGAGAACAGGAAATTAATGCATCCCACCTGGAAACGGCTATACTGGCATTGCCGGACGGATTCAGGACCATTTTCGTCTTGGCAGAAGTAGAGGGATACACCCACCGCGAAATTGCCGTAACACTTGGAATTTCAGAAGGGACGTCGAAATCACAGTTGTTTCACGCAAAAAGGAAGCTGCGCGGAATGCTTTCATGAACCGAAAAAATGGACAAGAATCAGCATACATTAAAGAACGCGATCGCTAAGTTGCCCGGCTATACGCCCGCTCCGCAAACCTGGGAACTGATCGGGGAGAAGCTGGGAGAAGAACCATTGCGTCAGGCACTGCAAAGCTTACCGGAATATACCCCGGCCCCGATGGTATGGGACGCGATCGAGCGGAAGGCGCCGGGCAGAAGCCGTTTTGCGGGCTGGCAGTATGCAGCAGCGATATTGATCGCGGGTATTTCCGGGCTGCTGGTCTGGCGGGAGGTGCGGGTTACGCACGTTTATTTTGCACAGGAGCAGTTTGACCCAAGACTTCAGGTGAGTGGTGAAATGGGTACCGACCAGCACTATGAACAATTAAAAGCCTATTGCGAAACAGAAACGCTGGTGTGCAGCAGCGGCCGGTATCAGCGACTAAGGGAAGAATTTGAAACACTGCATTCAGCGTCCAGTCAGTTGCAGGAGGCGATCGGCCAGTATAATACCGAGCCCGAATTAATGAAGCAGCTGGATACCATTGAAAAACAAAAAGCGGCTATTTTGAATGAAATGGCCAAAATGATCTAGCCAAATCCCATGAAACAAATGCATTTGCTTTTGAAAACGTCCGTTTGCGCATTATTATGCAGTCTTTCGGTGCAGCTTTACGGACAGGGAACCTTGCAGGTTGCTACGCGCACCATTGAAAAGAACGTAGCAGCATCCTCGGTCCGTGTCCTGCATATCAATGCAGAAAAGGCAGATATTGAGGTGACTACCTGGGACAAGAACGAGATTTCCATTGTGATGCAGCTCTCAGCGCGGCATCCCGACAGAGCTGTGGCAGCGCGGGACCTTGCGAAAATCCAGTACCTGGCCGAGCGTACCGGAAAAGATTTTTTTCTCCGTAATTACATTTTGTTGAAAGATGGAGAAATGAAGCCGCAGTCGAATGTAAAAGCGCATTATAAGATCCAGTTGCCCGCAACCTGTGAAGTGGACCTTAAAAATTCATTCGGTACCATTTTGCTCAAAGGTTTGCTCCGCGGTTTGCAGATCAAGGCAGACTTTTGCAATACTACATTGGCTGACATTGAAGGCAAAGGTCAGCTCAATACCAGCTTCGGCGAGCTGAAAGGCAATGTGCTCTCAGGTAGCTTTACACTCACGAGCGACCACACAAAAGTTGTGCTCACGGATGTGGCAGGTACTTTGAAAGTCGATTCGCAGTTTGGCAACGTCGAAATTCATCCCTCCGCCGGACTGACCAGCCTGGCAATACGCTCCAAGAAAACGGAAGTAATGCTCGTTCAGAAAAACTGGCAGCAATTTGACTATAACATCAGCAGCGCCTACACCTCGATCAAGTTGCCGAATGGATTCAAATGGAAGAAGAACACACCTGATTTCAAAGAGGCGTTTTTCTCCGGAAACCGCCTCGCCAATGTACTGATCAGCGCTGAATTTGGCAATGTGACCATCAGATAACAATGAGTAGAATTGCTGGGATGTAACTTTCTGTTGAAACATTTACAGCTTTTTCAATACTTACTCACCTCCATTTTATGACCTTAGTTGCCAGACTTGGCTTAGTTGTTCAATTCACATTTATATTCATTCTTTCGGGTCGTGCCTCTTTCTCCCAAACCGAAAAACATTACCTCATTAAAGCCGGCCTGATGTATGATTCGGATGCAAATGCATTCATAAAAAGCAGGCAAATCTTAGTTAAAGGAAAGAAAATCATCAAAGTAGGCGAGAAGCTGGAAGTGCCAAAAGGTACCGAGGTGCTGGATTACAGCAATGCAACCGTCACGCCCGGCCTAATCGATGCGCATACCCACATACTCACAAACCAGGGGCTGACCGAGGCTTTGTCAGTTGACGCCGTTATGAATTCTCCTGAAAAGCGCGTGTTGCGTGCGGCAGGTTTTGCGAAAAGTTACCTGGACGCGGGCTTCACAACGATCAGGGACCTGGGAAATTCAGGTCAGTACCTGGACCTTGAAGTGAGCAGGGCGATTGACAAAGGCTATATCTCAGGCCCGCGCATGCTCGTTTCAGGGCCGATTATTGGTTCAATGGACGGCCAGCTTGACGGCTTGCCTTTCAGAGATTTCGATAAAGTCTCGCGGCAGGAGCAATCCATGGTTAGCGGCGTGGAACAGGCGCGGCAGGCTGTTCTGGAACATATCGCGCGTGGCGTGGATGTGATTAAAATCCTCGCAATAGGAAACCGGCTCACGCTGACGCTGGAAGAAATGAAGGCGATCGTCGAGACTGCCCACGCACAGCGTGTTAAAGTAACTGCCCACTGCGACCGCGACTGGGCGGTGCACAATGCGATTGAAGCGGGCGTAGACGGCATTGAACATGGTTATGGATTTAAGGAAGCTACCCTTGAATTAATGGCCAAAAAGGGCGTTTACCTCGTGCCCACGTACCAGTCGATCAATGTGGCTGAGCAATATTACAAAACGCAGAGAATGCCTTACAAGCTGGAAGATGTACGCGCCGACCTGGAATCTTACCGCAAGTGGCTGGGACAGATTGAGAAATCCGGTGTTTTAATGGTAGCAGGTTCAGACGCTTATCACGAGTTGCAAATGCCGCGAGGTGACCTGGCAAAGCAGACAATCTGGGGCTACAATGATTTCGGTATCTCTCCCGAAAATGTAATGAAATCCGCCACTGCCAATGCAGCTCATGCACTTGAAATGAAAGACCAGATCGGAGTAATCAAGGAAGGCGCATTTGCTGATATCGCGGTCTTCGACGGAGATCTCCAGAAGAGCTTTAAAACTTCATTACTGAATGTAAAAATGGTGATGAAGGAAGGGGAAATCCATTTGAGAAAGTAGACTGCCTTAATCTGCCAAAGATCCGTCTGCATTGCTGGTAAGTACCTCGCTCATATAATCGAAAAAAGGGCGCATTCGAATGTAGGTGAGGTTTGCTTCCTGAACAAAATCGGAACTGAGCACTTCCTTTTCCGTGAACTTTCGCTGTAACAGAAATTGCTTGTAGCGCAGCAGGTCAATGGCTTCATTTGTCGGGTCGAAACCTTTCGGCGTCGTTTTTAGCTGCTCGCCGCGCAGAGATCCGAATGTATCTGTAAATTCCTTGCTCGAAATGATCTTACGGATCGGCTCCGGATCAAAGCTGATATCATCCCGGATCAGCTTCATATCCCCGGGCTCGGGCGCCCAAAATCCGCCTGCTACAAAGGTATTGCCCGGTTCAATGTGGAAGTAATAACCGCCTCTGCGCTGGGCTGTCGCTCGGGTAAAACTGCCGCTCCAATTGGTTTTGTAAGGCGTTTTGTCCGGCGAAAAGCGGGTATCGCGGTAAATGCGCTGCAAGCTCTTCTTTCCCGAAACAGTTTCTATCACATCATGCTTGTTCATTTCTCCCAGCAAAGTGTCGGCAAATGTTTCAATATACCCCAGCTGTTCGAGGTATTCGTCTTTGTGGGCATTGAACCAGTCGCGGTTATTATTGGCTTTCAGTTTTTTCAGGAAGTCGATACTTGAAGCTGGGATCATAAGAGTTGTTGCAGTCCTTTTCGCTGCAAAATTCAGTTTTTTAAATAAGAATGAAAGTGGCTAGGAAAGGAGTTTTTTATAAATACCAAAGTTTTCTTCGTCATAACATACAAATAGTACCTGCTCGACTGCGGTATTCTGCTGGAGAAAATCCTGCACGGTTTGAACTGCTATTTCTGCGGCGCGCTGTTTGGGAAAACCGTAAATGCCGGTACTGATATTGGGAAAAGCAATTGTCTTTACCTGGTTCTCGACGGCTACGCGCAAGCTGTTCCTGTAAGCCGAAGCGAGTAATGCTTCCTCATTTTTATTACCACCATTCCATACCGGACCTACGGTGTGGATCACATATTTGGCCGGCAATTTTCCTCCGGTCGTGATCACAGCTTCTCCAGTTTTGCAGCCGCCCTGCTTATTCCTGATCGCAATGCATTCGTCCAGGATCGCCTTGCCGCCTGCGCTGTGAATAGCCCCGTCTACACCGCCGCCGCCGAGCAGGGAGGAATTGGCTGCATTGACGATCGCGTCTGTTTTTATCTTCGTAATATCACCTTTTGTCAATTCTATCATAGCCTCAAAGTCGGTAAATGTCGTATTGGTAATGCGCGTCCCGCGTGAACATACGCGGCTTCTTTTTTAAGAATAACAGTGGTTACCTACATTAAATTAAACCTATTCTTCCTTTATATATTCAGAAAGCAAAACCTTAATCAAAAAATGGACCAAACGAATACACAGAAAGACAGCCCGGTGCCGTCGAGGAGGGATTTTATCAAAACCTCAGCAACGGCCGCAGCAGGTTTTATGATCGTACCGCGTCACGTGCTCGGCAAGGGTTACCGCGCACCCAGTGATATGCTAACGGTCGCCGGAGTTGGTGTGGGAGGAAAAGGTAAGTCGGATATTGCGAGCTTTTTCAAGAGCGGCAAAGCCAACATTGGGTATTTGTGTGATGTAGACGACAGAAGAGCTGCGGAAACCGTGCAAACTTATCCCAAAGCCAAATACTATAAAGACTGGCGTGAAATGTTCGAAAAGGAATCAAAGAACTTTGATGCAGTTTCAGTTTCAACTCCCGACCATACCCACGCCGTGGTAGCAATGGCGGCCATGCAAATGGGCAAGCACGTGTACGTACAAAAGCCGATGACGCACGATATCTGGGAAGCCAGGAAGCTCACCGAAGCTGCTGCGAAGTACAAGGTCGTGACGCAAATGGGTAACCAGGGTTCTTCCGGAGATGGTGTGAGACAGCTCCACGAATGGTATGATGCGGGCGTGATAGGCGACGTGGATACCGTTTATATCTGGACCAACCGGCCGATCTGGCCACAAGGTATTCCCTGGCCGAGCGACAAGCCAGCAGTTCCCAAAGAACTGAACTGGGATTTGTGGCTGGGCACTGCGCCCTATAAAGATTACGTAGACGGACTGATCCCGGGCAGCTGGCGTGGCTGGTGGGATTATGGTACCGGCGCATTGGGCGATTTGGGTTGCCACCTGATGGAAGCTCCGTTCCGTGTTTTGGGACTGAAATATGCAACTGACATGCAGGCAAGTGTGGGAAGTGTGTTTACAGGTTTTGGTAAAAGGGGTATTTTCCCGGACAGCTGTCCGCCTTCAAGCCACGCAACTTTGACTTTCCCAAAAACACCGAGAACAAAAGGTCCGGTAACCATGCACTGGATGGACGGCGGTATCAAACCAGAGCGGCCGGAAGAGCTGGGACCAAACGAATTGTTTGGTGACGGAAACAGCGGTATACTGTTTGTGGGCTCAAAGGGTAAAATGATGGCGAGCGAATATGCTGCAAATCCGCGGTTGCTGCCACTCAGCCGGATGCAGGAAGTAAAAGTAAAACAGAAATTTGCACGTGTACCAGGAAGTGCTGACGGTCACTATGCGCAGTGGGTAGAAGGCTGCATTGCCGGATATGGTAAAATGGAGCTGAGCTCGCCGTTTGAGCTGGCAGGCCCGCTTACCGAAGCGATACTCGGCGCTAACCTCGCCATTCGCGGTGCGGATATGCCAAAAGCGCGCGAGGATGGGAAAGGGTACACCTACCCGGGCAGCAACATGAAAATGCTGTGGGACGCGCAGAATATGAAAGTAACGAACTTCGACGAGGTCAATCAATTTGTAAAAAGAAACTACCGCGAGGGCTGGAGCCTGGGTGTTTAGAATGCGAAACAAATAAAGGCAGCTCAGAAATGAGCTGCCTTTATTTATTTGGTACCGATTGTAATGGACATTGTCCTTCAAGAAATCTTATCCCTCCAGAATAACGATTTGTAGGTTGGTCAGCCGCGTTAATTTGCTAAAATCTGCTTTGTTGAAAGTGTATATTGTCGAACAGTGACTTTCGGCTATTGCAAGGTGAATGCAATCGTTAATGTTTTGGAAACCTACAAGTTTTGCAAGTTCTATGGCGCGAGTCATTTCGCTGGCGTGATAACCTACTGGCTCGAACGCCAGGAATGTCGATAACCCATTTACAATGTCGTCAACCTTTTGGCCTAGCTTTGATAAAACAAATGCAGTTTCCTGCAGGCATAAAAAGGATAGAAAGAAATTGTCCTTTTCGGCCGCAGACTGAAATATGGATTTTGCTTTCTCGTGCTTTCGCTGATCCTGGGATATAAGAAGGTGTATCAGCACATCGGTATCGAAGTAGATCATAGGTTCGATTCGTTGGCCAGCGATGACAGGTCGAGGTTTGGATCAACCTTCACACCTTTAAACTGGTCAACGACTTTCATGATGCGGCTTGCAAGTTCTTTTTGGTTAGGTCTTGCGGGACGTTCCTGAGCTTCAATCGTGATTTTAAGGTCTTTATCTTTAAATAGCTGCTTAATGTTTCTAATCAGGTTTGCGTTGATATCACCTGATTTAAGTTGAAATGTGTGTCGCATAGCAATGTTGTTTTATGTCAAATGTATCAATTTTTAGAAATCTTACCCATCCCAATGCTCGTGTTGCTCGTCTGACTTATTCTCAGGAGAGCCACGATGATCAAAGCCTTGTGATTTGCAATTCGCTTTCCACGATATAATGCCTGATTACGTTGCTGTCCTGTTTGGCATAATATTTACCATAACCACATAAACAATTAAATTCCGTGGTTTAATATGGACGCAACAAAAAATATAGCAGCCGGGCTTGCAGGAGCCGTAGTATTGAACCTGCTTCATGAAGGTGGCAGACAATTTTACGCAAAAGCACCCCGGATCAATCGGGTTGGTGAAGAGGCACTTTCCAAATCACTCGAAACAGTTAATATCGATCCGCCAAAAGGAAAAAAACTATTTGGTCTCACACTCGCCAGTGATTTGCTCAGCAATGCAGCCTACTACAGTATGGTAGGCAGCGGTAAAGAGGAGAACATTCTCCTGCGCGGCGCCGGTTTTGGTTTTGCTGCTGGTATCGGCGCGTTGACGCTGACCAAGCCGCTGGGCTTGAACGACGCGCCGGTTAACAGAACCGTTCAGACACAGATCCTGACCGTGGCCTACTACGTAATAGGCGGACTTGCGGCAGCATTCGTGGCGAAAAAAATAAGTGAAAGACCACAGCTGAACAAACTGGTAAGTTCCGTCAGCTCCTTTGGACTATTTTAAAAAAATTGTTACTGCTAGCGGGCTTGCTTAGTGACGTGCATAATCCCTTTCATCACACGCCAATGTCCCGGAAATGAACAGATAAACGGATAAGCCCCGGGAACTTCCGGGGCCTTGAAGTTTAGCCGGAAGCTTTTTCCTGAGTTAACGAGCGGAGTTGCGAAAAGCACATCGCTGGTAGTGGGCACAAAGTTTTTCTCAAATCCGTCTTTCAATTGCGCCATCGCGTCAGCAGCTTCTCCCACGTGCTGCTCAGCGCCAATTCTTGTAATAACTACATTATGCGGCATCAAATCCGGGTTGTTGAACACAAGTGAAACTTTCCGGCCTGCGGGAACATCAAAGTCAGTTTTATCAAATGCCATTTTTGCTTCCAAAGCTGTTAATACCACCTCAATAGTTCCTAAACTTTCCAGAGCCTGAATGATCTGCTGTTTTTCGGCCAATGCAGATTGGTTTACTATCGCCTTCATTGCATTCAACGCTCTGCCAAAAGCCTCCGAATCCAAGGTATTTTCCGGAAGGTTTTTCAATGAAGAAACAAACTGGCTTGCAGGTTGTGTTTGGTCAGGCTGCACGATAACCATTTCTATAAGAATAGGATAAGTAGTCTCTGGCAGTTCAGGGCCAAGCGTTTTCAGTTTTTCAAAGAATGTGGCTTGCAAAGGTTTGTCCTGCAAGAGCGCAATGCTTTTAAGGTAATTCTCCTTATCCCGGCCAATGTACTTTTGAATGGATTTATCAGACCCCTCCGCTGTGATGATAGCTGCGTAGCTCATCTGCTTTATAAATGAGTTACTATCTGCTTTGATAAAATTTTCAAACTGCGACTTGCTCCTGGAAAGCTCTGCCTTATCCGCCTTTAAAACCCGTAATGCCAGCTCCTGCTGTCTGTCGAGCCGTTTTTCCTGTTTAAGCGCGTAAAGCAACGTACTCGTTTCGGATACTTCCAGCTCCTTTGCGAGGGTCAGCAGTAGCTGCTTCTTTTTTGCCTCCGGCATTGATCTGCGCCCTAATATCTCAACAATCGGCCAGTGATTCTTTGGAAGTGCAAGCAGCTCGCTGTCGGATAAAAATGGAAGCAAGTACTTTTCAATGTGAGGAAGGAACATGGAACGCTGCATTGATGCATACCAAACCGGTTTCAAATGGCGGAAAGTCTCGGAAATGGCGTAGTCAAGATAGTAGTCGGTCGGCTGCCGCAGTATATCGGATGCGGCTGATATACCTTCCTCATCTTCAAAAAAGCTGGCCGCTACAATCGCTTCCAGTCTCACCCGGGCCGATTCATCATTGATCCGCTCCCTTAGCAAACCAACTGCACCCGTAACCCGTGCATGCCAGAAACGCAGTACCTTGGTTGCGGCGGCGCGGGCTTTTGGCTCCTTTGCATTCAGCAGCGTTTTCAGCAAATTTTCTTCAACTACATCAAAATCCTGGTACAGCCACAATGCTTCGAGCAGGTGATGTTCATATTCAGGATCTTTCCTGTCCAGGGCAGCAAGCCACTTTTTCAATTCAGGTAAAACCTCATTTTCCTGTTTGGCACGAAGCTGAATGCGTGTTCTGTAACGCAGCCTGTCTTCCATTCCTTTCAGGTTTTCAAGCAGCTCCGGAACTTGCATTTGAGAAAGGTCGGTCACTTTTGAAAGTGGCCGGTCGCGGTAGCTGATCCGCCATACGCGCCCGTGCGATTTGTCCCTCGCCGGATCACGCGGCGGGTTTTCTCCGTGGGATATCAGCGGATTGTACCAGTCAACAATATACAAAGCGCCGTCGGGACCGAATTCAAGATCAATGGGGCGGTAGTTCGGGTCAGCAGATTGCAGCAGCGGCTCCACTTCCTTGCCCACTATGCCCGAACCTTCGTGCACAATGCGGTGCTGCTTTGTTCCCTGAAAACCAATGTTGTTATTGACCAAAAAATCGCCCTGCACCTCGTCCGGGAAGTTGCGGCTCGAAACAATCTCGATTCCTGCGGTAGGCCGGACGCGCGTTTCTGTAAACATATTAATGCGCGGGTGCTTGTCCGGATAATCAACCTTGCCGGTCAGAGGAGGTGCAAAATAGTTGGATCCATCAGAAGCATCGCCGATCAGGTGCATGCCCCATTTGTCAAAAACACTTCCCCACGGATTGAAGTAGGGGTAAGAAACGTAATGCTGCAATCTCCCGGTCCTGGGTTCAAATCGGTAAGTCGCACCAGCATAAGAGCGTATCGGTCCGTATGGCGTTTCTACCTGCGTGTTCAGAAAAGTGCCTTCATTGAAGTACAGCGCGCCATCTTGTCCGTAAGTAAATGCGTGGGTGGCGTGGTGGCTGTCTTCCGAGCCGAACCCCGTCAGTACTACCTCGCGCACATCTGCCTTATCGTCCCCATCTGTGTCTTTGAGGAAAAGAATATCGGGTTCTTGGGAGACAAATACACCGCCATTTCCAAACTCAAATCCCAATGGAAGGTACAGGTCGTCGGCGAAGACGGTATGCTTGTCAGCCTTTCCGTCGCCGTCGGTATCTTCCAGTATCACAATCTTATCGTGTACGGGAATGCCGGGAAAGTACTGCGGGTAGGTGGGCATGGTGGCTACCCAGAGTCTCCCTTTTGCATCAAAGTTCATAGCCACCGGCTTCTCAATCGGGAAGTCTTTTTCAGAAGCAAATAGGTTGATTTCGTAACCTTCCGGCAGCTTGAACTTCTCAGTGGTTGCAGGCCAGCTTTTTTCATGATGTTCGTGCGCGGCTTGTCGGGCTGCTTCGCCTTGCCGCCCGGTCATTGGGACAGCAGTTTGTAGCAAGGGATCAACGGGTTTGCCCCGCCTGTCTACAATGTCGACAGCCTGTTTGTAAACATTCTTCCCCTTCGCCAGCTCCCAAATCACTGTATCCAGCGCAGCCGCCATTTGGTTGAGCTTCCGGAGCTCCGGCGGGAATGCGATTACACCAAAAGGCTCGCGCCGGCGGCCGTAGATATACTCGCCATTTACAGCCCGCCAGCGGTAAAAGAAATGGTCGTCCTTCATTTTAATAACTTCCGTAAGCTGCCTGCCATTCTCAGACTTGAAGTCGATCGCTTTCCCAAAACCAAGCGACTGCGCCATCCATTCAGCTGCCAGCTGGTAGCCCTCGCGGGTCAGGTGAATGCCGTTGATCGTGATCTTGGGCTTACCCTTTTCCTGCATTCGCGCCATGGACGGGGTATAAAGATCCACAAAGAACAGCCCCATTGAAGCAGCCATTTTCTTCATCGATTCGGTATAACGCAGCAGATTTTGATTATGCGCAGTCGGATCAGGATAATGAATGCCGAGATTTTCCTGGGCAATGGGAGATACCAGTACGAGTTTTGGCGCCGACTTCCCGTTGTATTTGTTCGCTTGCAGGTTTTTGATAAATGTCAAAAAATCTTTCTCAAACTGAGGAATTCCTCCTTTTCCTTTGAATGCTTCGTTCATCCCGAAGCATAGGAAGATTATATCCGCTTTCTGATCGTACAAATCCTGGTTTAGCCCTGTATAGTTGAGTCCGACGGGCATAACTATCGGTTCGCCTTCGTGCGTAAAACCTTTGAATGTTACTTCTTTTTCACCCTCTGTCAACCGCTTTGTCTTTTCACCAAAACCCGGGAAGTTCAACGGGCGGGGCTGCAAGCCTACTTCATCGGCGCTCCATCCCATATTCCTCAGGGTCAATTTTTTATCCGGAAATCGCATTTGTAAAATGGTTTCAAAATAACCATAGTGCCGCATTCTGTCAGCGAACGTATTACCTAACAAAACGATCCGGTTACCCTGATTGGGCGAAAAGCCAGGATTTGGCGACTGTGCACTGACATCAGCGGCGAATGCAGTTAACACGATCGGAAGTATTTGGAGACAGATGCGGAAGTAGCACATGGAGGTCTTTATGAGTGCATTATGACGAAAAGAATATTTTTTATTGCAATTCAAGAATTTAATGCTGCTGTCTCATCCTGTGCTGTCCTGATTTTTACATAATACCCGCGATTGCAGGATTCCTGGAAATAATTAGATTTGCTTTATTCCGGAATATACTTCGATGTTTGCGCGCACGGTAGAATTCCATCCTGTCAGGTTTTAAAGAAGAACATTTCCGTACCACTTACCCCGAATCCAGATGAAGCCACAGTTAGCCCGACGCCGATGGTTCCGCATTATCCCGGTTGTTTTTGTAACATACAGTCTTGCATACCTCGATCGTGCCAACTTTGGTTTTGCGGTAGCAGGCGGCATGTCAGAAGATTTGGGAATTACGCCAAATACATCGACCCTGCTTAGTTCGCTGTTCTTTCTGGGGTATTTCTTTTTTCAAATACCCGGCGCGCATTACGCCGCTACACGCACCGCCAAAAAGCTGATTTTCATCTCGTTAATACTCTGGGGAGGACTTGCCGCCGCCACCGGGATGGTCGCTGATACAAACACGCTGATCGTAATCCGGTTTATGCTGGGGGTAGTTGAAAGTGCGGTGATGCCCGCAATGCTGATCCTGCTGAGTCAGTGGTTTACCAAAGAAGAACGTTCGCGTGCGAATACTTTTCTGATCCTGGGTAACCCGGTTACGGTACTATGGATGTCGGTGCTGTCAGGCTACCTGATCGAGTCAATGGGCTGGCGGTGGATGTTCATTTTACAAGGTGCGCCGGGCATTGTCTGGGCATTTATCTGGTGGAAACTGATCGACGAGCGGCCAATCAATGCCGACTGGCTGACGACCGAGGAGAAGCTTGCCGTGGAAGCCAGCCTGAGCGAAGAGCAGGCGGGCATTAAGCCGGTGAAGAATTACGCGGAGGCATTTAAATCCAAAAAAGTTATCCTGCTTTGCTTTCAGTACCTGCTGTGGAGTGTGGGGGTTTATGGATTTGTAATGTGGCTGCCGTCGATTATCAAGGCTGCGCCTGATATGAATATGGTAAAT
Organism: Dyadobacter sp.; assembly: GCF_051859145.1. Lineage (GTDB taxonomy): Bacteria > Bacteroidota > Bacteroidia > Cytophagales > Spirosomataceae > Dyadobacter. The sequence continues at coordinate 20,416 of NZ_JBHYGF010000457.1, forward strand.
ACAGGCTGGCTTTCGTCCGTTCCGTACCTTTTCGCAGTAATCGGAATGCTATCAGCTTCCTATTTTTCTGATAAAACCGGTAACCGGAAAATCTTTGTCTGGCCTTTTTTGCTGATCGCGGCAGTGTGTTTGTACGGCGCGGTTTGGCTCGGTCCTGATCAATTCTGGATTTCTTATGCGCTGCTTGTCGCGGCGGGTGGTGCCTTGTATACACCTTACGGACCCTTCTTTGCAGCTATTGCCGAAATACTCCCTAAAAATGTAGCTGGCGGCGCGATCGGGTTAATTAACAGTCTGGGTGCGTTGGGCTCATTTGCGGGTTCCTACCTGGTGGGATACCTGAATACGGCTACCGGAAACTTCAATGCGTCTTATACTTTAATGGCAGTTGCACTGGTACTCGCTACAATTATCACGATCATCGTAATCCCCGCGCCTGCGCGTCGACAGCCCCTGCCAGCAGAGGTAAAGACCTTTGACCATTGAAAAAAACACCTGCATGTTTTGGCACACAATGGTTATTTTCCCTTGCTGTCGTCCTTTACAAACTATTACCTAAACCCATAAATACATGAGAAGTTTAAAAGTGCCGGTGCTCGCCGGTCACATTGTATTGCTGTTTTTTTTCCTGAGTGGCGGTTTTGTTTCCGGCCAGGACCCGTCTAAAAGTACCGGCTCCTCCCGGTTTACATTGAAAGACGGCGACCGGGTTGTCTTCCTCGGCAACTCTATTTTCGAGAACGATTTTCAGTTTGGTTACCTGGAAATGATGCTGACTACCCGCTTCCCTGACAAGGGTGTGACTTTCCGTAACCTTGGCTGGACAGGCGACAATGTGTGGGGAGAAGGCCGTTCCACTTACACCAATCCACCCACACCGTACCAGCATTTGATGCAGGATATCACCAATGCAAAGCCAACTGTTGTATTGCTGGGCTACGGGGGTGTAGAAGCGCAGGATGGACGCGCAGGTTTGCCCAGGTTCAAGGAAGGTTTGAACAAACTGCTTGACAAAATTGATTCTTTGGGCGCACAGACCGTGCTGCTCTCGACCATCCCGGTTGTTTCAAAAGATACTGCCCAACGCATCGCCGAGCGCAATGCAGATCTGGAACTGTATTCCAATGCAATCTCCGAAGTTGCATCAGCACGTGGCAAGCAGTACCTGGATATCTACAAGCCGGTACTCGAAGCAAGTAAGAAAGACAGCATCATCGAAAACACCGTGCACCTTACTGAGCTGGGCTACTACCGGCTGGCTACCATCATGGAAAAGGCACTCGGACTCGATGCTGCCAAAGCAACAACCTCCATTACGCTCGCAAAGGATAAGGCAGAGGCTTCGAATGCGAGAGTGTTAAATGGGAATGCCGCAAATACGCCTGTGAAATTCGCAGTGGAAAACAAATACCTGCCACTGCCAACACCGAAATCGGTTTCTGATGTGGTTGACAATGCTCGGACAATCCGGATTTCAGGTTTGAAAAAGGGTTATTACGTTTTAACATCTGAGAATAACCAGGTGGCAGTTGGTTCTGCCAAAGACTGGGAGAAAGGCTTGGAGATCGAGCAGGGACCGCAATATGTCCAGTCGGAAAGTGTACGTAATATGATCGTGAAAAAGAACGAACTGCACTTTTTCCAATATCGTCCATTGAACCAAACCTACATCATCGGCTTCCGCAAGTACGAGCAAGGTCGGCATGTGAAAGGTTTGGAGGAGCAAAATATTCTCATCAAATGGCTGGAAGGACAAATTATTCTTAATAGCGCGCCGAAGGAGGTTGTGTATGAGTTGAGGAAGGTGGAATGAAGACCTCGGCCGTCGGCAGTCAGCCGTCGGCCGGAGCTTTGTCAACGTTAGCCAAAGCTTTGTCACCCTGAGCGGACCGGGCCGCCGGGCGGTCGAAGGGACGTGCAGGATGCCCTTCGACTGCGCTCAGGGTGACAAAAGGTAAACGCAGAGGCTGACAAAAAGAAAGAAAAACAACTTACAAGACCGAATTACTAAACCCAAATTATGAAAATCACAAAACCAATATATGGAGCCGCGTTGATTGCGACGATGTTGCTGGCGACTTCTTCAAGTAAGTATAGGGTTGTAAAAGAAGACCCCGATCCGGATCCGCAGAAGGAAC
>NZ_JBHYGF010000458.1:0-2989 GCF_051859145.1 Dyadobacter sp.
TATGCCAAAGAAGGCTACTGCGCAACCTGCCACCAGCCTGACGGAAAGGGGCTGGCTGCGGCAGGCTTCCCTCCGCTGACCAACACCAAATGGGTACTTGGAAGCGACGAGCGGCTGATCAAGCTCGCATTGAAAGGTTTGCTCGGGCCCATTGAAGTGAACGGACAGAAATACCCTGGACAAGTGCCGATGACACCATTTGGCGGTCTTCTGAAAGACGATGAAATGGCTGCTGTGCTCACTTTTGTAAGAAATTCATTTGGCAATAAAGGCCCTGCCATTTCGCCGGAGAAGGTGAAACAGGTACGTGCTGCTACCGAGAGTAAGAAGGATTTCTACTCACCTGACCAGCTTTTGAAGGAACACCCGATGGAGAAGATGTAATCGAATGTGAAATGTAAACACAGAAAGCGGCACCTGTCCGCTTTCTGTGTTTAAAGCCTGTATATGATACTGTTGACTAAGATTTGCCCGAAAGATTAAGATTAAATAGTTTAAGTTTTTAGATTTGCCTTACGCAGCCAGGTTGTAAAACCGGTCGATAGCTGCCCACCTCTCATCTATTAAGTTAAACTTATGCAGCGATTTTTGGCGGGCATTATGATCGTTTTTGTTGCCCTGATCTATTTCGTTTACAACTTCTACTACTCCGTCAATTTTCCATATCAGGACGATTTTCTCCTGATCCAGTTTATAGATACCATCTCACAAGGCGGGTCAGGTGTTTCAGAAGTTATCAGGGAGCTTTTCAGGACCTTTAACGATCATAAAGCGGCAGTACCGCGGTTTGTATCGCTGGTCAACTATCATTTGACGGGGTACCTCGATTACCGCGCTTACATTGTGATCGTCTCGGTCAATGTTTGTTACATCTTCTACTTTCTGTACCTGCAATTCCGTAAGCTGAACTTGCCGCTCTGGTACTTTCTGCCTGCTGCATTCCTGTTTTTTCAACCACTGTACCACGAGATATCGAACTGGGCGCTAACCGGGTTGCAGCATTCCTTTCTGACTGCATTCACTGTTACGGCAATTATGCTTGTTTCGCGACGAACCAACGGCGCCTTTGTTGGGGCGATGTTCTGCTGTTTCCTGGCCACATTTACGCATGGTAATGGGATACTTTCTTTCCCCGCGATCATCTTTTACTTTTTGTGTGTCAAAGATTTCAGAGGCGCTATCCTGACAGCGCTGTTCATGATCGGTTGTTTTTTGATTTACATTATTGGCTACGAGTCGGGACAGGCTGGCAGGCTTCCCACCAGCATAATCAGCTTCCTTGCTTCGCTGTTCGGTTTTGTGGGTTCAAGTATGTCGCTTTGGTGGGCTCCGGAGCTTTGGTCGGCGATATGGGGGGTTGTAATCGTCGCCTTTGTTGTTTTCATCGTGGTTAAAATTGCGCAAACGTATTATGGCAAGCAGGTTGTTATCAAGCCGGGTACGGTGGAGCTGATCTCCCTTTTTGCATTTATCTTCATTACAAGCTTTGTGGTAGCCTTATTCCGGTCCTGGGCGGGCAGCACGATTGCGAGCCGTTTTCAGATTTATGCTTCGCTGGCCACAGTTATCTTCTACTTGTTGTTGCTTGGTTATACCCCATTTTTCCGGCGTACGCGGGTAGTTTCCATTCTGATCGGATTGAGTATCTTCTACTGGATTTATTCCTATTATAAGTTCACGGAGATGATCGCCGCTCAAAAAACGGTTTACCTGGCAGATGTTTACAATTGGAAAACCAACCACAATATGTTTTCGGTGGAAAAGTCTATTCTCCGGAATGCCGATTTTTATCTTACGACAGCTTATCAGAAAGGGTTTTTCAGGATTCCGCAGCCTGTTGTCGAGAAGGCGCAGCTGGATTCGATGTTTGCTGCGCAGCCTTTGGCCACGGCAGATCACGGCGTGTATGTGGAGGAGTGGAAGGTAGACCGCCGCAGCCGCGACACGACCGAGCTGCTCACGTTTTACTTCGTTTCAAGCATTCTATCTCCCGAACGGAAGGGATTGACGGGCGATCGTTTTATGGTTTTGAAGGATCGCGCCCGCGGACAGGTTCACCTGGTAAATGCCAATCCCAAAGTGGAGGCAAGAAGGGAGATTTTGACCGCCGGAAACTACTACAAACCCGGCTTTAAAGTACTTTTCCGAATTGACGATCTGGCGCCGGGGAGCTATGACGCGGGCATTCTCGATGTTAGTGGCAATGGCGAAAAAACATTTACCCGCCTGGACAAAGCGCTTCTTGTCACCACCAGCCGCATTGCCGTGCAATAGCTGCAAAATACCTTTCTCCCGCATTATTTTACCGTTGGATTGCCCATTCCGAATATTGGTTAATTAATATTTCCACTTGCCTCATCCCGGCGCAACAAATCGTTCCCGAAGGCTGGGTTCCTCCGAAAAAAAACGTATCTTTACATGCTTAAAAAGCCTGAAAATGGTTCTTTTTATCCAAGTGAAAAACAAACTATATGTCAAACGAAACAGTGCTTGAAGTAAACAGTTATTCAGCTGAAAATATCCAGGTTTTAGAAGGTTTAGAAGCCGTCCGCAAACGTCCGGCGATGTATATCGGTGACACTGGTTTTAAGGGAGTTCACCATTTGATTTGGGAGGTTGTTGACAACTCCATTGATGAGGCAATGGCCGGCTATTGCGACACTATCAATGTAACGATAGAAAAGAATAATTCTATTACAGTACAGGATAACGGTCGGGGTATCCCCACGGGAATGCACCCCAAAGAGAAACGGTCTGCGCTTGAAGTTGTACTGACTGTGCTCCACGCCGGTGGTAAATTTGATAAAGACACATACAAGGTTTCGGGAGGTTTGCACGGGGTAGGGGTTTCCTGCGTAAATGCACTTTCTATACATCTCCGCGCGGAGGTTCACCGCGAGGGAAAAATATTCGAGCAGGAGTTCAGTGAAGGCAAGCCGCTTTATGCTACAAGGGTAATCGGAGACTCTGAAAAAACAGGGACATTCAT
>NZ_JBHYGF010000459.1:0-2986 GCF_051859145.1 Dyadobacter sp.
ATTTCTTCCAGTGCACTGAACCAGGATGAAGGCTACCTGATGCAATGTTATGCGCAGCGATTGGAAACAACGATAAGGCGCCATCCTGAACTTTGGCTTTGGTCTCATAAACGCTGGCAGTTTCGTTTGCGGCAGGAAACACCGAAGCCCAGTCAGGTCGCAATTTTTACCTGAGGTGCATTGATAGCTGAATGATTTGTTCGCATTCAATTTTTGTTTAAAATGCAGAAAAAGCTTGTTATGCCTTTCAACGAAAAACTAAGCGACAAGGTCAGGGAGGCACTTGCCGAGCTGCCGCATGTGGAAGAAAAGTACATGTTTGGCGGCGTTTGTTATATGGTTAATGACAAAATGTGCGTGGGCGTAGTTGGCGACCAGCTGATGTGCCGCGTGGGCGAGGAGAACCTGGAAGCGGCGCAGGAAAGACCGGGTTGTGAGCAAATGCAAATGAATGGCCGGCCCATGAAAGCGTATGTGCTTGTTTCAGAAGAAGGAATGCTGACTAACAGTGATTTCCGGTTCTGGATAGACACTTGTCTTGCCTATAACCCACACGCCAAAGCTGCTGCCAAAAGAAAAGCGAAGTAGTCGTTTTCAGGTCAGCGCGTCAATCAGATCTCTTACTTTTTGATAGTAAGGTTGGGCGATTTTGCTCGGACGGATATCCCAGCCTCTGTCGTAGTTGACAATGCAGGCTGCGATGAAACTGTTGGTATTCTCGCGAATGATCGGGTCGAGAATGGAAAGCTTGGAAATTCTATCCTTATCGATCGCCGACTTGGAAGGTTCTTTCAATATGAGTGCAGAGAACTCGTACCTGTCGACAATCCCATTAACCCACAATGCGCCCGGTGTAGCTGGTTCGGGCGACTTTCCGGTTATCTCCGCATTGATTTCCTTTTCTGCCGGAAGTGTCAGATCTGTCTTTTGTTTTCTGAGGTAATCGTCAATTGCCCTGGTTACGTGATCAAGCGGATCGGAGCCGTCAAACTCGCTCAGGTCTCGCAGTTTTTTAATCTGTTCCTCGTTGAGACGTATGTTTTTTCGAAGCATTTTCCGCATAATCTGGCTTTTTCATGACTGATATCAAAAATACGCACCTTGCCAGCCGATATTTCAGCCACAAAAGAATTTAAGCATTCGAAACCCAAATTTGTATTTATTCTTAGTATAGATTATCCCGAAAACTGAATGAGGCAGGCTAGTGTGATTGTTGAATTTTTGTGAAGAATAAGTGACAATCTTAACAATTTGGTGACAAAACAATGCGGACTTCTGATACCATACCGTCAAAAAAGCCGTTATTTACACCGAAAGGCTTGCTGTTCAGAAAAGATCTACTTCTCTTTTCATTTGGTCATTCGACCCATTCCTGAACTCCTGTCTAAAATTCTCATGCAAGTCAAAGAAAGAATCAAATTCACTCCGACAGCAAAAAGCCAGTTTTTCCCTACGCTGAAAACCCGGATAGAGCGCTATTTCGCTGAAAATGAAATATCCCGTCACGCAAATAGTACAATGGTTGTAAAAACGATTGTTTTGCTGGGCATTTACATTGTGCCTTTTTGTGCGCTTCTGCTATTTACCCCGCCATTCCCGGTAGCGATTCTGCTGTGGTTCCTGATGGGACTTGGGATTTCGGGCATTGGGATGAGCATTATGCACGATGCAAATCACGGTGCCTATTCTACCAAAGCCTGGGTGAATAAATGGCTGGGCTATACGATTTACCTGGCCGGTGCAGGCGTTACCAACTGGAAATTGCAACACAACGTACTACACCATACTTACACCAACATTGCCTCCCTGGACGAGGATATCCGTGATCGTGGCGTGGTGAAGTTGTCGCCGCATTCCCATGTGCAGCATTTGCACCGTTTTCAGTGGCTGTATGCATTCTTGTTTTACGGAATTTTGACCTTGTACTGGGTTACTGCCAAGGATTTTATTCAATATCATGAATTTAAAAAGTCTGGCGTAAACAAGCAGACGAAGCGTGAAAACAACGAGCTGCTGGCGGGACTGATCATCATGAAAGTGATCTATTTTTCCATTCTTTTTGTACTTCCGGTTGCGGTTGCAGGGATTTCGTTCTGGCAGGTATTTGCAGGTTTCTGCGTGATGCATATTACGTCCGGGCTCGTACTGACAATTGTTTTCCAGCTTGCGCATTCCGTGGAGGGTACCAGCTACCCGGTTGCGAATGGACAAGGGAATCTGGATAAAGACTGGGCAATTCACCAGTTAGAGACTACGGTTAATTTCGCACCTGAAAACCGCCTGCTTACCTGGTTTCTGGGTGGATTGAACTTCCAGATTGAGCATCACCTTTTTCCAAAAATCTGCCACGTGCATTATCCCCAGATCGCCGTGATTGTAAAGGAAACAGCGCAGGAGTTTGGGATACCTTATATGGAAAACAAGTCTTTTGCTTCCGCATTCAAATCTCACATTTCCAGTCTCCGCCGGTTTGGCCTGCCTTCGATCAATGATGCGATTGGTTGATTTTATGTATCATTTGCCTGAAAGCTTTCGCGCCTGCGCTTCCATTATAAGCTGCAAATCGGCACTTTCTTCTGTGACGTGCGCGTAGGTCCCTTGTCCGAGTTCACTAAGCTTACGCAGCTTCTGGCCGGTATGTGCATTACGTCCAAATGTGAGTACAGTGAGGTACAGATCCTGCTTTGCGTGTTGTCCGATCATGGCCATCACCTCGTCACTCACCGGGAACTCCCCGTCGGTGGCGAGTACAATGCGGTTATTACCTCCCCGGATATAATTTTTGTTCGCAGTTTTGTAAGCCAGTCGCAGCCCCTCATTTCCATCCGTATCACCGTCCGATTGCAGCAGGTCAATCATCCTCGCTATCTCATTCGCCTTAGCGCACGATGTGGGTATAATAACAACCCTCGCTTTTCCTGAATATAAAACAATGGAAAGCTGATCTTCCGGCCGCAACAAGGTGAGCAGCTATTTAATGTAGAGT
>NZ_JBHYGF010000460.1:0-2983 GCF_051859145.1 Dyadobacter sp.
ATGAAGGACATTCGCAAAATACCAGAAAACCTTCTGGACGAAGACCTGATAAAATCATTTGGAATAAATAAGCTGCTCGACAAACGGATGGGGACATTATCTGGTGGAACACGCCAGAAAGTAAGTGCCTGCCTGGCCTTTATGTTCGGTTCACAGGCGCTTATTATGGATGAACCTTCTGCCGGTCTGGACCCGGTCTCGTCAGAAATACTGCGGGAAAAAATCCTTGTTGAAAAAGAAAAAAACAAGCTGGTGATTATCACCTCTCATATTCTGAGCGAGCTGGACGATCTGATCACAGGGGTTATCTACATGCAGGACGGCCGCATGCTGTTTCAAAAAAGTTTGGACGCGCTACGAAAAGATACAGGAGAAGAAAAGCTCTCAAGGGCCATTGCCCGGGTGATGCGCCAACACGATGAAAGTGACGGTTTACAGGCGGCGACAGTTAATACATCCCAACTAAGAAACTGATGAAGAAGCTTGTAAAATATATCATTACAGACATCCTCCGTAGCCGGACCATGATTGCCTATACAGTGGTGCTGCTGGTGATTTCATTCTCCGTTTTCAGTATAGAAGACAATCCGGCCAAAGGGATTCTGAGCCTTTTGAACATCATCCTGTTTATCGTTCCGCTGGTCAGCATTATATTTTCTACTATTTATATATATAACAGCAACGAATTTATCGAATTATTGGTGAGCCAGCCGCTTCAAAGAAAATCAATATGGCTGAGCATGTTCGCCGGACTGGCCGTTTCGCTGAGCCTTGCATTTTTTGCCGGGGCCGGTATCGTAATCCTGCTCTATGCCTGGTCGATGACAGGCGCGATCATGCTTGGTTGTGGCGTATTGCTTTCCATTGTGTTTGCAGCCATTGCCATGCTGGCTTCAGTCAAAATTAGGGATAAAGCAAAAGGTATTGGTACCGCAATATTGCTATGGCTTTATTTTTCGATGCTATTTGATACCCTTGTCCTGTTCTTACTTTTCCAATTTTCTGACTACCCCATTGAAAAAGGAATGATTGCACTTTCGTTCCTGAATCCGATCGACCTGAGCAGAGTGCTCATTCTTCTTAGAATTGATGTATCGGCCATGATGGGTTACACCGGGGCTGTTTTCCAAAGCTTTTTCGGTAGTGAAGTTGGTATGGTGATCGCTCTGGCAATTATGATGACCTGGATCGCTGTACCATTGAGTATTTCCACCATCAGGTTCAACAAGAAAGACTTATAAGGTTTCAATAGCCTTGCAGTTAATTAGCCCAAATAGATAATATACACTTTAATTAAAAAACAATGGAAACGATTCAAACCATAGATGTAACTGTTATAGAACCACGCCTTAAACATTCCACAATTTTTCAGCATTTTGATATATTGCAACCGGGCGAGACATTTATCATTTTTAATGACCACGATCCAAAACCGCTCTATTATCAACTGCTTGGTGAGAGAGGTGATATCTTCACCTGGAGTTATCTTCAAGAGGGCCCAATACACTGGCAGGTTAAAATCACAAAAAAACGATCGCTGCCTGCAGATGAAACCGTCGGGCAAATTGCTTCAAAAGACATTCGCAAAGCAGAAGCCTTCAAAAAGTTGGGAATAGATTTCTGCTGCGGCGGTAAAAGGACACTAAAACAGGCGATGCATGCCGCCAACATCAGCGAGAAGCAATTGGAAGCCGCCCTGGCAGATACGGCTCAGCTGCCAGCCACTCAGCAACCCTTGAATTTTGCAGCGTGGCAACCGGGTTTTCTGGCCGACTATATCACCAATGTACATCATAGCTATATCCGCGAAAACGGCCCTGTGATTGAAGGTCTTGCCAACAAAGTAGCCGACCGCCACGGGGACCGCCAACCGGAACTCTATGCACTTTCAGAGCAGGTACAATTACTTCTTGCAGATCTTTACCAGCATTTAGACAAAGAAGAAAACATTTTGTTTCCGGCAATAAAACAGCTGGCTTCTGCTATAAATACCGGAGAAATAAGCGACAACACTGTTATTGCTTCGGCGATAGAACTTATGGAACAGGAACACGAATCAGCTGGTGAGGATCTGCGGAGCCTGCGGAAAATAACCAATCAGTATCAGCTGCCGCCGGGCGCCTGTAATTCGTACACCTATCTTTTTGAAAAATTAAAAGAATTTGAAAACGATTTATTTAACCATATCCATTTGGAAAACAATATTCTGTTTCCAAAAGCCCTGCAATTGCAGCAGCAGCTGACTGGCACCGGGGCATAAATCTGAAACGGACAATATCATGGTCACAATCACAAATCATACCAAGCTATCGGAGATTATCCTGGCTAATTCTGACAGCATTGACGCAATAGCTGCAATCGCAAAGCCATTGGAAAAGCTTAAAAACCCGCTACTTCGAAAGTTAATGGCTTCACGCATTACATTGTCAGAAGCTGCGAACATGAGTGGTTGTGACCTTGATATGTTCAGGCAGGCATTAATACCGCTGGGGTTCAGCTTTGATCAAGAAGATGCTGTAAACGAAAAAGAAATCGAAAAAAAACCGCAGTGGCTGCTTAATATTCCACACGACAAGATTTCCAGTTTTGACGTTCGTCCGCTTATGGAATTCGGCGACGATCCGCTTAAAGTGATTGTGAAAAAATTTGGGGCACTCACAGACGGCGAAGTCCTGTGTATCATCAACTCATTTGTCCCCTATCCACTGATCAGCCTGCTTGCTGGCAAGTCGCTCACATTCACTGCACAGACCGGCCCATCAGAACATCACACCTGGCTGCTGAAACGCTTTTGTGAGGTAAACCCATCTGTCGAAAAAACGCTTGGCAAAGCGCTAATCATGGATGATGAAACGTCTTTTGCCGCCGCGCTGGCAAACTTTCCCGAACCCGCAGTGAAACGCATCGACGTAAGGCATCTTCAGATGCCCGCCCCCATGCAGACGATTCTTGATGCCCTGACTGGACTCAGCGATAGTGATGC
>NZ_JBHYGF010000461.1:0-2981 GCF_051859145.1 Dyadobacter sp.
TTTAAAGTACTCATTTTTAGGAAAACACTCTCTTCACTTTCATTTAAACTTGTCCACTTTTCGCTGACGATTTACAGCTCTTGGTTCTGAAACACCACAAAACGGAATATATCGCTTAGCTCGTGAAATAGAAATCTGGGGTCTTCGTAAAGCAATTCATCTTTTTTTAGCCGATTTTGAAACCGTTCCTTAAAGTATATCTGATCTTTATCCAGACTTGGTACAAGTTTGTCGATTGTGGTCAATAGTTTGTTAGTACGACGACGGATCCATAATCTGTTGCTGATCATCCATTTAGTTCTTGAACTCGTTCGCTCGTTGACCACATCATCTTGAAGACGAAACCATTCAAAAAATGCCTGGTAGTTAGTCTGTCCGCCCAACGCGTTGTCATAAACGTCCATACTACTTATGCTATCCCTTCCACCGACATCTGGCCGCGCATTACCAACAATTCGGTTGATCGGATAGTAGGCAATCATCGGAAGAGTGCGTTGGTCTCTATACAGCTGTACATGAAGCGATGCAAGTTGAGAAACCTCACTTAATTCAGATTTCTCAATTAGTTGTGCCCCCATCTGTTGCTTGACTATTTTCCAATGGTACGAACGACTTTCATCGGATAAAGTGACTCCAATTGACGAAAAATCTTTGTCGTTCTTTATACTAGTTAGCGGAATAGGTTTGCCGGAAGCGTTCTCACGTTGAATGCGATTTACTAGCCAGGACAAGCTGATCGCAAGGCCATCTAGAATTGTCGATTTTCCAGAACCGTTGACACCGACAAGCAGGTTAACCTGATCTTCCAGGTTTAAGATCAGGTCGTCGATTCCCCGGAAATTCACAAATTCAATTTTTTTTACCTTCATGTTTCGAACTTAAGACCTGAGACTGGCAAAGATATAAAAATATATAGGCTAACAATTTTGTTGTTACGCCGACTACTTGTGACGGTCCGGCGTCCAATAATCGGTGGCAGGTCGCCAGATATTGTGGTATATTGCAATTAGCGCTCACATGACTCCACTGCTGTTTTTTTACAAGGCAAGTCAGCTTCGGCCTGCTCTCGATCCTGTGTAGTTCTTAGTGATAGATTTCGGCGACAACCTGATTTAGCTGAGTCTAGCTGCTTTCTCACCTGCTGCCTACCTAATAACATTATAATCGACTCATAAATCCGCTATCAAGTTAAAAGGCCGAGACTTAGGCGCCTTACAGCCTATATCATGATATCTACTGCCATTACCGCGTTAATGTGCTGCACACGATTTATTAATCCTATCATCTTAGTTAGCAATATCTGGGCATCTATATTTCACATCCTTACGTGGCTTGTATCGCGATAGTATCTCTAGTAAGCACGGTTTAATAAGATTACCACAGCACGATTTAATAGAAGTACCACAACACAGTTTAATATTTTAAGACATAAGTGTTCAAACGGTAGTGCCGTCCACATTCAGTCAGGCGCCGTCAACTGCCCTTCAATTTCTCCTTTAGTGCTTTCATGTCCTCACTGATTTTCACGTCCAGAATTTTGGCATAGATCATGGTTTGCTTTAAGGATCTATGGCCGAGCATTTTCGAAACCGTCTCGATGGGCACCTTGTTACTCAGTGTCACCGTGGTGGCAAACGTGTGCCTTGCAATATGGAAGGTAAGCGTCTTGGAGATACCACACAGATTTGCAATCTCTTTCAGATAGGCGTTCATCTTTTGATTGCTAAGCACGGGAAGTACCACCCCGAGATTGATACATTGCGGGTTATCCTTATATCTGTCCATGATCTGTATCGCACCTGGAAGCAATGGGATTCTAGTCGGGGCGTCCGTTTTTTGGCGCGTCGTGTCAATCCAGGGATCTCCATCCATTCCCGTTACGATGTCGGTATACCTCAGGTTTTTTACATCGACGTAGGCCAGTCCGGTATAACAGCAGAACAGAAAAATATCGCGCACCTGGCTGATGCGTTCCACTTCAAATACTTTTTCGGTCAGGCGTTTGAGCTCTTCTCTGCTCAGCGGGTTTTTGACAACTTCTTTTTTGGTCAGTTTGAAACCCTGAAACGGATCTTTCTTAAGCCATTTGTTATTGACGCAGATAAGCACAACCTTTTTAAGGTTGGACATATACTTTACCGCTGAATTATGATTGCAACCCCGGGCGGTCCTGAGCCAGAAGGAGAATTCGGAAATAAATTCAAAGTCAAGCTCACTGATCAGACGATCATCCACCTTGTATTTCCATTTAATGAATGAGCGGGTGTGTTCAAGGGCTGTATTATACCGCTTTAAGGTCAGGGGAGCAAACTCTTTGCCCACCAGCGCCTCCATTTGTTTGTTGTGGTGCGCAAATACTTCCAGGATTGTCCGTCTTTCAGTGCTTTTTCCCAGCAAAACATTTTTCAGGGTTTCGGCCGTCACCTGTCTGTCATCGTCAAGGAGCATTTTCCTTGCCTGGAAAACTTTGGCCGTCAAAGTGTCCAGATAGGCATTGAGCGTTTTTGCCGCCTCATGGTTTCCGATCGCGCGTCCGGCCTCTGCGCTCCACCGGTTAGGACTGCAGAGCCGTTTGGTGGACAGTTCGATGGACGTTCCGTCGACTGTAATTCTCAGGTAAACATACCGGAGACCTTCTTTTTGATTTTTCGTTGTTTTCAAATAGAAAAACAACCCGAAACTGTTTTCTAACATAACACAAGCGTTTAGAATGAACAAATGTCGAGTCGCCGCGCCTGTAAATCAAGATGTTCAGCGTACATACATCTTGACAATCAATGACTTAACCTCATTTTTGGGCCAATTTTGAGCGTCTGAAAAAAGACTACACGAATGACGCTCAAAAAGAATGGGTTTTAATGCATATTTTGGCATATTGCCAAAAACAAAAATGCCCATAAATCATTGATTTACAGGCATTTTGTTTGACTTTGAACTTATTTCAAGGGAGGGAGACGGGTCTCGAACCCGCGACCTCTAGA
>NZ_JBHYGF010000462.1:0-2978 GCF_051859145.1 Dyadobacter sp.
CTTCACGCCAGACCAAAAGCTGATGGAGAAACCATCGGACATGGAAACTTCCGGTATAAGGTAAATCAGAGTTGGGGGAATCTCGACGCTTCTAAATTCCCTGTCAACAACTGCCATGAAATGGTGCAGGACAGCAAAGGCAGGCTGATTATGGTCACTGATGAGATCAAGAATAACATTCTTATCTACGACCGGTCGGGTAAGTTGCTGGAAAGCTGGGGGCATGAATATCCCGGTGGGCACGGACTTACGCTCTGGAATGCAAACGGAGAGGAATTCCTGTTTATCACAGATCCGAACACAGGTAAGGTCATCAAAACAGACCTGAAAGGCAAAGTACTGCTTACCATTGAGCATCCTTCAAAAGTGGGCGCCTATAAGGAAAAGGATCCATTTAAACCAACCGAAACAGCAGTAGGACCTGACGGAACACTATATATCGCTGATGGTTATGGTTCCAATTACATTCTTCGGTATAATCAAAAAGGTGAATTCATAGACAAATTCGGCGGCAGCGGCGATGGTGACGCGCAGTTTTCAACAGCCCACGGGGTCGCGATCGATTACAGAGACAAAGCCAACCCTACCCTGCTGGTAACTTCCCGCGCGCACAATGCATTCAAGCGATTTACACTGGACGGTAAATACCTGAGTACCTTATTCCTGCCCGGCGCATTTGTTTGCCGCCCTGTTTTTCATGGCGAAAATCTGTATGCAGGCGTTTGCTGGTCGCGGCTGAGATACCTTAATCAAACACCTAATTCGGGTTTTGTGACCATTCTTGACAAATCAAACAAAGTAATCTCAAACCCCGGCGGTACCAAACCAGAGTATAAGAATGGCGAATTGCAATTAATGGTACAGGAAAAACCCATTTTCATGCATTGCCACGATGTTTGTGTAGACGGCGATCAGAATATTTATGTGTGTCAGTGGAATGCGAAGAAAACTTATCCCGTGAAGCTGGAAAGAGTCTAACGAGAAGAGATCAGGCTGGTTTTAACGGATCAGTCTGATTGTTATCGCATTTACAATCATTGTCCCGATCATCAAAATTCCATACGCAGGTGCAATTTGCATTTGCGGAACCAGGAAGGCTACTCCTACCAGGAAAGCGACAAAGCCATAGCCGGCCAGCATTAATCCATACAATATCCTTATCGCCGCATCGGAACCTTGCTGCGAATGTGTGAAAACCGCCAGCGTGGAAGTCATGATCGGGAATGGCGTGAGAATACCGCTCCAAGTAGGCCCGAGGTAATCTGCGGCCTGTGTTAATATCACCACGAAAAAAGTTGCGACCATCATCCTCAACGGAATATCATAAGCTGGTTGCTTCCTGTAATCACTTTTACTTTTTGGTTTCGGGAAAAAATAAAGCACTGCGGTCAATACAAACAGATTCAGCAATGTTGCCGAGAGTAGCGATATCGTGCTGCCGAGCGAAAGTAGTGCAACCACAAAAAACACCGCATAACTGATCAGTACCGTGGGCAACCAGCGCATTCGCGCCGACAAAATGGAGTAAACCAGGGCAAATAGAATGGTTCCTATCGAGCCCAGCAGCGCTGAAGTAATCGTGGAAGCTGCAAACAGTGGCCCGTGTTCCAGGGCAATGAAAAACGAGATCGGTCCGGCTACCCAGGGAAAGCCGCCTACCCAGCCGCCCAAACCTGCACCCCATTTTCTAACCGCCAGTGTAACCCCCGCAATAAGCGGCGGCATAAGGAGAATTTTGGAAATGAGCAGGTAAGACAAGTTCTGAAAGCGAAATCCGGAGTACAAATTTACATTCCGCGCATTAAATAGCAGTTTAAATGATGAAATACTTAGTTATTTCATTTGCAACAAAGTTGCATAAAAGCTACTTTTGCAACAATGTAACAGAAAGCTCTCGCTTTTAGACAATGCGCAACAAGTTCCTTTTGATTTTTCTGGTCGTCCTGTTTTCGCTCCCTGCTATTGTTTTTGGTCAAAATGCAGGTTGTGCCTGCTTTGTAAAGGGAGTTGTGAAGGACAAGCACACCAACCAGCCTGTAATCGGTGCGACGGTTTTGATAGTGGGACAAAATACGGGCGTGTTCACTGACGAGCATGGCCGGTATGAACTCCGAAACCTCTGCCCGGGTTCCTACACACTTGAATGTCGCATTGTCGGCTATAACCCATTTCGGCAAAAGCTTGACCTGACTGCGGGCCATGAAGAAAATTTTGATCTGGAAGAACAGGAGGTGCATTTACAGGATGTAGAAATAACGGCGCACCGCACGGATGCACCTTCCTCGCAGCCACTTACAACATTATCAGGCATTGATCTTGAAAAAACGCGGGGCCAAAACCTGGGCGAAAGTCTGAAAGGAGTAGCCGGCGTGACTACTTTACAGACGGGCTCCTCGATTGCCAAACCTGTGATTCACGGTTTGCACAGCAACCGCATTCTGATCATGAACAATGGTGTGCGGCAGGAAGGCCAGCAATGGGGCTCTGAACACGCACCTGAAATTGATCCGTTTATTGCGACGCGGCTTTCTGTGGTGAAAGGCGCGGCGGGTGTGCGCTATGGTTCGGATGCAATTGGCGGGGTGATTTTGGTAGAACCTGAGGAACTGCCTTTTGATAAAATCATAAGTGGAGAATTGAATGCAGTCGGTTTTTCAAATGGCAGGCAAGGTGTGGTATCCGGCACTTTACAGGGAGGAATAAAAAATCTCAAAGGGTTCGCCTGGCGCGCGCAGGGTACAATCAAGCGCGGGGGCAATATCCGTACGCCCAATTATTTCCTTGACAATACAGGAATTAGTGAAAAGAACTTCTCGCTTTCTGCGGGGTACCGCCACAAAGGATTTGGTATCGACGCGTTTTACAGCAGGTTTGCCACCCAAATCGGAATTTTCTCAGGTTCTCACATTGGAAGTGTTACCGATCTGTTGAATGTAATTCAGAAAGGAGAACCTTTGGTGAAGTCCGGATTCAGCTAT
>NZ_JBHYGF010000463.1:0-2972 GCF_051859145.1 Dyadobacter sp.
ACCGTATCTGAAAAGCATTAATGGAGGTAGAATTGTCAAGGACTTCAACTATTCCCCCTATATCAACAAATTCCTGAGTGAACATAAATATGTCATCTTTCCCGCCTATCCCCTGACTATCGGCATTGATGACTCGTTTAAAGGTTATAAAAGGCATATTTCGGTAAGCTCCGGCAACAGATTGTATTTTCCGGCAGGCAGTTCATTGGTTTGCCCTACTACTATGAAGACGAACGGATACATGTGCTTCATCGCATGGGATATCAAAGATGTATTCATTGACGGGATCAATCTGGTAGGCAGTAAAGCAAATCCTGATTATGTCACCTCAGCAGCCGGTGCCGGCATTGCCATGTATGCACCCGACAATGTTATAATTGCCAATGCAAAAGTAACGAAGAGTTCAGGAGATGGCGTAACTGTCCGCGTTCAATGGAACAAGCAGAGTCGGGACATTACGATCAATAAGTTGGTGGTTAACGATGCAACGCGGGTTGGTATGTTGGTTACCGGGATTATCAATGGAGATTTCAGGGATATAAGCATAGAAGGTACAGGAGAAGAGGATAAAACCAAGGTAGTTAAGCCGCAAACAGGATTGTCCTTTGAGCCTAATGATTGCACGAGCAAGTACGTAAACTGCAAGTTTTATAACCTGGAAACAAAGAACAACCTCGGACCCGTACTTGCAACAACCAACTTTTATGCAATCTTCACAAAAAACACGTGTGGGGTGAATAAGATCGACATTACGATTGATAAATGGACCGATTACACAGATGATCCCAAGGCTTATGGCGCCTCATTGGCCATTGCCAGCGGAGACATGACTCCTTACGATACCAAGGATATTTCTGGAACTTTCACTATTATTAACCCCACTATCATCAGGAACACGGTTAAGCCTAATTACTATTTCTTCCAGGGCACAGGCGAGTCTAGAAAAGGCGGTGTAAAATACATCTTGTCTAATCTGAAACTGGTACATCAGGGGAAAACTTATACCTTGAAGAACCGATCGAACAACGAAAAGATCAAGAATTTGATAGATCAGGCAAACGCGCGAAATAAGGTATTGATTAAATAGCTATTTCTTCCATTGAGTTCAAGGAAAAGATTAACTTACGTATTACACAGCATTGCAATTGGCGGCGTGGAAGTTGCTTTGTTATCAGCTGTGCCCGCTCTTCATAAACAGTACGAGCTCACAATCATAGTACTGGGGAAGATCAATGCAGAAATCATGTCGCATTTATCCGAGGAGGAGAAACAGGTTTTCGTCCCGCTCGACTACCCCGTTCCGCTTTATCCGATTGTACTTCCCAAGATTGTTCGCACCATATTACAAACCCGCCCGGATATACTGGTCTGCTCCCTCTGGCGCAGTTCATTGGTGGGTACATTATGTAAAATGGCTGATAAGAATATCAAATTATATTCATTTATACACAGTACCGACTTCCCTCATGCTTTTGCGAAGCAGTTTAATAAATACGCAGTTCGGAAGGCTGATTTTGTTTTGGTAGATAGCGCTGCAACAAAAAAGTATGTCGCAGATCACTTCAAGCCCAAAGCTGAAATTAAGGTGGTGAGCTTTCTCACCCGCTCAACACCAAGCGTCAACAAGGCAATTGCGCCACAGACACAAGATAATGTCCGCTTCATGTTTCTGGGCAGGATAAATAAGGTAAAAAACTTACCTGACGCCATCGAGCTTATTAAGTATCTCCACCAGAATAATGTAAAAGCCCATTTCGACATTTACGGCAGGGACGATGATGGCACTGCGACTGGCTTGCAACAGATTATCAGTGAAAGTGATTTGAATACATATATACAGTTGAAAGGGGAGGTAACTGGCTCTCAAAAATGGGAGATCTTTCCAAACTATCACTTTTACCTTCAATTAAGCTTCAACGAAGGAATGGCGATGAGCGTTACCGAAGCGATGCAGAATGGCGTTGTAAGTGTAGTTTCACCTGTCGGAGAAATCGTAAACTATTCAACAGATATGGATTCAGCGGTATTCATAGACGTTCATAACCCCGCAAAAAAGAATGCTGATTTTGCCAAAGTGTTGAATGTAATCCAGAACCCTGCACTATACAGCAAACTCTCTTCTAACTGCCACGCGAATTTCGCTTCAAAGAAGCTCTACGCCGATTCTCTTATCGAGCAAATTGAGACGACTTACTCCTGAATTATAATTTCAAGTTCGACTCTACTTCGCAAAATCAGATAGATTTTTCTCTAAATAGCACTGCTGCGTAGTCAAACATGTTCTACAAGACTTAGCTGCGTTTCTCTCACATATTCGTATCCACCATTTCAAAATTTGTAACTTTCGGTTGCTAGAAAAAATTTACACTTTGCTTTGTAGTAGAGAGTTAGGTCTAAATATACCCCAGTCTTCACCTAAGGCGACTTTCATGTATCAGATCAAATATTCAGATTCCAAAAATTAAAAATTTGTAGAACTAATTGACAAATATCATTTTTCACTTGTAGAACTTTTGATTTAGATTTGTAGTTAAACTACAAACTTATTTAATTCTAGACCTGTGAAAAGATCTACAATATTAAAAACAATTTGTTTTCTGCTGTTTGCTAATTTATCCTACGTAGTAAACGCAGCGCCACTGATCGACCCGATCAAATTCTCATTAGGCACCCAAGCCACGCATGTCGGCCTGAATGAAGAGTTCCAGATTGAAATCAAGGCGAGCTACATGTACCTTCCTTCCACAACCGTGTTTGTCTTTGAGGGATCAAATGCGTTCAGGTTGAAACTGATCTTACCTGACGGCTTTGAACAAACAGGAGGTACCTTCTCTGATTTCATCGGTGCAGAGCTTTCATCGACCAAGCCCTATGTATCTTACACAGTGAAAGGAAAATTTACCCGCAACTCAGGTGACGGGGTTTTCCAACTTTTACGCAGCCACAGAAAAGCAGATAACCAAAGCAACTAT
>NZ_JBHYGF010000464.1:0-2925 GCF_051859145.1 Dyadobacter sp.
CTTTGGCGCGCAGGAAGTCCATTAACCCCAGAAAACCGTAGGCTTTTTGCAGGTCCGGAACAAATGGCCGGAGCTGACTGGTCAGTTCAAGCAGTATCCGGTTGATCTCGCGACGTTCTTCATATTCGAGCTCGCGGATTTCATTATTGGATTCAAAAACGTCCGTAGGTTCAATGAAAACCGTTTGTCCGGTCGCAGATTCATCGTGGATAAATCCTTTCAGCTTCCTTTTGTGTTCAGCCGCAACAGGAATTACCATTCTTCCATTGCGAACTGTCAGTGAAACATCGTCACCAATCCAGCCGCTGCTCCGCGCCGATTTCAGGATTGTATCCAGCTTTTTACGGATTCCCGCCTGTTCCGAAATCAGCCTCTTTCTAATGCGGGACAGTTCGCTGGAAGCCGAATCGCGGATTTGTCCCCGGTCATCGATAATGCGGTCAATCGCGTCGGTAATCGATTTGTCGACTTTAATGGTTTTCGCATACTCGCCCAGAATAGGGTAGATATCGGGTTCCTGGCTTTCAAAGAAGCGCAGACATAGCTTGATCGTGAGCAGAGAAACTTTCAGGTCAGAAAACTCAGCCTGCGTCAGCAACATTCCTTCTATTGCTGCGCGTTTGAGGTAAGGTGTTGCGTCTATATAGTTCTGGGAAGGGAAATTCTCTCCGATTTCCAGGATTCGCTGCATCTCCGCCGTCTGGCTGACGAGCTTTTCTACCAAAGTAAAATTCTCCGAAAACTTGATCTTTTCCACAAAAGCTTGTCCCAGCGTGCTGATACAAGCCTCCTTCAATCGCTCCCGAAGTTTATCAAAACCTAATTTTTGTTCTAGTGTATTGGGGTAAAGCATTTATTTGGCTTGCGGATTTTTTTGTTAAATAAAGGTACTTCGGCTTTCGGCAGTCGGCTTTCGGCTTTTTGATCTTTTTAATTTCTCACAAGTATGAATTTGCGTAGTAAGGTTTGATTGCCGACAGCCGACAGCCGACAGCCGACAGCCGACAGCCAACAGCCCCCTAAAATATTCCCCTGATCTCCTCCTTCAGCACCTTCAATGCATGCGAGGCTGGCTGTACTTCTTTTTCGATTACATGTGAAAAGATTTTTTTAGCCAGGTCAGAAGGTGGGGCTTCGGCGGTCACTTCGGTGGCTGCCTGGTTGATAACCGCAACTGTTTCATTCATTGCATTGGTAATCTGCTCCCAGGCGTGCGTGCTCATGTACAGTTGCTGCGCCACATTATGGTTGTATTCATCCCTGATTTCCTGCAAAAGAATCTGCTGCAATTCCAGCGCGCTCATTGCCGATGGTACCAGTCTCAACAACAAATTACTCGGTGTGATACGTTCAAGAAAGAGACACATACGTTCGTACGCCTGTAATCTCAGGGGAAGTGTGATCTCGACGTTTTTGCTTCTGATATCCAGTTTCTTTCTTTCAAAAATCTTGTCGGCTACTGTGGTGATAGTCATGTAAATGCCGAAAGTGACAATCCCACCCAGTAGCAAAAAGGCTAATATAAGCTGATATTCCATATTCAAATGTTAATTTTCGATCCAAAAACGAACTGCAAAATTAGCGGATTGCCAGAATAAGCGGCTATTTATTTAAGCCAGCCAAATGGAACGGGGAGCGCCGCTGTTTAGTTTTTATCCGAACGAGTATCTGCATTCAAATGGAAAGTCCGATTCAACTTACAGACAACGCAAGGCTGGAAATAAAATCTACACTGGAAGCAAACAAGATTCCCGACACCTACGGACTGCGGGTAGGGTTGCGCGGAGGCGCTTGCAGCGGCACCTTTCTGCTCGGATTTGACACAGCAACAGAATTTGACCAGACTTACCTCGTGGAAGGAATCAAGGTGATCATAGACCGTCGCCACCTGATGTACGTGATCGGAGTATCGGTTGATTATGAAGAAGGCGTGAACGGGAGCGGCTATACGGTTTCAGCCAATGACAGGAACATGAAGTAAGTAAATCTGTTATTCTTCAATTGTAACGTGTTTCCAGTTTTCGCCTGAACGGATCCGGTTAAGCTGCGTATGCGTAATCCCGAATTGCTTCGCGATCATTTTAAGCCGGTTATTGTCATTTTTAAGCAGCTTTTTGATGATACGTACTTTGCTTTCCGTCAACTTGTAATTCTTGGTACGTCGCGGGATCACACGGTTAATGAATGCCGGATTTTCGCGGTTATGCTCGATCATTTCAGCCTTCGTAACCCATTTCAGATTCTCGTAGTAGTTGTTCTGTTTTTCAAAGTCAATATGTATAACGAAGTTATGTTCTGCGTCAGCTTTTTCTACAAAGTGCTCAGCTACAAGCTTGTGTACATAACGATTGATTGTTTTTCCTCCCGCAACCCTGATATTAAGCGATCTGTATCCCTGGATAACTGATCCTTTAATGACCACTCCCTCCTTCGGATTGTTCTGAAAGCTTTTCAGCCTGCCATAATTGGATACTTTGTAATGAGGAGCGTTCTCGATTTCGTCGAAATTAATTTTTGCCCACTTTTCGTTCCAGAAACTCCGACTTACATTTAACTCATTCATTGTGTTAAGGATATATTATTAGGTTTTTTCAGGTTGCATTTAAATCTGCCGCTTCGGCTGGTTATACACTGTGCGGGAAACATTTTTGCAATCTTTTGCTGTTGCTATAAGTGTTGCCTTGCGGGGTTTACACATTTACATTCATCAAAAACTATAAAAATGAAACGTACGCTCATCATCGGCGCTACTGCCAATCCAACCAGGTACGCATATCTGGCTGCTCAGAAACTCAGGAATTACGGTCACCCGATCTTGTTACTCGGCCGGAGAAAAGGTTCGGCGTTGGGAGAGGAGATACATCTTGAAAAGACAGACTGGGAAGACGTGGATACCGTTACATTATACATTAACCCGAGCCACCA
>NZ_JBHYGF010000465.1:0-2176 GCF_051859145.1 Dyadobacter sp.
GTAAATGTTGCTCCAAGGTATTCAAGCACCGTCGAGGAGCCGCAAAGCGAGGATACCCCGTGGTTTCCGTGCTTGGCAACCTTTTGTCCGGCACCGGCAACAACAAAGCACGACAAGGTTGATATATTGAATGTATCTTTTCCATCGCCGCCGGTACCGCAAACGTCAATAGGATCGTAAGCAGAGAGGTCAAGAGAAAGGCAAAGTTCAAGCATAGCGTCCCTGAAACCTTCCAGTTCTTCAACCGTAATACTGCGCATCGCATAAATGGTCAGGAATGACGCGATTTCAGAGTTCGAATACTTGCCGGTACTAATGCCCAGCAACACATCTTTTGCCTGCTCCTTGCTAAGCATTTTGTACTCAAACAAGTGACTAAGAATATTTTTCATGCTTACTATACTACTTATTGATTATTGAACTCAGAGGGTCTATTAAATTTTCAACCAGTTTTCAAGCATTTCTTTACCATGCTCTGTTAGTACCGACTCCGGATGGAACTGCACGCCCTTAACATCATACTTTTTGTGTGAAAGTCCCATTACCCTCCCCTTCTCGTCAACTGCGGTAATGGTCAGATCTTCGGTAAAAGATTCCGGAATAACAGTCCAGGAATGGTATCTCCCTACTTTGATCTCAGTTGGAAGTCCCTTGAAAATTCTTTCGCTGCTATCTGTAACAATGGCCGTGTCACTGATCCCGTGCAGTACATCAGTCATGTTCTCGAGTGTAGCGCCATAAACCTCACCGATTCCCTGGTGCCCCAGGCACACGCCCAATATGCTCTTGCTTGAACCAAACTCGCGAATGAGCTCGTGCATTATACCAGCCTCCGAAGGTATTCCGGGCCCCGGTGAAAGCAGAATTTTGTCATATTCAGATACTTCATCGAGGCTGATCTTGTCATTTCGGAAAATATCTACCTGGTCGTGAAGCTCACGAAGAATATAAACCAGGTTGTATGTAAATGAATCGTAATTATCGAGAACCAGAATTTTCATTTTTTGATCGCTTCAAATGGATGTATGTTACTGGTAAGCCAGATAAATTAATGCCTGACCTTTTCCAATGCTAGATTTCCTGGGCCACCTTAATAGCCTGGCGGAGAGCTGCGAGTTTATTGTTAATCTCCTGCAACTCACTTTCAACGTCTGACTTGGCTACAACACCCATTCCTGCCCTGAAAAACAATGTATTATCCTTGCTCAGGAATGTTCTGATCGCAATTGCGTGATTGAAGTCGCCATTAAAATCCATAAAACCAATCGCTCCGCCGTAAATGCTGCGGTTACTAGTCTCCATTTGGTCAATGAGCTTCATCGCATTGTGCTTTGGCGCTCCGGATAATGTTCCTGCGGGGAAAGTATCTGCAACTAGTTGTAGCGGATTAACATCTTTCTTCATCTTGCCTACTACTTTGGACACCAAATGGATGACGTGCGAGTAATATTGAACTTCCTTATAATTTGTAACCTTTACTTCGTCACAGCTCCTGCTAAGATCATTTCTTGCAAGATCGACGAGCATTACATGCTCTGCTGTTTCTTTCGGATCGTTTAAAAGTTGCTGTGCTGCTTCTGCATCAGCCAAATCATCTCCGGTTCTTTTGAAAGTGCCTGCAATCGGGTGAATTTCAGCTTGACCTTTTTTGATAAAAATCTGTTTTTCGGGCGAGGAACCGAAAATTTTGTAGCTACCGTAATCGAAATAGAAGAGATAAGGGGAAGGATTAATTGATCTCAGAGCGCGGTATACATTGAATTCATCACCTTGAAATGCATGGCTAAACCTTCTTGAAGGTACAATCTGAAATACATCGCCGCGAAGACAGTGGTCTATCCCTTTCTGGATTACAGCACGCATCTCATCATCTGTAACGTTGGAAGTTTCATCAGAGACAGTCGAAAATCCGTATTTAGGAAAATTTCTGTTCTTAATCAGAATTTCAATCTGCTCAAAACCATCGTCCTCTACCTCACTTCCATACTGATGCTCAAATATGTATAGCTCGTTTTTGAAATGATTAATAGCAATTACGTATCTGTAAACCTGGTAGAAGATTTGATCAATAGCGGTTTCAGGACTTGTTGGTTGTATCTCAATGTCCTCGAAGTACGTGACTGCATCGTAGGTCATGTGACCAAACAATCCGTTGGTTATAAAGGGGAATATCGAT
>NZ_JBHYGF010000465.1:2186-2904 GCF_051859145.1 Dyadobacter sp.
TGAAAGCTTTGTGCAAAGGCGTATAGTGCTTGTACAGCATCTTTTTGGTTTGAAAGTTGATAATTGATAACATCTCCATCAGGGAATTGCTGCGTTACAGCACCAGAATTCAATTTAAAGGATGCTACGGGATCACAGCAGATATAAGTAAATGAGTTTTCGTTTCCGTGGTAATCAGAACTTTCCAGAAGGATAGTATTTACAAAACGGTCCCTCAATTTGAGATAAATAGAGACCGGGGTAAGTGTATCGGCCAGGAGTTTTTTGTGGCGTGTGGTGATCTGATAAGTCTTATTTAGGGTTTTCATTTGTAAGTTGTAATGTAAAGTTTATAAAAAAAGCGGCTCGCTGTCAGGATGAACAGCGAGCCGCTTGAAGTATATTTTGTTCTATACCATGCAATAGCCTTACTTGTCCATCTTTGAAGGATAAGTACGCCACCACCAAATAGTATTGAATAATTTCATAGTCGATTGTTGTCTTGCGACTGTTACGGTCACAAATATAGAAATAAAGAATTAGCGCCGAAGTATTCTGCAAAATATTTCTGCAAGATTTTGCAGAATACCCGTGGACCATTAATACCGGGTACTGCCATAGTGACAGACAAACGCAAAAAAGACCATCCTTTCGAGATGGTCTTTGTAATAGTATTGTGGCGGCTACCTACTTTACCAGGTTTGATCCAAGTATCATCGGCGGACCTGGGCTTAACTTC
>NZ_JBHYGF010000466.1:0-2886 GCF_051859145.1 Dyadobacter sp.
ATGGATTTGCCACCAGAACGCGCATATACTTTGGTAAATTCAGCGCCGAAATACAGAATAATCGAGGAATAATAAATCCATGTCAAAAGGATAACAATCGAGGCAGAAGCCCCATAAGCAGCACCAAGGTCAGACTGGCCCAGATAGATACTAATAACAAACTTTCCGATGGTAAATAATACTGCTGTAAAAGCCGCCCCAAAGATGCACTCTTTCCAGCGGACATGGCCGTCAGGAAGAATTTTAAATATCACTGAAAATAAAGCAGTAATAATGACAATCACCAAGGCAACGTTCAGCACCGAAAATATAATAACTGAAACCTGTGAGAAATACATTTCCAACCGACTGCTAAGAAGATCAACCAAAGTATTAACCCCCAGGGATACTATCAATAAAAATCCGAGCGTGATCAGGACCGAAAAAGAAAGCAACCGGCTTTTCAGGTATCCAAGCCATCCTTTTTGTGGCTTGGATTTAATAGACCAAATATAGTTGATAGAGTCCTGGATCTCTGCAAATACCCCGGTAGCACCGATCAACAGGGTTATAGTTCCAATGGCCGCAGCAGTCCCGGATTTATTTGAAACCGCCGCATTTTTTATAATTCCCTGTAATTGAAGGGCAGCCTCGCTACCAACAAGTCCCTTAATCTGACCAAACAATTGTCCTTCAAAAGCTTCACGCCCAAAAAAAATACTGACCACGGAAATAAGGACCAGGATCATCGGTGCAAGTGAAAACACGGTATAATAAGACAAGGCAGCACTCAACTTAAGGCCATTATCCTCCATGAATTCTGTGAAGCTTTCCTTTAAGACATCCTTGTAAAAATTTATTCTCGACATATAGAAGTGATTGTTTTACATGATGTTCTTACAGTTTGGGAAAGAATATCATGCCAGGCTATGTTTATATCGAAAGCATCAAATTCACCTTTTGTCGCTCATTTAAATGCTGGAATAATTTTATTGAATCCAGGTTACAACATTAATTTAGGGATATGGGAATAGTTGGCAGTTTTGTACAAAAGAAACTTTACAGCAAGATTTTTAGTAAAGATGGTATCATTAATGTCGGAAATGCTGAACGCATAGGGTCCTTTGTGGCAGGATCATTGATAACCTACTACGGTATCAAAAACCAAAATACCTTGATTGGAAAAGCAGCATCTTTGGTTGGCGGCTTACTGATTGCCAGGGGAGCGAGCGGCTATTGTCCAATTAACAAAACAATTGGTCGCGACACTCATAAGCTCTTGATTTATTGATTTTCAATAACTTATTTTTATTAAAACAGTCTGTTCGATGCAGACTGTTTTAATGAATAGACTATATTACTTACTCAGATTTCGGTATATCACCGGCCATCCGTAATGCACTGGCCAGTGCCATTAGCAATGAGGGCATCTCCCCTTCTGCCCCCATGTCCGGGGCAATCACAATGAGCTGACCTGCCAATGTGCCCATCTGGCTTATTACTGCACCTCCATCCACAGGCTCTTGCCCTAATAATGATTTAAGCTTTTTGAGTCCGTCGGCAATGGGCCTTGTATTTTCAGCCTGATCTAGTGGGATGATCCACTTATCTATGATCTCTACACCCTTTTGAGGTGTGAGCTGCTTTTCTTCACACATCAGCATAGATGTGGTTTCATCCAAAAATCCAGTGGTATCAGCAATATCTTCCATATCTGCTTATTTAAATTTGAAGTGAACTTTCAAGCGGTCATTAATACTATAATTTCGGTCAGCCACTAGATGGTAAGTTGAAGTGATATTTTCGCAAGCATCGCTCGCCTATCATATACGGAGCATTAATATCTACGATGTCCCATTATGGGGTTATTCTTACAGGTGGATTATTTCCTTGCAAACCTTGTCATCCAAAGTAGTATGAGATTGCATTGAACGTCTCCTGTTTGTTGATTCTAAGTAAAAAAGCAAAAGGCCCCGTAAATTCGGAGCCTTTTGCAAAGGTGATCAGTCCGGATTAGCGAAGGTCCTCATCATATTTGCGGTTCTGTGGACTTGAAGGTATTTCTTCAACATCCACCTCAGTTTTGCGAACAGTGCCTTTGACAGTCTCCTCTTTTTCTTCTATTTCTTTTTGAAGGCTCACCTCCTCCACCACGAAGGCTTGTTTTGAAACCACCGCGACTTCTTCGTGCTCGGTCAGCTCGATAGTTCCTTCTTTGAAAGCATCAAAATCAGCCTCTGTTGCGGGTCGGTTTGCAGCCGAGC
This sequence comes from Dyadobacter sp., assembly GCF_051859145.1. Taxonomy (GTDB): domain Bacteria; phylum Bacteroidota; class Bacteroidia; order Cytophagales; family Spirosomataceae; genus Dyadobacter. Next base: position 2,244 of record NZ_JBHYGF010000466.1, read on the forward strand.
GTGTCACTGAGACATGTTCCTGACGCAGACGGATGCGCTCTTCGACAGGCCGTTCAATGATCCGGCTTCTCAAACGTACACCTCCTGTCTGCACTTCACGTTTTCCAACCTGCATCTGCTCTTCAATTACAGATATACTTTCCTTATTGTCGTTGACATCAGATATGCTACCTGCTTGTGGTGCAATCAGTGTGTTATCAAAGGCTTGATTCATTTGGCCAAATTCATCCACATCCACCGCGCCATGATCATCAAGTATATCTGCCGCCACTTCTGCTTCCTGATTGGTAAGCGCATGCACAGTTACGACAGTGCCCCTTCGTCCCGCCTTACTAAAACGGTCAGCTTTTTCATCATCGTCACTAAAAAGGTTTTTAAAAAACCCGCCGATCCCATCACTGTCATCATCCAGGCTTTGATCAGCTTTGTAATCAGCTGGTTGGGCAGATAGGTCAACCTGAGATGCTTTGTAGCCATTATCAAGCAAATACTGTTTAGCCTGCTGGGCCTGGCTTTCCTGTTCAAATATTCCGATTACTGTACTGGACATAATTTCTGTTATCTGGTTAGTTGTGAGCCTGCTCTCAATAAATATCTGTGCCAGTATTGGTACGCACAATTTCAACTTCTTGGCGAAGTACAG
>NZ_JBHYGF010000467.1:0-2855 GCF_051859145.1 Dyadobacter sp.
TCATTGCAGAATCCCAAGCTGATCTACTCAACCGTTTCGAAAACCAACAACCATTCGTACCGCACGATGACGCAGTATGTAGGAAATGATGGCCACATTTATCAGGCTACTGCAACGGGCGGAAAGGACATTTTACGCATCAACAAAAGCACAAACGATTACGATAGCGGCTACCATTTCAATCTGGATGCAGCGCTTAACCTTACAGATACGCGTATTCAGGCTTGGAGGTACATTCAGGACGGAATAGGTCTGGTGCTGTATAACATCGCAGGCAAAGGCGGCTACATTGCCCTGATCGACCTGAATGCAAAAACCGCAACCAAAATCAGCAACGAATACGAAGCGGGACTGGACTTTGGTCAGTATCAGAACCTGGCTGTGAGCGGAGATTACGTTTACGTACCACTTACCCCGACGGGCGCAGCAGGTAAACTGTACGTGATCAATTGGAAAACGAAGGAAGTGATCAAAGGAAGCACATTAGCCGGTCAGTCAGGATCGAGCTACCTGGGTTCGTATTAACAAGCTTACTTCTTTTAACAACAAAAAACCCTGCTGGTGATTTGCCAGCAGGGTTTTTTATTGGATCGAAAAAATCAGGGGTGACCTCCGCCCCCAGCGGCACCGTAGATCTGTCCTGTTGCGTAGCTCGCGCGTTCGTCGGCAAGCTGTACATATATCGAGGCCAGCTCAGCCGGTTGACCTGGTCTGCCCAGCGGCGTAGCCTGACCGAATTCAACGATCTTATCCTGCGGCTGTCCCCCGCTCACCTGCAATGGCGTCCAAACCGGTCCCGGCGCAACGCCGTTGACGCGGATACCTTTTGGGCCCAGCTGCTTGGCGAGTGATTTTACATAAGCCACATTTGCTGCTTTGGTCTGCGCGTAGTCGAACAGGTTTTCCGAAGGATCGTAAGCCTGTACAGAAGAAGTTGCAATGATCACCGAACCTGCGCCGAGATGCGGCAATGCGGCCTTGGTAATCCAGAATGGCGCATATATGTTGGTTTTGATCGTGGCATCGAAGCCTTCGGATGTAATGTCCAGCAGAGATTCGACAGCCTGCTGGTGGCCGGCATTGTTGACCAGGATATCCAGCCCGCCTAGCTTCTGCACAGCCTGATTTACCAGCTCTTTACAAAATGATTCATTGGTGATATCTCCCGGAATACCAAATCCTTTCCTACCCTCCGCCTCAATCAGCGCAATCACCTCGTCGGCGTCGGATTGTTCGTCAGGCAGGTAATTGATGACCACATCGGCGCCTTCTCTCGCGTAAGCAATGGCAGCTGCACGCCCGATCCCGGAGTCGCCGCCGGTGATCAGCGCCTTTCTGCCCGCCAGTCGTCCTGCCCCTTTATAGCTTTCTTCGCCGTGATCAGGTTTGGGGTCCATTTTAGACGCAAGTCCGGGTACCGGCTGTGGTTGTTTGTTAAATGGCGGTTTCGGGTATTTTTCTACCGGATTTTGAAGCGATACATTGGTTGTTTCAGACATGTTGATGAAATTATAATAAGAAAATAGTTACACAGACCAGCAAACCAGCCTGTTTTCCCCTCCCCTAATAAAACTTTGCCAACTGTTGATACAAAACAGATATTATGCATTCCAAAATGACAGGAAGAACGCGAAATCTACCCTGTTACTCACTTCTGAGAGACTGAATGGGATTCATCAGTGCTGCTTTGATACTTTGAAAGCTGATCGTTAAAACAGCAATCAGTACGGACAGTAATCCTGCCAGGACAAATATCCACCATTCAATATCAATCTTGTAAGCGAAACCTTGCAGCCACTTGCTCATCAGCCACCAGGCGACGGGGGAAGCGAGTACGATTGAGACTGCGACCAGTTTCAGGAAGTCTCTGGATAACAGTCCCACAATCCCGGCTACCGAAGCGCCCAGCACCTTCCGCACGCCGATTTCCTTGGTACGCTGCTCGGCAGTGAATGTCGCCAGCCCGAATAGACCGAGACAAGAAATGAAGATTGCCAGGAATGCAAAGTAGCTCGATAGCGTGCTCACCACCTGCTCACTCAGATATTGCCGTGCGTAAGCCTCATCGGTAAAAGAATAAGTAAAAGGAAATTTGGGATTGAGCTGTTTGCAAAGCCGCTCCATCGCGCTAATCGCTTCTTTCGTTTTCCCTGCTTCAATGCGGATAATCGCATTGCCCGAAACCCTGTTTGCGCCGAGATAAGCAATCAGCGGGCGAATGCTGGTATGCAGTGATTGAAAATGGAAATCCTTCAAAATACCCACAATATGCCCCTTCCTGCCACCCCAGCTCAACTCCTTGCCGATAGGGTCTTTGTACCCGATTACTTTAAGCGCCGCCTCATTGATCAGAAAACCAGTTGAGTCCGTCGGGAATTGCTTTGAAAAATCGCGCCCCTCGGCCACTTGCACATTCATCGTTTTGACAAAATCATAACCTACTCCCACCGGCGTAAACCGTACCTTGTCACCTGGATCGCTTCCCAGCCACGTAATTCCCTCTGTCCCTGAACCATTTGAGGCGGGCGATTCGGTCATGTGGGATACCTCTTTGATGCTCGGGATATCCAGCAACGCGTCGTGGAGCAAGTGATAGTTTTTAGCCAAATCACCATCTAATGGAAAATAAATGAGGTTTTCACGATCGTAGCCCAGGTTTTTGGTTTGTACAAATTCCACCTGCCTGTAAATTATGATCATTCCTACGATCAGGATAATCGACAATCCAAACTGGAATACGACCAGTCCTTGTCTCAGGAAAACCGATTTCGTGTCAAATCTCAATGTGCCTTTCAGTATGCGAACGGGGCTGAGCGAAGAGAGAAAAAAGGCGGGATAGCTGCCGGCAACCAACC
>NZ_JBHYGF010000468.1:0-22417 GCF_051859145.1 Dyadobacter sp.
GTACAGCGACGTGATCGTGGCCGCATCCAAGTATGACAATGGGGAGCTGGATGAGGGAGCAGCGTGGGTGTACTACGGCAGTGCTTCCGGTTTGAACATGGGCAATGCAGTAATGCTGCAAGGCAACCAGGCGGGAGCCCGGTTCGGGTGCTCTGTGTCCACTGCTGGTGATGTTAACAAAGATGGGTACAGTGATATCATGGTGGGGGCGCTGTTTTACGACAAAGGTGAGACCAATGAAGGCGCTGTGTTTGTGTACCATGGTTCTGCGGCTGGTATCAGCACGAATGCATCACTGGTATTAGAAGGTAATCAGGCCGAAGCCAACTTTGGCAATGCTATGGGACTTGCAGGAGATGTGAATGGGGATGGTTACAGCGATGTGGTGATCGGCGTACATGCTTATGATAGTGGGCAGGTAAATGAAGGTGTTGCATTTGTTTACCATGGCTCGGCACAAGGACTGAATGCAAACAATCCTGTAAAAATAGAAGGGAACCAGGCTGAATCCGCATTCGGGTTTACAGCTGCCGGGGCAGGGGATGTGAATGGAGATGGTTACAGTGACATCATGGTCGGGGCCAGGTTGTTCGACAAAGGTGAGGTGGACGAAGGCGCAGTGTTCATTTATCACGGGTCTGCATTGGGGGTAAATTCCAATGTGCCGGCTGTTATATTGGAAAGTAATCAGGTCAGCGCTTTCCTGGGTAATGCGATAGGGACTGCGGGAGATGTAAACGGGGACGGTTACAGCGACATCATCATCACTGCCAACATGTACGACAAAGGGCAGACCAATGAAGGAGCAGCATTTATACACCACGGCTCAGCGCAGGGGATCAGCCCGGCTGCGGCACTTACCCTTGAAATGAACCAGGCAGAAGCGCAGTTCGGAAGCTCTGCCGGCAGTGCAGGTGACGTGAATGGCGACGGGTATGCTGATGTGATTATTGGCGCAAAGTATTATGACAATGGTCATTTAAACGAAGGGGCGGCCTTTGTATTTCAAGGCGCTAAAACCGGCATATCCAGTATCTTATCTTCTACACTAGAAAGCAATAAAACTGGTGCACAATTTGGCTGCAGTGTCGCGAGTGCCGGTGATGTGAATGGAGATGGTTACAGTGACGTGATTGTAGGGGCCATTGCTTATGACAATGGACATGATGATGAAGGTGCGGTGTTTGTTTGGAAGGGAGGGGTAAACTTTGCTGAATCAATTCAAGAAGCACTTACTTTGAAAATCAGTAAGCGAATTAGTGTTAGCGGCGCGGGTGATGTGAACGGTGATGGCTTCAACGATGTGATGGTAGGAGTGCCGAACTACGATCCTCATGGTGCAGTTTTCATCTATCACGGTTCTCTCACAGGAGTCAATTTTAATTCTCCAACAGTAATTGAAAATGTTCCAAATAGCGGTGAGTTCGGGTATTCCGTCGCACAGGCAGGTGATTTGAACGGAGATGGTTTTGGGGACATAGTTGTAGGAGATTTGACGTACTTTGTCAAAATGAGTCCGCAATTTGAAGTCATTTCCGGTGCAGCATTGGTGTATTATGGCTCTGCTTCGGGTATTAAAGCAAACTTGGCAACAATCTTGCCAACTGACAAAGGCACATCTCTAATGGCGTGGTCAGTTGCAGGCGCCGGCGATGTTAATGGCGATGGATATGGGGATTTAGTAGTGGGAGACGAAAGTTACGATAATGGTCAGCTGGATGAAGGAGCAATTTTTGTCTACCATGGCTCACAAACTGGTGTAAGCACAACTCCCGCTGCCATAATTGAAAGCAATGGTAATTACGCACAACTAGGATATTCGGTGTCATGTGCAGGTGATGTAAATGGTGATGGATATTCGGATATCGTTGCGGGAGCACCTTACTTTACAAACCCAGAAAGCCATGAAGGAGCCGTTTTTCTGTACTATGGATCTCAAAATGGCGTATCAAAAAATCTGTCATTGAAATTGGAAAAAAACCAGGTGAGTTCAGGCCTCGGTGTTTCCGTGTCGTCTGCCGGGGACATTAATGGAGATGGTTACAGTGATGTGATTGTTGGTGCTGATTATTATAATAATGGCAGTTATAATGAGGGCGTGGCTCTGGTTTATCACGGATCTCCGTCGGGTTTGAATCCCGTTGCAATCACGCTTGAATGCAATCAAGCAGAAGCTAACTTTGGAAGGAACGTCTCATCTGCTGGCGATTTAAATGGAGACGGATATAGTGATATAGTTATTGCTGCACCAAATTATATGATTCCACAATCGGTTTGGGGAACGAGCTTTGTTTACTACGGATCCTCAAGTGGAATTGTCCAGAGTAATGGTCCGGCGTTCGCGATCAATAATTATGGAGAGAGAGGGCCTGTTGAAGTGTTAGAATTATTTGTCTCAGCTGCGGGAGATGTAGACGGTGATGGTTTTAGTGACTTACTGGCAGCTTCATACCTTTCTGCCTCAAATAGTTCAACAGAAAAAAGTGTAGTACTGGCATTTCATGGATCTTCTAGTCCAGCTCTCCTCAACAACCTCTGCCTTTACAACACCAATCTTACTACCCCAATCAACCAAACGCAATTCGCCCAAAACAACTTTGGCGCAGGCTTGTATTCTAAATCGTTCCTCGGAAGTAACAAAGGCAAGCTTGTGTGGGAGACAAAGGCTTCGGGCAGGGATTTTCGAAGGGTGCTAATAATGTAATTACTAATAGCACACAATCATCTGGTTCGCAGAATGTATATACGAGTCTCGGACTCTTGGGTACAGAGCTTAAAAATGTTATCAGTAAGCAGGGGAGTGCGACGAAAGTGCGTGTGCGCGTGAAGTATGATCCTGCACTGGCACTTACCGGACAAACGTATGGTCCCTGGCGTTACCTGTCTTCTTACCTCGGCGGCGGCGAAGTTTCACCTGCGCCCGATGAGGCAGCTAATCCAATGGCGGAAACGATCAAGCGAAAGGTTGCCGCAAATGGATCCGTGCTGGTGTATCCTAATCCTGCCTATGATAAATTTAGTATTGACCTGATAGACGCTGGCACTGTTTCGCATGTTAGGGTACTAACGTCCGGCGGGAAGCTGGTTTTACAAGCGGGATCTCAGCGGGATATAGACGTAAGTAAGCTTGCTCCCGGGAAGTACATTGTGTTGGTGGGCAAAGCGGACGGTACCCAGACTTCGCACAGCATTCTCATTTCAAGATAAGCACCTGGTAGCTACCAGGCTTGTGAAAGAGCCCGGTAGCTACTTCATAGTCAATGCGCGCTTCATGAATGCGCCCAGGAAGCTGCCGGCGAAGGTCAGGATCATTGATCCGTACAAACTGAAATTGTGCAGCTCTTTCAATGCATTACCCTCCGGTGAAGTGGTGAAAAACTGGTAGCCGAGGTAAATGAGCACACATTGCAGGATCGCCAGCGTCCAGCCACGGTAAGGTTCTGCAAAACCAATCGATATGGCAGAAAATACAGCCACGAGGTAAGGAAGGTGAATTCCCTCTGCATCTTCAATCACATATACGATAATTGAGCTGGTCGCCAGCACAAGCAGCGTGCTTGCTATAAAGCGCTTGTCAAAGAGGGATTGCTTTGTTTTGCTCTTTGATTGATCGTTGTCTATTTCCTGGGCTTTTTGAAGATCAGGTTGAGCAAAATCCGGTGTGGGTTCTTCTTTTCCGGATTTGGAACGCAGATCAGCGTAGTTTAGGAGGTAAAATATGTAGCCAAAAAAACTATAACAATAAGAAATTCCATTTTCGCGCAATTAGGCAATTCATTGAAACTGGACCAAAAGAAACACGCCTTTTGGAAAATGAAAAGCATTTTCTTGCATTAAAATAGAAAGAGGTTGTCGACAGGCAACCTCTTTTCTCATTTCATCCGATTATAGCAATATCGGGTTCGATTAAATTAATTTGGTTTGCCGCTGAATAGCTGAGCACAATGCGTTTTCCGCTTTTTTCGGCTGCTTCCAACAATTGAAAAACTTTCTCTTCGCCTTCAATTTTCAATGCCTGATATAATATATTTCCGTAGTGAAATTCCTGAGATCCAAGTCCTTTTGCGAGTGCAGCCAATTGATAGCGGTCAAATAGTTCCTTTCCGGTCATGGTTTGCATTGTTTAAATCTGGCATCATTTCCCGAAAGATGCCAGACTCAAGCCCAAGGTTGCACGCTTATCTCAAATGTTCAGGAAGTGGAATCAATTTGCTGCTCTCATCAGGTACAGGTGCATGGCGAAGGGTAGGTGTGGGGATCAGGCCAGACCATATCGGCAAATCCAGATCTTCCGGTTCATCATTGGGCATACCCGTCCTCATTTTAGCCGACGCTTCGGAAATCGGGAATGCCAACGCAGTTGTTTTGCGCACTTCCGAATCTGTCATCGGCCGCAGGTAATCCCAGGAGTTAGGGACTATTTTGTTAGTAAGCCACTCAAATGCAGCCCGTTTTGTTTCAAGATCCTCTACTTTCTCCGCTTTGGAAAACATGATCACTGACCGGTAATTCACAGAGTGACTGAATGCGGATTTCGCAACTACCAGCGCGTCAGTCAGCATAACTGAAATGCAAACCGGAATGCCCTTTTCGATCTCCCTGATAAAATGACTTCCTACGGAACCGTGAATGTAAATTTTGTCGTCATACCGGACGAAAGCAGTAGGAATAGCGAACGGTTTGTTGTCAATCACAAAACTGATGGTACAGTATAGTGCTTCATCAAGAATGGGATCGATCGTTTCGCGGTCGTAGCTGGCTTTTTTCGCCTGTCTGCTGGGAATGAGGTGGGATGGTATGTTGTTCATGATCTTGTTTTTCTTCAAAATTCCAACTTAATTGGACTTGTAGAAAGATCCAATATTTAGAATCTAGGTAGTCCAATTAATGCAGCCACTTTCATCTCTTATTAGCCCTGACAGATCCGGCAGGAGTCCGCTCTATCTGCAAATAGCCGGTCAACTCACTGCATTGATCCGAAACGGGACTTTGCAGCCGGGGCACAGGCTGCTAAGTTCCAGACAATTGGCTATACTTTTGCAAGTGAATCGCAGAACGATCGTGCAGGCTTACGACGAGCTTCTGGCACAAGGCTGGCTCGAAAGTCACACAGGAAGCGGCACTTACGTGGCGCGGAGCTTGCCGGAAATGGCATCTGAGAAAACTACCAAGCCGGGAGGAGATAACATCACTGCGTTAAGTAAAGCAGGTTTTACATTCCGGAAGTTGACGCATTTAAATAAAGCTGTCCTAAAATCCGGCAGCCGCCTGCATCTTGATGACGGGTTTCCGGATGCCCGGCTCGCACCTGTTGACGATTTGTCGCGCGCTTACCGGAGCCAGTTGATCCGTGGAAATCCGTATGTGAGATTGGGGTACGGCGATACAAAAGGATCTGCCTGGCTGCGGCAGGAACTATCTGCTCATCTGAATGAAACGCGCGGACTAAAAACAACTGCTGACAATGTACTGATTACAAGGGGTGTTACGATGGGTGTTAACCTGGTAAGCAGTGCATTGCTGAACAAGGGTGATATTGTTGCAGTTGATTCGCATGGTTGGTCGGGAGCAATGATGAATTTCGTACACGCAGGTGCCAGCATTGTTCAGGTACCGGTCGATCAGTATGGAATGGATGTAAAAGCTTTGGAACAAATTTGTGAGCAGAAGCCGGTCCGACTGGTTTACGTGACCTCGCATCATCACTATCCTACAACCGTCGCATTGCGACCTGATCGCAGGATTGCATTACTGCAGCTCTCTGCAAAATACGGATTTGCCATTTTTGAGGACGATTATGATTACGATTTTCATTATATGAGTAAACCGCTGTTGCCGCTAGCAGGTGCGGATCAGCACGGAATGGTACTTTATTGCGGCTCTTTTACCAAAACCATTTCACCCGCATTCAGGGTAGGTTTTCTGGTGGGACCGGAAGATATTATTTCTGAGCTGGCACTGCTCAGGAGGATTGTTGACCGACAGGGTGATCAGATGCTGGAAAATGCCATTGCCGAGCTGATGCAAACGGGTGTTATACAAAGGCATTTAAGAAAGTCAGTCCGGATATACCGGCAGCGACGCGATCATTTTACCGAACTATTAAAATCTGAGCTCAGTAATTACCTGCAATTTGAGGTACCTGACGGTGGAATGGCTGTTTGGGCAAAATTCAACGCCGACATTGACTTACCTCATCTTGCCTCAAAAGCGTCGCAGAAAGACCTGTATTGCTCTTCGGGTTTTAGCCAGCGTAAAGAGTTTACAAACACGGTCAGGCTTGGCTTTGCATCTTCCAACCTCAACGAATTGGAAGAAAGTGTCTCGATTATCAGGAATTTGTTGTGAGATTTGCAGGATCAATGCAGTGAGTTTATGTACCGTCAAATTGCCGCAAGTTATCGTACCGCATTCAGCGGGCTCAGCAGGGAGACCTGGTTATTAAGTGTCGTTATCCTGGTCAACCGATGCGGGTATATGGCGGTTCCGTTTATGAGCATGTACATTACCCAGAGCTTGCACCGGAGCATTGCCGAGGCCGGGCTGGTGATTACTTTGTTCGGGGTAGGGTCGGTGCTGGGTGCCATGGCGGGCGGTTACCTCACAGATCAATGGGGTTTTCGGCCTGTGCAGATTTTCAGCCTGATCCTGAGCGGTATCTTCTTTATTATTTTCAGTCTGGTAACCAGTTTTTTCTGGATTTGCGTGCTGGTAATTGTGCTCGCCTTTTTTGTAGAAGCTTTTAAGCCAGCTAATAGTACTGCCATTGCCGCTTACTCGACGACCGGCAATCTAACCCGGTCTTATGCATTGAACCGCCTGGCTACCAACATTGGCTTCGGCTTCGGTACTTCAATGGGCGGCATTCTTGCTGCCATTAACTACCACCTGCTGTTCTGGGTTGACGGTATCGTGTATATGCTTGCCGGTGTGTTGATCATTATATTACTGCCAAAAGCGAAGATCAACCGGGAAGCGACGGTCAATGAAGCAGACGCGATATTCGGGAAATCACCATGGACTGACGGGTTTTTCCTGCGTTTTCTGATCATGGTCACGCTCTATATGGTTTGCTTTTCGCTTTTGTTCAGACTGGTGCCGGTGTATTGGAAAGAACAAATGCACATTGGTGAGTCGACAATCGGCTTGTTATTGGGGATGAACGGGTTAGTCATCGCATTGTTCGAAATGGTCCTGATACAGAACCTGAGAGACCGGTGGTCTGACTCGGCTTACATTGTCGCCGGCGTAGTTTTCAGTGCGTTGTCTTTTCTTGCGCTGGTTGTCCCGTTTGTGTTGCCCGTAGTCCTTGCGGGAATCGCAGTGCTGCTGTTTACGATTGGCGAAATGCTTGCTATTCCCTACATCAGCACATTTGTAATGAACCGCGCAAGCGAGATGAGCAGGGGAAAGTATTCCGCTGCCTACTCAGTGTCACAGGCCGTAGCGCAGATCATAGGTCCCGCGCTGGGCGGCTATGTCGCTGCAATGTGGGGTTACCAGGTACTTTGGCTCGCGCTGATAGTAGTGAGTGCTACCTGCGCGCTGGGCTTCAAGATGCTATTCCAACGAACTGTCCGGCTCAGCTGATTCAGATTCTTCCGTTTCAGAAGGTTGCAATGCTTTGAGCTGGTCTTTGAGGTGTTTGATCCGCTCGTCTTCAAGTTCGAGCGCTTTCCGCTGCAACTCGATCAGATCGTCCTTTTTAAGCATTACATAATTTTCTCTTGGCTCTTCAAACATAGGCGCTTCGCCAACAAGCTGGGCAACTGTTGCATTGAGGACTTCCGCCAGTTTGATCACCTCTTTAAGAGAAGGATCACTCTTGCCAGTTTCCCAGTGTGAGATAGTTTGTTTGTCCTTCCTGTCAATTTTTTCTGCCAGCAGATCCTGGCTCCATCCCAATAATTTGCGGTATTTTCTAATTCTCTGACCAACTATTGACATTTTCTCAACTTAAAGTATACGATTGCTTGACTTTGTAATAAGAAATATATACTTTTGTATATACCGTTTTTAGTAATGCGGAAATTACAAAATTAACACACACAACTTCACATCAAATGAGCGAACTGCAAACACGAGTTTCCGAGTATGGTGGATTGTCCATCAAAGAACGTCTTCTGATACGTTTTGTAAAATCAAGGAATATTGTTGGAAAGAACTGGCGCGGCGTACTTGCGGCGAATGATCCGTTCTTTAACACGAAGCTGGGGGGTGACTATCGGCCGTCCGTGGCGCAGGCAGTATCTGACAGCAGCCGGGGTAATGTTGACCGCTTTGAGCGCGTTACACTGGCGCTTGAAAAAGCGGCGGGTATCCGGTCTGTACCGATTGTCTGATTCCTTGTAAAAAGGCGTTTGATTGCTGCCGGTGCTCCTGGTACCGGCAGCAATGTTAAATTTTCCTGCCCTGGATCCTGAAAGCATTGAGGATCGCAAGTAGCGCTACGCCAACATCTGCGAACACAGCTTCCCAGAGTGTAGCAATGCCGCCTGCGCCCATGATCATGACGGCGAGCTTGACGCCCATTGCCAGTGAAATATTCTGGTAAACAATGCTGCGTGTCACTTTCCCCGCCCTGATCGCCGAAACGATCCTGGAAGGCTGATCGTTCTGGATCACAATGTCTGCGGTTTCAATCGCAGCATCAGACCCGAGCGCGCCCATGGCGATACCCGCGTCAGCCAATGCGATCACGGGGGCGTCATTAACACCGTCGCCCACGAATGCAATGCGCCGGCCTTCCGCTTTGAGCTGCTCTACTACACGGACTTTATCCTCGGGCAGTAACCCGCCGTAGCTTTTGGCGATATTCAGCCGGCTCGCAGTACTGTTAACCACCGCCTGCTTGTCGCCCGAGAGCATGATGGTTTCAATGCCCATTTTGCCAAGCTCACTTACCGTAGCGGCTGCATCCTCTTTAATTTCATCAGCAATGATAAAATGCCCTGCATAAGTACCGTCAACTGCCACTGCCACAATTGTTTCAGGAATGTCTGAAAGTGATGGGGGATAGGAGACTGCAAACTTTTCAAGCAATTTCAGGTTACCGGCAAGTACCAGCTTTTGGTTTACGATCCCTTTCAACCCAAGTCCCGACAGTTCTTCTACTTGCGCCGGTTTGTCCAGGCGCTGCTCAGCTGCAAATGCAACTACGGCTTTGGCCACCGGATGTGTAGAGTAGTTTTCAAGCGAGGCAGCCAGCTGAACAAAATCGGCTTCATTCATCGTGGTTTCCACCTGCTGGACCTGAAACACACCTTTGGTAAGAGTACCCGTTTTATCAGAAACCACGGTATCGATCTTTGTCATCACGTCCAGGAAATTGGCGCCTTTTACTAGGATACCATTTCGCGAAGCGAGACCAATTCCACCAAAATAGCCCAGCGGAATGGAGACAGTCAACGCGCAGGGACAGGCTATTACGAGAAACACCATGCCGCGGTACAGCCATTGATCAAAGTTGTAATCAGGGGTGAAAAGATAGGGGACAAAGATGATCAGTACGGCCAGCAGGAATACGATCGGCGTATAGATCTTGGCCAGTTTGCTGATCATCAATTGCGTAGGTGCTTTTCTTGCAGTTGCATCCTGCACCATTTCAAGGATCCGCGACAGTTTGGAATCTTTGAAAAGCGCAGTAACCTCGATTTCAACTGCTTTTTCAGTATTGATCATGCCGGCGAGCACCGGCTTACCCGACGTAATTACATCCGGCCGCGGTTCTCCGGTTAATGCGGCGGTGTTAAAAACGCCTGATTCGGAGAGTAACCGTCCGTCCAGAGCAACTTTTTCGCCTGCCTTCACCAGGATTGATTCGCCAATGCGGACGTCGCCAGGTGTGGTCTGTACATTTTTCAGCTTTCTGATCACGGTAACTGAATCAGGGCGGATATCAAGCAATGCTTTAATGGAGTTTTTCGACCTGCTAACTGCGAGGTCCTGGAAAAGCTCGCCGATTTCGTAAAAGATCATTACCGCCACGCCTTCGCTGAACTCGCCAATGTAGAATGCGCCTAGCGTCGCGATGGTCATCAATGTAAACTCATTGAAAAAGTCGCCGCGCATTATTCTTCGTCCGGCTGCAAGGATGGTTTTATTTCCCGCCAGCAGGTAGGCGATCAGCATCAATGTGATTTCTACCGGCCTTATGATTTCAATTTTAAAGATGAATGTGGCTGCAAGTGTACCGAGCAGTATTGCTAAACTGAGCCAGAGCATCCAGCGACTTTGCAGCAATCCCTGATCTCCATTATTTCCGTGATCGTGATCGTGGCCGTCGTGGTCATGCTCGTGACTGTGTTCGTGTGAATTTTTGTGTTGATGTGCGTGATCGCCTGAGCAGCAATCGTCTGAGTCGGTTTGTGCCTTATTCTTATTCTCCAATTCCATTAGTAACTCGTTAATTGATTTTCAAATATAGGGTTGAAAGGTGTGCAACAGGGTTTCAGGTGCTGGAAATCAGTTAATTGCAATGATGTTGCAGGCTAATGCAACCGTTCGTTCAACGGTCGGGTCGTACTTTGGATAAACGGGTCTTGCCAGGCTGTGAATTTGCTTTGGAATGATGTAAATTTACCAAGACCAGATTCCTAAACCGGTGTGCATGCAGAAGCAATTTATATTGAATTACATTTTACTAACAGCGCTGCTGTTTTCAGGATGCAGCAAACGGTTGGCGGTTTTGGATTTAAATGATGTGAGAATGTTCAACCCGGAAAGCGCAGATCAGATACTCTTTCTGGAATTCCTGGTTAGTCAGCCTGAAAAGGGGGATATGGAAAAGATCAGCCTTGTAAGCTCCGTTTCGGGCGCGGGCAGATTAAAGAACCTGCGGCGGTCGGTCGAGTACCCTTACCAGATCCAGGTGATACCGAGATACAGGACAAGTGCATTGGAAATCCCGATGGTTTTTGAACATCCGCTTTTCCGTGAAGTGGAAGTACCTGATCCCTCCGGAACGATCACGCGTAAGAAGCAGTTTGCGACCGAAGGTTCATTTACGATGCGCATGCAAGCCGACCCAAACATTGAAAAGTTGGAGTTTTTCAGCGTAAAACCGGGAAAACAACCAGTAAAGATTTATACACTGAATTTGAAACAATGAAAAGAACCTTTACCACACTAGTATTTACCCTCCTTTTATCCCGCGTTTTCGGACAAACTTTTCCCGTCGATACCTTGTATAAATCGGGTCCGGTCAACAACCGCATTAATGTTGTTATACTGGGAGACGGATTTACGAAAGAGCAGCTCCCTAAGTTTAACGAAGAGGCGCGCAAATTTGCCGAGTTTTTTCTCGATTATGCGCCGTACAATAAGTACCGCAACTACTTTAATTTCTTCTCCATTCCAACACCCTCCGAAGAAAGCGGAGTGACTAACCCGGGAACTGCGCCCGACGCTTACCCGGACCAGCCTGTCGGACAGAAGAAAACCTTTTACGGCGGGACTTTCGGTTCTTCCATACACCGGTTGGTAACTGTAAACTATGGCGTTGCATTCAATGTACTAGCCGCCAATTTTCCTGCTTACGACCTGACGGTAATGCTGGTAAATACCCAGTTTTACGGCGGCTCGGGTGGTTCTATCGCGGTACATACATTGAACGAAAGCGCCAATACGATAGGTGCGCATGAAATCGGCCACACATTTGCCGCATTGAACGACGAGTATTGGGCCGGTCCCCAATATGGAAGGGAGGCGCCCAATATGACAGCTGTGACCGATCGCTCTCGGGTGAAATGGAAAAACTGGCTGGATATTCCCGGAATAGGGATTTATAAACACGGGGAAGACGGCCCTGCTGCTACCTGGCATAAGCCTTCGAATGCGACTTGTTTAATGGAATATTTGAACCAGCAGTTTTGTGTAGTATGCCGGGAAGCGACTACCGAAACGATCTTGTCACTGGTCAATCCGGTTGAGCAAATAGAGCCAGACAATGCATCGGAATACCTGGTGACGGCGCCAGCCAAATTCAGCCTGGGCTTGCTGAAACCTGCGCCCAACTCCCTGTATGTTGAATGGGATATAGATGGAAAGAAAGTGGCTGCCGGTGTCGATGAAATTACACTAGCACCCTCGGATCTGCCTGCAACGGGAAAATTGACTGCAACCGTTTTCGACTCCACGCACCTGAGCAGATCGGAAGCGCTGGCTCAGCAGCGCGTCAGGAAGATTCAATGGAACCTGAAATCCAATTCACCCGCCATATTGAAGATCAATGCGAGCGACGACAGCTTGTGCGTGGGCGGTTTTGTAACGCTAACCGCCTCCGGCTGCCCGGGGGAAGTAAGTTGGTCGACCGACGAAACTGCCAGCTCGATCCGGATACAGCCAGACAAAACAACGTCCATTCAAGCCTCCTGTGTCGCTACTGACCAGAAAGCGAGTGTGACAATCACCGTCCTGCCACTACCGGTGATCGAAGTGACAAACAAAAGCCCCTATCTCGAAGGAAGTAGCATTGTCCTGAATGCAACAGGTGCGAGTACTTACACCTGGAAAGGGCCGCGTGAGTTCACGGCAACAGGCGCTGAGATTACCATTCCGGTTGCAATTAAGGAACATTCGGGGAAGTACTCGGTGACTGGAACTGATGTTTACGGTTGTTCAGCCAGCGCGGAGACGGAGCTACTAGTGGAGCGTTTGCTGTCTGCCGGAAATGGGCCGGAAGAATGGGTGCGGGTTTCACCCAATCCAGCCAGTGACTTTATCAAGGTCGCCACGAATATGGCCGGGAAATCTACACTCACACTTCTGGACCTTTCAGGCAAGATCATTCGCACAAAAACTTTTACACGTGAAACGGAATTGAAGCTGCCAATCCAGGCTGGTGTGTATTTGTATAAGGTTACAAATGGTGAACGGGAGTTTTCTGGTAAGCTGGCTGTGCAGTAAAAGTAAAAAAGTCTCCGCAAAGAGACTTTTTTATGAATGTTAGTCGGTAAGTGATTTAGGCTTCCGTCCTACCTTTGTACGGTTGCGGATTTTGTCTGGCCGCGGACGGATCTCTTTATCCTGAAAATACAGCTTTAAAGATTCAAGGATGATGTCTTTTTGCGTAAGCCCTTCCCAATACCCGTAATCCTTCATGTTTTCCATGAGAATGTAGTCACAATCGAATGTAACTTTGGTTGGCGCTCCCTCAATCACCTCGGTGGGTTTGTTTGGCTCTTCCTGGACATCAGCTACCAGCGGAAGTGGCGCAAAATCAAATTTCCTCTCTTTTGCCATAAGTGTCAGTTATTAATTCGTTCGAGTATTTCTTTAGTTAGCTTGTAATAATCTTCTGCGCCATTACTGTCGGGCGCGTAATCGAATATCGTTGTGCCGTTTGCCTGAGCCTCAGACAGGGCTATGTTATCGCGAATGTACGAATCCATAAATACTTCACCAAGTTGCTCCCTGGTCGCGTTGATCAGTTCGTGGCTGATTTTCTTGCGGATCTTCGGGTTGTACCGCGTTGCGAAAACGCCGCCAAGGTTTGTGCTCGGACTTATTTTTTTAATCTCGGCAGAGTAAACCAGGAAGTTTCTCAAACCTTCATAGCTCAAAAATTCAGCCTGCAACGGAACATAATACTGGTGGCAGGAAACCAGCGCCAGCCTCGTGTTACCATATAGGGCAGGAGGGCAGTCTATGATCACGAAATCGTACAACTCCTTTACTTTCTCCAATGCAATTTTCAGGTTGAATGGAAAAACGGGGGCCGACCTGATCGTGTCTTCACGGTGGATCATTTCTGCCGATCCGGGCAATACATCAATGTCGCCAACACGCTTTACAATCTCGTCAAATTCATATTCACCGGTGATGAACGAGCCACTGTCTTTTTTCAAGCCGGCGTGTTGAATGCCGAAGCTTTTTGTAAGACTCGCTTGTGCATCCAGGTCAATAACCAGCACCCTTGCATTCGCAAATTTGCTGAGACCGGCAGCAATGCTCTGAGCAGACGTAGTTTTTCCCACACCACCCTTGTTGTTGACAATACTGATGATTTTCATTTAAAAAGTATTATTAGTATAAAATGATTGTCGTTTATTTCACATCGGATACGTAAATAAACGTAAAATAATTTTACTACTAATCTAAATGAATAAAATGCTTCAAAAGTTTTTGTCTTTGTAAATGTATAAATCTTTTTAAAAGATCGAAAAGTATTAAAAGAATTTATTTTTTAAGTTTAAGATTGTTCAATGTAAGTTCCTGGAAAACAATAGGCTATATCCAATATAGTTTTAACAAAAAAATCCACCAGCTGGCTTTTGGTTTTCCGTTAAATGGAAAAGCAATGTCGCCGAACTGGTGGATTGTTTTTGAAAAACTAAATAGCTGTTCCCGGTGCTGCTGTCGCCTGTACTTTATGGGTAACGTACTTGTGAATACGATACATTAAAAATGCAGTCACCACAATGGCGAACACAACCACATTTCCGAGCAGAGGATAATTTTCAATGAAGCCGGTGCTGCTTTCGTGGACGATAAATCCAGCGATCAGCGAAGCAATGCCGCCTGAAATTTGCTGGACCGACGAGTTGATCCCCATGAAAGCACCCCGGTCTTGCTGCTCGGGAACAGCACTCATCAGCGCCGAAGCGGAGATCATCCGGCCCGTGATGCCGACAAAAAGCAGGATGTTCAATATGATAATAATCCAAAGTGGTGTGACGCTGAGATTGCAATAAATGAGTGTCATCACGCAAGCAATGAAGGAACCCAAGAGGAACACTTTATACTTCCCGATCCTGTCGCTCAGCTTCCCGATCATTGGACTGAATGCAAGCATGCACAAGCCAGTCACCATATATAATGTAGGTAGCTGCGCCTCCTGAATGCCGAGGTTGTTGACCCCGTAAGCAGTACCAAAAGGCATCAGCATAAAGCCGCCGGTGGCGAGCAGGGTCGTGGCGGCGAAAGCCTGCAGGTAGGAAGGTTTCGCCAAAGTTTTACCCAAGTGCTGGAATGCATTCGTCTTCGTTTGCAACTTCAAATGCGCGTTGATCGGCTTCATATAAAATACGACCAGCACCCCAACAATAATGCTCAGCCCGACGATCATCAGAAACGGCGCGTGCCAGCTGTACTCTTTTGCAAGGTACAATCCGATTGGTATCCCCAGAACCTGACTGCTCGCAAATGCCATTTGAACAAACCCCATCACACGACCGCGGACCTGGATCGGGAAGAGATCGGTAATAATCGCGAAGCCGATCGAGCCGATTACCCCGCCGAAAAGTCCTGTGAAAATCCTTGCTGCCAGCAGAAAATGGTAAGTTGGCGCAATACCGCATAGGAAAGTCCCGATTACAAATCCTGTATAAAAGAAAAGCAGTAACTTTTTTCGGTCAAACTTGTCTGCAAAGCCCGCTGTAATCAGCCCCGCCGCGCCCGCACTGAATGCATAAGCCGAAACAACCAGCCCGAACTGGCTGGTTGTAATCGAGAGTTTTTCCAAAAGAATGTAGCCCAGCGGCGATAGTACCATGAAATCCAGTACCACCGTGAACTGTAAGAAGGCCAGCAATGCAATAATAAATTTCTCGTAGCCGGTGAAAGTCGGCTTTTTTTGTTCTGTCATGTATTGGTTCGATTAGTCTGTTAACTCTTCACATGCATAACCGGCCTGCTGCAAAAGCGCGATAACAGGCGCACATTCAGGCTGCGTGGCCTCAACCCGGAGCACATTATCAATATCTCCAAGGTCTATATTCCATTTGATGATACTGGTATGTCCGTCAAGCAGCGGCGATATGGACTTAACATGCCGCTTATTTTTGACATTCGTCCTGAAAACGAGGACGTATTCTTCTTTGTAAACGTGGTGGCTCATAGCTAAGTAGTTGTTCGGGATGATGCTGAATGCTCTTAAGGTTGGGGTTTCAAAGCTTTCAGCACCAGTCCGAGTGTCTGGTTTACTTTTTCTTCATCGAAAATGAAAGGCGGTCTGCCGGGCATGCTTGACTTCGCAATATGGAATTTAACCAGCTGATACAAAGGCGCAAATGCAACCGACCAGTAAATCTCAACAGGAAGCGGCACAATTTCCCTGCGCTCAATCGCCTTATGTACGAACCTTCCCATTGCCTCGGTAAATCGGGTGCCTACATTGGAGCGGCTGACCAGCGGAGAGTGGCGCAGCTGTTCGATAAATGTGTGGCTGAATGGATTTTCCAGGCAGTAATGCAT
Organism: Dyadobacter sp.; assembly: GCF_051859145.1. Classification (GTDB taxonomy): domain Bacteria; phylum Bacteroidota; class Bacteroidia; order Cytophagales; family Spirosomataceae; genus Dyadobacter. The sequence continues at coordinate 16,195 of NZ_JBHYGF010000468.1, forward strand.
CCGGTTAAGCCACTGTACCCTTAATCCTTCATCGAAATGCGACTCAGGATCAAAGTTCTTTAATGTTGCATCGAACATCTTGTTGGTTTCGTCGGTGTAAAGCTGCTGGATCAGGTCCTCGCGATCGTGGAAATAAATGTAAATAGTAGCCACGGATACCCCCGCCGCCCTGGCCAGTTTATGCATGCTCAAACCATCGAAACCATGATTTACGATCATTTCAACAGCCTTTTGCCTGATCAGTGCTTCTTTATTGACGTCTCTTGTTCTCAATTCCTGTACATGTTTTCATGAAGCAAATATAAATGAACGTTCGTTTATTTAAACGTTTTTGAAAAGCATTGTTTTTACAAATTTCGACTGAAAGTCAGGCTGGTACCAGGTTTGTTATTATGAAATTTTCAATCGCCTTTTTGTTGTAACCTTTGTATCCTCCCTGAAAATCCCGTCCTGCCACGGCAATAAAGTCAGCCATTCTTTGCGAGTTGAGCTGAGCTAACAATTGTTCGTGATCACCGTCGTACTTGATAAAATACCCGGAATACACAGTCACATCGGGATTTTCGTACAGCACGAAGTTTGGCTTTTTGTTCATGGGAGAAAAAATGATCTTTTTTCCAAATGAACTATCCAAACCCTGCGAGCGGCCAAATGCATACCAGGCAACGGGATTAGGCTTTCCATTATCACGACGATCGAGCGCGGATTTTACTTTAAGAAAATAGGAGAAAGTTTTCGGAAACTGTGTTTGCAATGTTTCTTCATCGATAACCTGCTGTTTTCCTGAGCTATTTTTCTGATAGGGAAAGAGAATGTATTCAGTCACCGGATCCGTCGCCGCTTTTAGTTTGGAGCCTTTAATAACCGGTTTAAGAAGTGCTTTTTCGAGGTACTCATAGTCGCCGTTCTTGTTTTTTGCATAAACAATCCCGTCATTTTCCTCCAAAATAGAAAACAGGTAATAAGCGTCTCCCAGCGTCGTAAGTCCGACTGAAATCTGGCAGATATCACCTAATTTTCTACCTTCCTGCGTCTCGGTGGCGGATACCGACAACTGCCAGGGATCAGTCAGTTCTGTAAATGCAATGCGCCTGGAAGCGTATGAAAAGTCAGAAGAAATACATTTCTCAAAAGTAAAATCCGGAGCTCGCTGCTTGCCGAAAACAGTGATTGCCGTGTAAGTGGAAGCATTTTCAAACACACTGATCTCCGCGAAATTGGTAATGTGGATCAGGTTCTGCTGCTCCTGAAAATAGGAGCGGAGTGGCCGGCCCGTTTCGGAGATAAAGAAAGAATTAGGCGTAATAAAGCCGCAAATGCCGTTTTCCGACAGGAGCGTGGCGGCGAGCTCGAAGAATGCGACATAGGCGTCGGTAGACCCGGAGCGGCAGAATGCGTAATGCGCTTTGATATAAGTCCGCTGCTGTTCTTCCAGGTGCTGGATTCGGATGTACGGCGGATTGCCTACGATAAAGTCAAACCGATGCTTTTTTGCTTTCTGTGTCAATGCATTACGTACGGACAAGTTCCAGGAAACGGAAATGTCGAGTGGCTTTAACAATGTTTCCAAGTTGGCTTTGCAGGCGGCAATGGCGAGTGGATCAATGTCCCAGCCGTGAATTTGCCGGAGTCTTTTCGGGAGCAGCTCACGTGGAGTAGTTTCGATAATATGAGAGGCGATCGGAACCAGAAAGCGACCGTCGCCACAGGCTGGATCGAGAATTGAAGCCGACGTTAGATCTGCCTGATAGAATCCGCAGAGTCGCAGGATTTTTTCGACAATATGTGCTGGTGTGTAAACTTGCCCGAGGAGCTTTTTTTTCTGGTAAGTGCGTGACTGTGATGCCATTGACGAGAATAAAATCCTGGTAAGTTTCCCGGCTGAAAGGTTGTGGGGATAGAATGTGCCTAAAACTACTTATTTCAAAGCGCAAATCCGAAACCCTTTCAACGATCTGATGTAGGCGGTTGGTGTCACCGGGGCAATTTCGTTGAACAGGATTTCGTAAGTATCCTCATTGAATGTAAATGCAGTACCATCGGCTCTTACCCGTTTGGTACCTGCTGCATAAAACCGGCCGATCTCCCCGTTTTGCAGTGCCGACTTGTCGATAAACCCGAGCAAAGAAGCGACGGTGCCGGCTATTTCTGATTGGTGAAATGAAATGCAAAAGTAGTGCGTGGTTTTGGAGCCCGGCTTGTTCAGCTGTGAAGAAGGAATGTTGAGCACATAGTCTCCTGCGAGATTTCCAGCGCGCCGCTTCATTGACTTCACATCCACAGCAAAGTCCATCAGGTCCGACCGGATCAAAAAATCCTGTCCCCAATCCTGCCCATCGATCGCACCGAAAGACCGGCCAGGGCGGGGCAGGTGAAAGGAGTCGGCGAAAACAATCTCGCCGAGCGTGCCTGTGAAGCGGAGCATCCTTGTGCTGGCGGGTAATACCTGTGCTTTGTCCCAAATATTGGATACCCGATGGTGCGCGAGCGAATGCTCCACCAACTTGCGGGCTGCAAGCTTCTGTTCAGCCCGCACGGAGATTTGGATATATGTACCGGATTTCAGAACAGTTTGCTCCATGCAAATCTAATCGCCAGCAAAGTGAGTACAAAGCCTATCAAAATCACAGAAAATGGAACGTAAGTCCATGCTACTAAGTGCAATCGGTCGAAGAACCACATCAATCCGATGAGCGCAGCAATGAGCGTGAGAAATCCGGAAATTTTCCCAAAACCGGGTATTAACGCAAAAGGTATCTTGCGCTTGATCAGCATCAGCGTCAACGCAAGGGAAATGATAGGTAAAAATTGCAAAATGATGTTGGCTTGCCAGATACTCTGTCTTTCAAAAAGAAAAAGGTAGATATTCAGCGTAAATGCAAAAATGCCGGGAATACTGACCGCATATACCAGTACCGCGTACACATAACCCCAGAACTGAACATCCCGGCTCCCATTTGCCACCTCACCAATCAACCAGGCAAGAACCGGCATGAAAGCAAAAAAGGCCACAGCTGGCCAGGGATTGGAGGAAATGTACTGAAATAGTTGTGTTAGCGTCATTTTTTTTTGTTTGTCTGGTAGGGATAGTTAGGGGAGGAAGGGGAGGATGGAGGAAAGGGAAGACGGAGGATGGTATTTGAATTTGTTTAATATTGTAAATTACAGTTGTAAACTATATTTGTAATTTAAATCCCACTTCCTTTCATCCTTCCTCCATCCTCCCTTTCTTCCCTTTTCTCCCTTTCCTCCTTTTTATAAATTCAAAAGAAACCCGATTGTAAAATTCGCGTCCCAGTCGAATACGAATTGGTCGCAGCCGGTCGCGTCTTTTACAGCTTTGTAAATGTTGACTCCTGCTTTTGATTTTGCATTGGTCAGTTTGGAATAGGCGAGTGGCTCGCTCAGGGTAGTGTAACGTTCCTTGCCTTTACGTACTTCCTTCGCCATTTCGAAAGGTACACCGCCGATGATAAAGCAGGTCTTGCGTTTATCTGCCGGGATCTGTTTTGATTTGGAGGATACTTCTTCGTACACCTTTGAATCGTCTGCTCCGTCCTGGTAGTACTTAGCGCCATACGATTCCAGCGCAGAAACTTTGCCACCTTCCATCCAGGAAATCTTGGTGTTACCTGATCCGATATCCACTACAAAAGCCTTGTCTGCATACTCCGCAGGCAGCACCGATTTAAGTGCCAGCTGGCCTTCCTGTTCGGCAGTTACCTGGTTTACCACATAACCTATCGACTTCAACACGCGCGTGATCTTCTGAGTTACATCGGCTTTGGCAGCGCCGGAGCTTACTACAAAATGGATGTCTTTACTGCCCACACCGAAGTCGAGCATGCCGCCAATGTACTTTTTAAGACCCACGCGGATATCTTCGTCCGTGGCCATATTCTCAGTCACCAGGCTGTTCCCGAACTCAGACTTTTCCAGCGACCAGTGTTTTTGCTTGTCAACTTTGATAATGAAAGAATTGAAGCCACTTGCGCCAAGCTCAACAACGCCTTTCAATTTCCCGTCAACCGGCGCTGGCGCGGTATAGCTGAATGCGGCTGCATCGGAGTTAACTGCTTCTGAATTCCCGGCAGTGGATTCGCTCGGGGCGCTTTCGTCTTCGCCAGCAGTTGTGGCCTGACTCTCGGGATTTTCCGCCCGCTCTTCTGCCATTTGGTTGAGCGCTTTTTGGCCGCCCAGGTACTTATATCCTACAAATAATGCTCCTAAAATAAGCGCCGTGATGATCAGGCGGCCGGCTACTGTGAGTCTTTTCATGGGTTTGTGTTAAAGATGAATAATGTTAAATAGTTGAAAAATGTTGTTAGTCGAGCAGACCTCGGTAGCTTGAATCCTTGGGTACCTCTGTCGGCCGGCTGGAAGGCGCCTGTGGGCTATCGAGCTGGATCAGCTTGAACTGGCCGGAGTTGTAGGCTTCAAGCATAGCCTGCCCCTTATCGGATAACAACCCGTTTTGCACGTCGACGCCGTTAATAAAGTCCAGTGAAAGGTCCATTGCGCGCTTCATTTCGCCCAGCTTCTGGCTCATATCATCCTGGATATACTCCATTGACTCGTCGAAATAGAACTTTTTGTCCGGGTTACCTTTAAAGATACTGATCGCAGTGCGCAGTGCATTGGAGCTTTCCTTCACGATCCGGTACTCCGCTTCTTTGAGCTTTACTTTGATTTCTGTCTCTTTAATAATGTAATCGGCGCTTTTATTCACCTTTTCCATAAATTCAAGAACCGTTTTCATGTTCCTTTGAAGCGGAAAAAGCTTCTCATTCATTTCCTGCAAGCCTGCACCTTCAATCGTTGCCAGCGAAGCAGTTTCCTTCATTCCAGGCCGATCGAGCATGGTACCGGCTTTGTTGGCCTCGGCAAACTTCTGCTTGATGCGCTCATTATTTTCATTGATATTCTTGTTCAGCTTTACCAGCTGACCTGCGAGCGTGTTGATCTGTCCCTGCATTTTCTCGCGCTTTTCTTTCAGATCATCAATGTAAATTTTCATAATCGCGATCGGATCTAATTTGATAACTAGTCCGGTGATTTTCCTCATCAATGTTTTGAAAAGGAAGAAAACAGCAGTGCGTACATCCTTGCTCGTAAACAGGAAGATGACCAGCGCAAGTACGGCCATTAAAAAGCCGAGGTACAAGGTGTTTTGTGTTACCTCGATCAGGAAAGCGGCAATTTTGTTCCAATAGTAAAGTGCAGCCGCGCCAAGACCGCCTATAAAAAGAAGCGAGGTGATCCCCTCGGGTTTACTCCAGTAAGATCGCTTTGAGGTATCCTCCTGCGATCCGCCTATTTGTGTAAAGTCTGGTGTTGCCATTTGTCGGGAAGTCAGGTTATTTGAGATACTGGTTTATTTTGTTCAAGTCTGATTTAATTTGTTCAACAAAGCTGAGATATGTAATTTCAAAACTGTCTTTGTTCGCATTGATCTTCGAGCTCTGTTCTGCCACTTCGCCTGAAATCTGTCCGAGGCGGTTTTTGTTTTCATCTATCTTCTTTTGAATGTCAGCCAATTGCTGTGCCAGAGAGTTGTTTGATTCTTCCAGCCGCTTTTGCTCATCCTGCAATGCACCTACCCGGTCTTTGATTGCTTTTTCTACATCTTTCAAAAATGAGCTCCGGTCTTTATCCAGGATGGAAAGGTACTGGTTTGCAGAGGATTGCAGAATGGAAGTTTCCTTTGCGCCGCCCATTGCCTTGAAGCTCGCCCAGGCTGCCTGGAACTGCTTTTCCTCCCCGAGACCAAGACCTTCCATGTTTTGTAAAGCCTGTTTATACTCAAAATAGTCGGGCCCGGGAAGATTGGCTTTTTCGAGCAGGCTTACAAAATGTTCCACAAACTTGCGGTCAATGTTCATAGTGCCCGCTACATTCGGCACAGTAGGTGCGGCGGTTTGCGCTGGCTGTTCAGCCGCCGGCTTGGTCGCCGGAACAGCTTTGGCTGGTTCTTCACTCTCCTTGATAAAAAAGCTGAGTATTTTCTTTCCAATACCCGGTTCAGAGTCTGCCATCGTGTATAACTGGTTAAAATTCATTGGTTTTACCAGGTCAATATTACTAAAATTTGGAGGATATCAGGTGCGGGGATATTTACCAATGGTAGCCTGAATTGATAAAGGCGCCGAAAATTTGGATGGATTCAGGGTGAATTGTTGAACAGTGCCGCTTTTTTACTGAAGTTTACCCCAAAAACATCTTC
>NZ_JBHYGF010000469.1:0-2837 GCF_051859145.1 Dyadobacter sp.
TAACGAGCAGGATTACCATTTCAAAGTTCTTTTTGCAATCCTGAAAAAACTGGGAAGAACCTATGCGGAAGGTTGCTACCACATCAGCTACGGAATGGTCGACCTGCCGTCAGGTAAAATGAAATCGCGCGAAGGTACCGTAGTAGATGCAGACGATTTGATTGCGGAAATGATACAAACTGCCGCCGACCGCACGCAGGAACTGGGCAAGATTGATGATTTTGACAGTGCAGAAGCGAAGCAGCTTTATAACCAGCTGGCAATGGGTGCATTAAAATACTTCCTGCTGAAAGTGGACCCGAAGAAAAGAATGCTCTTCAACCCGGCGGAGTCCATTGACTTTCAGGGACACACGGGACCGTTTATTCAATATACTTACGCACGGATCCGCTCTATTATGAGAAAGGCGGAGCAGGCTAATATCGAAGCAGTTATACCCGGTCAGGATTACGCAATGCACCAATCGGAGCGTGAATTGATTTTCGCCTTGGCCCAGTTTCCATTTAAAGTAACGTCAGCAGCAAGCGAGTTTGCACCGTCGATCATTTCACTTTATGCATTTGAGCTGGCCAAAGTTTACAACCAGTTCTACGCGGAGGTATCCATTTTCTCCGATCCGAATCCGGATGCGGTCCGTTTCAGGGTCGCATTATCGCAGGTTGTTTCGGAAACAATTCAAAAAAGTTTGGGGTTATTGGGAATAGAAGTTCCGGAGCGTATGTAAAGCTGAGTTTCTCGCGTTTATTGATAGATTTGTATAAACCATAACCAAGACTAATATGAGCTTTCTTAAATCGATTTTAATTATGATTACATCTCTGATCGGCGGTTTGTTTGCTGATAAAAGTGAAACCGCATCACGCCCTGCGACACACGAAGCTGCAAAACAAACACTTTACGATTTCAAGGTAAAATCACTGGTTGGGGGCAAAACAGTGGATTTGAGCAAGTACAAGGGAAAGAAAGTGGTTATCCTCAATGTTGCTTCCAAATGCGGCTACACCAAGCAATATGCAGATTGGGAAAAATTCAACAAAGAGCATGGCGACAAGGTGGTTGTACTCGGCTTCCCGGCTAATAATTTCGGCGGACAAGAGCCAGGTACAAGCGAAGAAATCGCAACATTCTGCTCTGCAACCTACGGCGTAACTTTCCCGATGTTTGAGAAAGTGTCGGTGTTGGGAGAAGATCAGGCGCCTATTTACAAGTGGTTGAGCACAAAAGAATTAAATGGCTGGAATGACAAAGTTCCAACCTGGAATTTCTGCAAATATGTGGTGAATGAAAATGGCGAGCTGACCAATTTCTTCGCTTCTAAGGTATTGCCAACAGATCCTGAGTTTTTGAAAGCTGTGGGAATCTGATACTACTAAATAGCAGGCTGCCAGTTACACTATTGGCAGCCTGAACCTTCCAATTTCTTTAACATAAACACACATTAACATGAAAGACATTATTGAAGCAAAACGCTACCTCTCCAACGCTAAGGAAATATTACGCGAAAAAGCGATAAAGGAAAACGGTCTTTATCAAGACAGAAAGTACGTTAAGATGGCAGGCCATACTGCATATGCAGGAGTACTGGTTGCACTTGACAGCGTTTTTGGCGATAAGAAAAAAGGTCGCAAAAGTGTTGACTGGTATAAAGAAGAACTGTCAATGCGTGATAAGAAAATGCTGGGTGCTTTTATGGCTGCTTACGATACACTGCATCTTTCAATGAGCTACGATGGAAACCTAAGCGCGAATGTTTCCAAAGAGGGACTTGCTCTCGCTGAACAAATTATCAATTGGGCCGAACAGAGAGCTCAGGCTTGACAACAATTATTAATCAATAAATGAACCCCTGGATTGAGGCCGCCCGGCCGAGAACTTTACCTCTATCATTGTCCTGCATTATCATGGGCTGCTTTCTGGCTGCTTCGACAGGAAACTTTCACTGGTCAGTAGCGGCATTGAGCGTACTTACGACCATTATTTTACAGGTACTTTCCAATTTTGCAAATGATTACGGGGATGCTGTGAATGGAAAGGATACCGACTTGCGGGAAGGTCCGCGCCGCGCCGTGCATTCCGGGCATATTACTGCTTCCCTGATGCTGAAAGCGATTATCTGGTCTTCTGCACTGGCTCTGATTTCCGGTATTTCCTTGTTGGTAATCGCATTGAGTGATGCGCCCAAAAGTGCCTTCTGGGTATTTTTCGGAATTGGCATCGCCTGTATTATTGCTGCGATCACGTATACTGCCGGCAAGCGCCCGTACGGATATGTGGGTTTGGGCGACCTGTCTGTGCTGATCTTTTTTGGCTGGGTGGGCGTACTCGGAAGCAGCTACCTGCACACGCATTTATGGAATTGGTCGCTGTTACTTCCTGCGACGAGCTGCGGCTTGTTTGCGGTTGGCGTTTTGAATATCAACAACATACGCGATATCGAGTCCGACAAAGCCACAGGTAAGAACTCAATTCCCGTTCGGCTCGGACGTGAAAAGGCGATAGCTTATCACTGGTTTATCCTGGTCACTGGCATGCTCTGCGTCTTGATTTATACATACTTTCACTTTTCCGGATTTCAGAATCTGCTCTTTTTGCTCAGCTTCCCATTGTTTATCAGAAACGGGATAGCAATTTCCACATTGAAGAAAGCACAGGAACTTGATCCCTACCTCAAACAAATGGCGCTTTCCACGCTGTTTTTTGTGATCCTGTTTGGCATTGGCGTAGTACTCTAAGCTATTTCATGTACTGCTTAATTGCATTTCCGAGCAGAGTATAACCTTTCGCATTCGGGTGCAAGCCGTCGCTGAACAATGTTTCATCGGTTTTCCCGCTAGTTG
>NZ_JBHYGF010000470.1:0-2795 GCF_051859145.1 Dyadobacter sp.
GCTGTTGTTGTTGTAATAAGCCACATCGAGTCCCACCAGGTTTTTGAGCAAGCGAACATCTAATCCAAACTCGTAGCTCGCGGTAATCTCAGGTTTCAGGCCCGCATTAAAAAGGGTATTGGAGTTGGTAAAGCTGTTTCCGTAAACCCGGTCGTAGTAGCGGGCAGTCTGGTAAGGTCTGGTATCATTCCCGACCTGCGCCCACGAAGCGCGGAGTTTGGCAAATGAAATTGCGCGCGGCAATGTAAAAAGCTCGTTCAGCAAAAAGCTGGAACTAACCGATGGATAAAAGAAGGAATTGTTTCCATAAGGCAGCGTACTCGACCAGTCGTTTCGCCCGGTTACGTCCACAAATACCTTTTCATCCCACGAAAACTGCGTTGCAGCATAAATACTGTTGATCGCTTTTTTGGTTTTCAAAGGATCAGCAACTGCCTGGTCGAGACTGTTGGAGATCTGATAAATGCCCGGTTGTGCAAGCTGGTCGGCGTACATGCCTGCGAAATCGTAAGACTGCCGCATTGCATTTCCTCCGGCAGAGGCAGTTACATCGATCAGCCCGCCGATCTTGTCTTTATAATTGAGTAAAAAGTCGGTGTTCGACTCGTAAGTAAATACATTCTGCTCGCGGTACATCCCGCGCGGGTAGCGCGTCATGCTGAACGGGCGCTGCTGAGAGCGGAATTCAAAGGCCATATCCAGACCGGTACGCACAAGCAGGTCGAACTTCTTGGAGACTTCATAATTCGCAGAAACATTTCCGATCACGCCGTGCTTGTTCATTTTGTTCAGCATTTCGTACATCCCCAGGTAAGGGTTGTCGGGCGTGGGGTTGAACGGGCTTCTTTGTTTCACATTTTCCAGTCCCGGCTCCCAGTACGGTTTAAACCACTCGGGTTTGATGTTGGGCGCGGTACCCAGGATCAGGAAGTACATCAGCGACTGGTTGTTATATCCCGCCATCGGCAGGTTATCGCTTTTCTTGTTGGTATAATTTACTTTTCCATTGATCTTCAAACGGTTGGAAACTTTCTGACTTACTGAAAGCGCTGCATTCAACCTTTCAAAACCGGTATTAGGAATAATCCATTTGTTTTTCAAATGCGTGAGCGACAAGCGCGCGGAGCCATTTTCGCTGCCGCCCTCGATGGAAATGCTGTTGGAGAAAGTGGTACCGGTCTGGAAAAATCCGGAGATATAGTCTTTGTTGGCAACCCAGGGCGTGCGTTCAGTCGGTCTTCCGTCCGGGGAATTGGGGTTAAACTGGTAGTACATTTGTCCATTGAACTTCGGCCCCCAGGCTCTTCCGGCGGCCACGGTTGTGGCAGTGTTTGGCCCGTCTTCGCTGTCCAGGTAAGAGAAGTAAGTGCCGCTTCTTCCTTCACCGTATTCAAACTGGTAGTCGGGATAGCGGTTGATCTGCTCGACGCTGAAATTGGAATTGACAGTTACACCAATGCCCTTGTCTTTACGTACGCCGCTTTTGGTAGTGATAATAATCGCCCCGCCTGCTGCCCGGCTGCCGTACAATGCAGTCGCGCCCGGTCCTTTCAGCACGGTAACTTTCTCAATATCATCAGGGTTAATGTCCGACAAGCTCGAACCGTAATCCACCGGGCTGTCTGCCGACAAGTGGGAGTTAAAACCTGTTCCGGTAATGCGGCTGCTCACCGGCACACCGTCCACGACGATCAGCGCCTGGTTGTTGTCGAGGTTCAAAGACGATTCGCCGCGCAACGTAATTCGCGCCGATCCCATTGGTCCCGCGCCCGCGCCCTGGATATTCAGCCCGGCTACTTTACCTGAAAGCGTATTGACCCAGTTATTGGATTTGGCATCTTTTACCGCATTTTCATTGATCGTCTGCGCCGCAAAGCCTAGTGATTTTTCCTCTCTTTTAATACCCAATGCAGTCACCACTACTTCATTCAGGATTTTGGTGTCTTCCTTCAATGCAACATTAATAACACTTCTGTTGCCCACCGTCTGCTCCTGCGGCAGGAAGCCGATTGCGGAGAAAATCAGGGTGGAATTGGAAGAAGGTACTGTCAATGAGAATGCGCCGTTTGCGTCGGTGGTAGTCCCGGAGCTGGTACCTTTTACCAGTACGCTCACGCCTGGTAGTGGATCTCCGGTAGGTGCGGCACCCGTCGGTCCGGTAACCTTACCGGTGATGGTGAAAGACTGGGCAGACAAATGCAAAGGCATGCAAAATCCGACCAGCAAGGCAAAATATGCCAGCAGTAATCGTGTCTTCATAATTCTTTTATCAGAGGTTAGTTGAGAGCGCCGGAGCAGACTGTCCGGCGTTTTGTTTTATTAAACCTCAAAGATATCTGGCCGCTACTAACTGCGTATTAAGCCTGCATTATGCATTTGTTACGGAATAAAACACGTCCGGTAAACGGTTGCAGCGAGTGACTTCAACCCGGTATCGGTCACTCAGTCCGCTTCCAGCTCCGCCAGGGTAGCCTTTAAGCTGTCCAGCTGCGAGCAGCAAGGTTTCCAGCAGAGAGCCCGGGACGAGCAGGTCGACAAATTGTTTTTCCACAATCAAATTCAGGACAGTTATGCATCAATTAGTCGCGCCGGGCATTCAAAAATTACATGAAGGCCGATATATTTCCATATGATGGTTTAAAACTTTTCATATATTGTTTAAAAACAGTCTAAATACAAGCTATTTTTGTGGCGGTACCTTCCGAAAATGCATCAGTGGTGACAATAGTAAAAGAATCAGATTATCAGGCAATAACGAATGTGGAGCAGGGGGCTGGCGGAACACCTTCGCATAC
>NZ_JBHYGF010000471.1:0-2785 GCF_051859145.1 Dyadobacter sp.
TCCCGGGCTTACAGTTCACCTTTAATCAGGCTCAAAAAATATCCGGTAGCAGGTTTTCTGACCGTGGTATTTTTCCAGGGTGCATTTACGTATTATATGTCAATCGCCGGCATTTCGGGACAGGCGCTTGAACTGACCCGGGCAAATTGCTTTGTACTGTTGGGCTGCTCGTTTCAGATTGCGGGCGCTTATCCGCTGACGCAGATATACCAACATCAGCAGGATCTGAAAGACGGTGTAATTACATTGAGCTACAAGCTGGGCTATTTAGGAACTTTCGCGTTCACAGCAGTAATGTTCCTGCTGTGTAATCTGTTCTACTATCTGTATTTCGCAGCGCTGGATCTGGGAATGATTTTTTTCATTATTCAGGTGTTTTTCGCTCCCATTGTAATCTATTTCGCAACCTGGTTTTATAAGGTAAAAAAAGACCATAGCGAAGCCAATTTCCGGAATACCATGCGTATGAACTGGATTGCGGCCATTTGCATGAACAGTTGTTTCGTAGTTTTAATTATCATTAACAGAATTCCCTTGAGTTATCTATCAGCAATTGAGACAGCCGTTCCCGATCATCGTTATTCCCAGGAAACACTCACATCATTTTACTCAGGATCAACCGATGACCTGACTACGCAGCGGAAGATCAAAATTGTTGCCGGGAAAACGGGGATTGAAACGAGGTATTCTGTTATAAGTGACTTTGATAAGGAACCTGCCGAATTTGAGTTCTTCAACAAAACCCGCAACCTGCTGCCGGAACCCGGACTTAGTCAACGAATGCAACTGTACCAGCAGCACGCTACCAGACTGTCCAGAAAAGCTATAGACAAGATCAGGAATTTCGAAAATATCAAGCATAACATTACACATTTGATCACAGTCACCTGTACCGGCCTTTTCGCGCCCGGACTGGATGTGGAGCTGATGCGGGAACTGGACCTGAATCCCTCCGTACAGCGCAGCAGCGTCAACTTTATGGGTTGCAATGCAGCTATCATCGCATTGAAAAATGCAGACGCCATTTGCAAAAGTAACCCGGCTGCTACTGTGTTGGTTGTTTGTACCGAGCTTTGCACCATCCACTTTCAGAGGCAATACAATGAAGATTACCTCTTGTCCAATCTGCTTTTTGGTGACGGTGCAGTTGCTGCATTAGTTACTTCCCAGCCTTCCGGCGACTTTGCCCATCAGGTTAAGATCAAATCTTTTAACTCGATGATATTGCATAATGGTTATTCTGATATGGCGTGGCAGCTTTCCGAGACGGGTTTTATTATGAAGCTCACATCCTACGTGCCTGATCTGATCAGCAAGAATATCAAACCGATGCTGCAGTCGATTGGATTGCAAGCAGATGAGTATAAACACTGGGCTGTGCATCCGGGCGGTAAGCGCATTGTGGATGATTTTGCCTTGGCACTCGATCTGGATAAATGTCTGCTCGCGCCCACTTACCAGGTGTTAAAGGATTATGGAAATATGTCTTCTCCAACCGTGCTTTTTGTGCTGAAAGAAGTTTTGGAAAAAGCGAAGCCAGAACATCAGGGTGACCGGATCTTCGGCGCGGCGTTTGGTCCCGGTCTGAGTATTGAGACGATGCAACTGCGGTATGTTTAAGTACAGGAGCCCACGTAAGGAGTTGCTGGACGAAGATAATATCCCGCCAGCTGCTCTTTTCCGGAATCTTCGCGAGCTTGATTTCATTAACCACTGGCTGGGAGGTTACGATATCTCGTTTTCAGCAATGAAAAAAGTATTGAGCAGAAACAGATCTTATACGCTGGTTGATATCGGCTGCGGAGGAGGGGATACCTTGAAGAGAATAGCAAGCTGGAACAAAAAAGCGGGATACGAGCTGGAACTCTGTGGTATCGATATCAAGCCCGTTTGCATCGATTACGCGAAGCAAAATATAGGTGATTTGAAAATTGACCTGATCTGCGATGATTACCGCGAAATGTTTCATCACGTTGAAAATGCAGATATCATTCATGCCTGCCTTTTCTGTCACCATCTTACCGACAACGAGCTGGTGGACCTGGTTTCATTTGCATTGAAGCACAAGGTAATTCTGATCATCAACGATCTGGAAAGGAATGCATTGGCGTATTATTCGATCCAGTTTCTTACCCGTCTTTTTTCAAAATCATACCTCGTCAAACACGATGCGCCACTTTCTGTACTGCGAGGTTTCAAGAAGCGCGAGTGGCTCGCTATCCTGCGCGAAGCGGGTGCCGGGCGATATTCGGTGCGCAACAAATGGGCATTCAGGCACGAGGTGATTGTTTATGGAAATGCAGACTGAACAATACGAATGCGCCATCATCGGCGGCGGACTCTCGGGACTTTGTCTTGCGATCCAGTTGGCCGAGCAGGAGCGGTCTGTCATTGTTTTTGAAAAAGGTCGCTACCCTTTCCACAAAGTTTGCGGGGAGTATATTTCAATGGAAAGCTATGGATTCCTGCACAAGCTGGGGTTCCCATTTGAAAAGACCGGGATACCGGTGATCAGCAAACTTGGGATCAGTTCCGAAAGTGGTTTTATGCTCAACCAAAATCTAAAATCGGGCGGTTTTGGTATCAGCCGGTTTACACTGGATTATGAACTGAGTCTGCGCGCGCAGAGCCTTGGTGTGGTAATCTTGGAAGAATGCAGGGTGAACGATGTAAAACCAGGGGCGAAAGCTTATTTTCTGCAAACAACGAAAGGTGCATTTACTGCCAAAGTAGTTTGCGGTAGCTACGGAAAGTATGCGCCGCAGTATATTGATGAGCCAAAAAG
>NZ_JBHYGF010000472.1:0-2767 GCF_051859145.1 Dyadobacter sp.
CGAATGCCGGAAAGCTCAAGAACTTCGAGCCGCCTGTTAAAAGCTTTTTTGCAACAGAAAACAAGCAGTTGCTCGCATTTGCGGATACGATACGGGCAGGCAAAAAGAGTCCCGACTGGCCGTCGCTGGCGCCATCGGGAATTGCTGCCTACACATCCGGCACTATTCCGGGCTGGCGGAACTCGCTCCTGATTACCTCGCTTAAACAAGGAAAAATTGTGCGTTTGAAGTTGAATGCGGCGGGAACAGGAGTTGAGGAAGAAAAGGAGTATTTTATGAATAAAGTCAGATACCGTGACTTGGCAGTTTCGGCTGACGGAACGAAAATCTATGTGGTAACCGATAAGTCTGCGGTCACTTCCGGCCCGTCAGGAGAGAATCCCGAAGAATCGGCAGAGCAGGGAGCGATCATTGAATTTACTTATAAACCATAGACATAGCTGTCGATTTTGTACTATTTCGGACTGTTATTAAGAGGCTTGCTATTTGCCTCTCGATAGGATAGCATTGCGCAGTCAACATTTACACAACAGTCATGAAACACTTCATTCTTCTAATCCTTGTCATTCTTTCGGGTAAAGTGTACGCCCAACAGGAAGCTTCCAAATTGCCGGTTCGCGTTTTTACAAAAGTAGAGCAGCCAGCCCAGTTCCCGGGCGGTGAGCAGGCGCTTCAAAAGTACTTTTCTGAAAATCTGAAACAACCCGAAACACGCAAAGAACAAACCGTGGTGACCACTTTTATCGTGAATGAAACTGGTGTTATCCAGGATGTGCAGGTATTGAAACCCCGCAAGAAGGAATTGAACGAGGAGGCTGTCCGCGTGATTCAAAACATGCCCGCCTGGACACCTGCTATGCAGAATGGCCGGGCGGTTGCATACAAAGTAGAGCTTCCTGTTGTATTTAATGCGCAAAAGCAGCAGTAACCACAGGAAGAGGCTGTTAGTTTTCCTTGCTGACCTTGAAGAGTACTTTGCTGATCAGACTGCGGATTTTGCTTTGCAACGCCAGGTGGAGCACCAGCAGCAGGATCACAAATCCAAGCAATATCAGGTAGCCGAGATAGTCACTTTCCAGACACCGGTTTAGCAACTGACCTGCAACGAGCAAAATGGTAATCATCATGCAAAGTCCGATAATCGCCGCCAGCAGGTAGTACACAGCCGGAGACGCCATTTTTGATATGCGTCCATAAACTTCGGCACGTATCGCATTCAGCTTATCATCAATAAAGTTCGAAACTGTGTCAAAAAGCTTGTTTTTGGCACCTACCGGGTCAATATGAATGCCCGAACGCTCTGTTTGTGCACCTGCAACGGGCTGTCCCGGCGCTTCCTGCTGGAATTCTTGTCTTACAAGGAGCACAGCATGCTCGTTCGGCCGAATTTCGTGACCGTCTGATTTGGCAAAAACCTTGGTAAACTCAGCCCCGAAGTAGAGGATAATGGAAGAATAGTAAATCCAGGAAAGCAAAATAACAATGGAAGCCGACGCCCCGTAAGTGGCGCCCAGGTCAGAACTGCCGAGGTAAAAACTGATCGCAAACTTACCGATTGCGAAAAGTACAGAGGTAAATCCCGCCCCGATGAGGCATTCTTTCCAGCGTACGTGTCCGTCGGGCAGCACCTTGAAGACCACCGCAAACAACGCGGCTATAATCACCAGCACCAATCCTACATTCAGGATCGAGAAAATGATGACGGAAACATCAGAAAAGTAGCGTTCGAGTCGCGCGCTCAGCAGATCAACTGCAGTGTTTACACCAAGTGTTACAACCAGCAGGAAACCCAGTGTTACAATAAGCGAAAATGACAACAACCTGTTTTTCAGGTATTGCAGCCAGCCTTTTTTCGGTTTGGATTTGATCGCCCAGATGTAATTAATGGAATCCTGTATTTCCGCAAAAACCCCGGTCGCACCAATTAGCAACGTCACGCCACCGATAATGGCGGCGGTGGTGGACTTATCCGTGATCGCCGCATTTTTAATCAGCTCTTGGATCTGGGCGGCGGCTTCTTTCCCCAACAAACCCCGCAACTGTCCATAAAGCTCACCCTCAAAAGCCTCCCGGCCGAAGAAAAAGCTGATAATGGAAATGATCAGCAAGAGCATCGGTGCCAGTGAGAAAACTGTATAGTAAGATAATGCGGCGCTCAGTTTGAGTACATTATCGTTGGAAAACTCTGTAAAAGTTTCCTTCAACAGCGAAATGGTATACTTAACTTTTTTCATACGTAGCAGTTTATATTCAACAGACCTGATCGACGGATATGCGTAATCCGGGTTTCTACCGGTTACATAATCCTGAATTGCGTATGTTGTATACAAAGACCTTACCAGCGTTGAATGCGCGGCTGTACTTCCCGTTATTTCACTTACAGAGGGGTGAAATAAGGGCAGCGCAGGAGAGGAGAGTGTCAGGAAGCGGAGTCTAATCAGAAGGTAAACCCGACTGCCATTTTAGACCAGAGATATGGCCGGCTGCCGCCGATTATGCGCTGACCGGTTTGATAAGGTTTTACGTAGAATATGGAAGCATCGAAATAGATCCTTTTGAATAGCCGCTGCTGATAACCCAGCGCCAGCCCGGCAGTAATATCGCGCTGCGTGAACTTGTTTTTCGGCACATACGGATAGTTCGTAGATGCTTCGAAAATTTCGTATGCTCCCTTGAAGGCAGTATAAGGACCGGAAAGGTTGTTGCCCGCTCTGCCTTTTCTGATCATCATTTTTTGCAAAAGATAATACCGGAGTTCAAGACTTGT
>NZ_JBHYGF010000473.1:0-295 GCF_051859145.1 Dyadobacter sp.
AATTATAAAACGAGGCATTTTGAGGTCAATGATACCACCACACTACTTCCATTCGCACCGCTCCTGCTGGCCAATGCACAGAAATCTTTTGAGCTGAACGATCATTTTTCCACAGGTTTCGGCGCTGTGGCGGGCACCAATCTCACTGGCAGCCACGGGCACAGGTTTGTTTACTATGGATATGCCAACCTGCTCGCGACAGTGGGGAACCGGGACCAGTACCAGTTTGTAGCGGGACCGTACATTAGTAACCACCGTTACCTGAGCGACGGCCCTGTTTACGGAATTCAAAGCG
>NZ_JBHYGF010000473.1:305-2759 GCF_051859145.1 Dyadobacter sp.
CGGTTTTTGGTATAAAAAAATCCATTTTCTCGCAGACTGGATTTCGGGGTCACATAATAAAGGCCGCCTTACCGCAGGTATCGAGATTTTCCTGGCAGAACGTTTCCCGCTTTCACTCGGCTGGCAGCGTTCCAATGCCGATGGTTCGCAGGCTGCGGTTGTACAATTAACGATTTTACCAAAATGAGTCTGAATATTCCCACGTTTTCCCATATCCCATCATGACAGCAGCAGAACCAAAACATTCCTTCTTCTACCGGAACAGTTTAAGTATTGTATTTATCACCTTGTTCCTGGTGACGCTCGCCGGACAGGCAATTACCGGCTGGCACGAACACAACTCCGAGCTTGAACAGGACAATGCCGCCCCGATCGGGTTTACAGCTTACCTGCAAAGCGGGCACTTTATCTCGGCCACGTTTGAAAATTTTGAAAGTGAATTCCTGCAAATGGCGCTGTATGTAGTACTCACCGTCGAACTCCGCCAGAAAGGCTCTGCCGAATCCAAGTCGCTGGATGAAAAAGAAGAAGTGGACCGCGAGCCACAACCGGGAAAGGATGCGCCCTGGGCAGTCAATAAAGGTGGCTGGATATTGAAACTGTATGAAAATTCACTATTCGCCATGTTCCTGATTTTGTTCCTGATCAGCTGGTACCTGCACCTTTACGGGAGCTGGGTGGACCATAATGAGCAGCAGGCTTTAAATGGCTTGCCTGCGGATAGTATGGGAAATTATCTGACGCAGGCCAATTTCTGGTTTGAGGCGTTTCAGAACTGGCAGAGTGAATTCCTTTCGATTGCGAGCATTGTCGTATTTACAATTTTCCTTCGCCAGAAAGGTTCTCCCGAATCCAAGCCGGTAGATGCACCCAATTCAGAAACAGGAAAATAACATTGAGCCGCTAAGCGACTGACGTGAAAGCATCCTGCTCCGTATCGTCTGAAAACTCGGTCAGCTCGGCAGCCAGGGTGTGTCTCAAGGAAGCCAGCTGGCCAATGTGCGCATGACAGGCCAGGGCGGCCTCACTATCTTCGTCTATATGTGTGAGCAACAGCTCGTATGCACTGATCAGCTGCTGCTCTCCTCTAATCAGATCGGAAAGTAGGTCAGCGAGGTTATCAGCGTCCATTTCTTCGTCGTTTTTACTTCTTGTGATACTCGCCAGGTCACCGTCGTTGAGGTTGCACTTCACCGATTCGTAAAGCGCTCCCATTTCCTTTTTGTACAAAAGTGAAATCATAAATCCGTTGCTGCACGTCTTTCTCAGTGCAGAAGAGATTTCCATCCCCATTACAGACCTGAAAAGCTCTTCCTGCTTTTTAATCAGCCTCCAGACGCGGGCGGTACACTTGACGATATTTCTTGAAGGATCGGACATGGGTAATGAATGAATTTTCTGCCGCCCTAATAAAAATCGTGCCAACAATGCACCTCCCCAACTATTGAGAAAAGCAGCGACAACCGGCTGGCATGCATTTTTCTAAGCGACCGGCGAAAATTTATCAACAACAAACCAAAAATGCTTTTTATGAAAAAGTTAAAATTGCTCCTTATGCTTACTGCCGGCATGTTCGTGGCCGTATCCTGTAATGATGATGACGATGATAATGTGGGGACTACAGTACCCGAGGCGGACAGAATGTTTGTAACAAATGCAGCAGATGGCGGAATGTTTGAAGTGAAAGCGGGAGAGCTGGCTGTTGCAAAAGGTGATACTTCGGGAACAGGCATGGTAATGGGTTCAGACACCATGAGCATCAAATCTTTCGGGCAAATGATGATAACTGACCACACCAAAGCCAATAACGAGCTGAAAAGCAATGCAGAGCCAAAGAGAGTAGAAATTCCTGCGTCACTGAGCGCGGCCAAGCAAAAGATGCTGGATAGTTTGAACACTGCCTCCGGTGCTGCATTTAACATGATGTATGTGCGTATGATGGTAACGTCCCACAAGGAAACCGTTTCGCTGTTTGAAAAACAGTCAAACACAGGCCAGGATGCCGAGCTTAAATCATGGGCTTCTCAAAAGCTGCCTACTTTAAGACACCATCTTGAAATGGCCGAAATGATGCATGATGAAATGTAAGGTGCATTTTAAAAGACAATAATCATGGAAAACGACAAAGCACAATCCGATAAGGAAAGGGTACTGAAAAATGACCCGACCTCAGGCGGGCGGAATGCCACCGACAACTTCAATGAAGACCAGGTGGATGATTACGGGATTGATTACAGCAAGCCCGGCGCAGAAGAAGAACTGGAAGAACGCATTACTGTCAAAGGTGGACGCGGTGCGAACAGCGGAGACAGAAATCCCAATGACGAGTTCGACGACAAGTAATACAATGCTATTGAGCAGCCGGATATGAACCCGGCTGCTTACTTCGGTAATACGATTAATTAACACAGTTTTTGATGATTTTATGGCGGACAGACATATAGAAAATGAGCT
>NZ_JBHYGF010000474.1:0-2721 GCF_051859145.1 Dyadobacter sp.
TGCCCTTTCCGCCAACTCAAAAACTTCTGCATCCACTTTCACCGGCCGGATACCTGCATTTGCATTCACCTGTGAAACCTGCGAGGTGGGCTTCCAGTCGGAAATGAGGTTTTCTATCCGGGAAATCTCGGCGATTACTGTGTCAATGTTCAACTCCGCTTCTGCTGAATCTTTCGCTACAATCGTGATGTCAAACCTCCCGCCCATCAGCATCGTGGTCCTTTTCCGGAGTACCTGCGCCTGGGTTGTAAGTGTGATTAACGATAAGAAAAGTATGCAGAAGATTTTCATGAGGCAGGTACGTCAAGGTTTTTAAACCTCATTTAAAACAAAAAAACCGGAAGAGAACATATCCTCTTCCGGCCAAAACTGCGAAAAAAACTTAGAACCGATATGATAATGTCGCAGCGAACATACGCGGCGGGATCGGGTTAATGCTATAACGGTCGTGAACAATGTAGTTCAGCTCGTTGCAAATGTTGGAAACCTTCACCAGCAACGAAACCCCGCGCAGGCTGTAACCCGCCGAAAGATCCACAGTCGCGAAACCTTTCAATGGTACCTGTGCATTGTAGGAATTCTGGTTGGCCGCTGTGTTGTTCAAGCCGCCGTCACGACCTACCACGTTGTTGTTACCACCCATTCTCTGGCCTGTGTAAAATGCCGATGCGCCAAGTTTAAGCCCTTTTACAACTTTATCAAATGTGTAAAAGATCGATCCGTTGGCAGTGTGCGCCGGGTTATTGATCAAACGCTCGCCTTCCACCTGCGAACCTACTGCGCCGGTTGTATTGGTATATCGCATGAAATTGTATCCGTAACCCGCCAGGAAGTAGAAGTTACGTGAAAGTGTTCCATTGAAATCTACTTCAAACCCGTCGCTGGTCGTTTGTCCGTTCAGCTCGCGGATGCTGCTGTTGGTGTTCGGGTTTCCGTTTTGGTCAAAAAGCGCGGTTTGTGCGAAGTTGCTGTTTTGAATGCGGTATACGCTCACATTCGCCGCCAAACGTCCATTCAGGAATTCGTTTTTCAACCCTAGTTCATATTGGTTAATAATCGACGGATCGAGGTTGTTTCCGTAAATATCGGTACCCGAGTTGATCGTAAAATTGTTGGTATAGCTTGCGTAAATGGAGCTGGTTTGCACTGGCTGGTAAATCAATGCCAGTTTGGGAGAAAATGCATTGTCTTTCTTGTCAGCTGCTGTTCCTCTGCGCTCCTGCTGTTTTTCCTGGTTGAAAATCGTGGTCTGGAAAGCTTTCTGGTGCGACCACCGCACACCCGCCAGCACTTTGAATTTGGTAGTCAGACTGATTAGGTCCTGCACGTAAATACCAAGTCTGTTTTGCGGTGTGGTGGTTCTGGCTGTGTCGGTAACGGTCGGAATATCCGTGCGTACATTGAAAGTGGCCGGATCGTAAATATTGATCTTGTCGTAGGCAGTACCTATTACCCCAGTCGCCGAGGTGTATTTGAAAGTATTGTTTTCAGTTACAATGCGCGTGAAATCTGCTCCTACCAGCAGTTGATGCTGGATGCTCGCTGTTTTGAAATTTCCATTCAGGTTAAGCTGGCCGGTGTAGTCGTTTTCACCTGACTTCACTGCGCTGAGTGAGCGGTTCCAGTCGCCATTTGCCGCAACGCTCGTAGGAACACCCACGCCAAAACCATCCACTTTCGTATCCTGCACCGATCCGATCGCAGTCAGCTTCCAGCTTTCGTTAAAACGGTGGTTGATCGTCAGGTAAGCTGCTTTTTGTTCGGTATTGTTAAATGCCCATTTAGGATAAATAAAGCGGGAGCGCGGCGCATCGGGCACTTCGGTTACGGTAATGCGCGCGTTCGGGATACCTACTCCGGCATCGGGTACCAGGTTGGATTTCAGGTAATCCACTTGCAGGAGCACGTCCGTTTTATCACTGATTTTGTACAAAAGCGAAGGGTTCACGTAAGTACGGTTTGTCTTCACTACGTCGCGGTAGCTCTTTGCATTTTCGTGCGTACCAATTACGCGGAATGCCAGCTTTTTTGTAATCGGACCGTAAACATCAACAGTCGGCTTGTACTGATTATAGCTGCCGAATAGCATGGAAACCTGTCCACCCCAGTCGAAAACAGGCTTTTTAGTAACCATATTGATAATCACCCCACCCGAAACATTTCCATAAAGCAATGCAGAACTTCCTTTCAAAACCTCGATTGCTTCCAATGTACTTGCGTCGGGAAAACCCTGCGTATTTGAAATAACCCCATTCTTGAAAATACTGCCTCCTGAACCTGCGATACCAATGCTGTAACCACGCGCAGAGAAAGTTTCGGCTACCCCGCCGCGCGACTGTGTCAGCGAAACGCCGCTTACATTTTTCACCACGTCACCCAGGCGCACTGCCTGCTGATCGGCAATCACTTTGCTCTGGATCACACCTGCACTCTGCGGCAAGTCGAGCGGACGGATATCCGCTTTGCCGAGTGACACGGGCCTGTTGGAGCTGGCGCCCCCTGTGATAATCACTTCATTGAGCTGAGAGGCACTTTCGGTTAATGTAAAATCCTGCTGCGCTTTCTCGCGGGCTGCTACTGTCACAGCCTGCTCCTGGCTTTGCAGACCTACGAACGAAACCTTCAAAGTGTAGCTGCCGGGCTTGACGTCGGTAATCACGTAGTTTCCATCCTCGTCGGTGGTAGTTCCTTTATTGGAACGGTCAATGCCCACACTTACGT
>NZ_JBHYGF010000475.1:0-2715 GCF_051859145.1 Dyadobacter sp.
ACTGTTTGTCGGCGAGAAAGCCCAGGAAGCAAAGTTCAGGGCGGAGAAAATGGCAGAAATGTTTGAATACAAAATCAAGTACTACCAAAGCATTCCTTCCCGTGCCATTTTATGATATCCGTGTCAAATCAAGATCATATCCATGATGCAGTACCATGAAAACGAAGGCGAGCGCATGCGAAAAATCGCAGCATTGAGTGATAATTACGCACCGGGCCCTGATGCCTGCATTGCAATAAAGCTTTGTCTTTATGCTTGCAGAGTTTGAGAGTGACAGGCGCAAGCATATACATCTGTAAAAGGAATTAGAGGCGGCTGATTAGCAGAACCTAACATTTAATCAGAATATGAAGTCTGAGAGCATGGAAATAACTGACCAAGATCTTGTAATAAACGTAAAGGGGATATATGAACCGGCCAGCAAAAAGGATGGCTTTCGCATACTTGTTGACCGTTTGTGGCCCAGGGGATTAAAGAAAAGCCAGGCCGGGGTCGACCTTTGGCTGAAAGAAATTGCTCCGAGTGCTGAATTGAGAAAATCGTTTAACCACGACCCGGGACGGTGGCCGGAATTTGTTGCAGACTACAACTTCCAGCTCAATAAAAACAGGCAAATTGCCGGGCAACTTATCGCTTTGGTCAAGCAGCACAAAAAAGTATCACTTTTGTATGCTGCCCAAAATGAACAGTTTAACAATGCAATTGCGTTGAAAGGTTTCCTTGACAAATTCATGAAGCAGGCCATCAATGAGTAAGATATTCCGGTAAGACAATGATTATCCACCCCATTTGTTTAGTGTTTATACTTACAATTCTTTGTAGCTCCTGCGGAAGGGACCGGAAAACATTGCGTGAAAGAAAGCCGAAGGTGATCGAAACAATTGCTGATCTGGGCGCATTACCCCAGTACGTGACAGACCCGGATGACAACCCTTCGACCCAGGAAAAGGTAAACCTGGGCCGGTTTTTGTTTTTTGACCCTATCCTTTCTGGAAATAAAGACGTATCCTGCGCCACCTGTCATCAGCCCGAGTTTAATTATGCGGAGTTCCTGGAAACTTCCATTGGCGTAAATGGGAGAGGTACTGGCAGCAAGCGACGGTTTCTGGATCCCAATGACATTCCGTTTGTAAAAAGAAACTCGCAAAGCATTTTAAACACAGCTTTTAACGGCATAACCAATCACGAAACATACAGGCCTGAACTGGCCCCGATGTTTTGGGATTTAAGGGCAAAAGGATTAGAGGAGCAGGCGTTGGAGCCAATCAAAACACTAGAAGAAATGCGGGGCAGTGGTTTTGCGGATCACCAGATCCTGGATGAAATCATCGAGCGGATAAATAGGATCCCTGCCTATAATGAGCTCTTTTTGAAAGCATTTCCTACAGCTACCAAACCAGTCACCCAGGTAAATCTAGCGAAGGCATTAGCATCCTACGAGAGGACGCTGATTGCCACCAATAGCAGGTTTGACCAGTACATGCGTGGTGATAGCAGCGCATTGTCGACCGGCGAAAAAGAAGGGCTGAATGCTTTTTTAGTAACTGGCTGCGCAAAGTGTCACTCGGGTCCCATGTTTTCTGATTATAAGCTACATACTCTGGGCGTGCCCGACACCGATAACCGGGCAGAAAGTGACGCTGGGATCGATCAGGATTATGCCTTCCGGACGCCAACACTACGTAACCTTCGCTTTACTGCTCCTTACATGCACAGTGGCAAGTTTACTACCCTGGATCAGGTGTTGTTGTTTTATGAAGATGTGGCAGGAGGCAAAATCCTGAACCCGAACGTGAAGGCCGGCAGCATTGATTCGCTTGCGACACACATGGACGTGAATTTCAAAGATATTTCAAGGATCGTCGAATTTTTGAATACGCTCAACGACGATTCCTTTGACAAAACAATCCCTGCAACAGTACCGAGTGGTTTACCTGTGGTAGGTCTTTGAACACAGAGAGAAGTTAAACAAAACCGTGAATACAAATTATAGTCAAACCCTTATCAATTGGAAGAAGAACCAAAAAGCACAATTCTCTTTACACTGATCTACGGAAATGAAGAATATCAAGTCCAGACGCTGGAAAGGAAATATTTGTCATTGATGACGTTGATTTCGGATTATGTGCGCATTTCTGGATTCGGGCTTTGCTGTGGTATGGGGAGCTGCGGAACCTGTATGGTGCAAATAGATGGCCGCTACACCTTAGCCTGTCAGGTTCCTATTGACGATTGGCTTGCTAATTCAAAAATAACAATCGAGCCTTCCATTTTTTAAACATTTTAATTCTCTTAACCTGACAGCTGCCCTAACCCTTCGGGTCTTGGTCCCTTTCTGAACTCCCATTCTGCATCATGATGCGTAAAAATGGGTGGCGCTTTTTGGAGTCAACTCAGGCAAGACGTCTTAACCTAAAATTAGAATGCTTTTAATGTAAATCGTTGGAACGTGAAATCGAGATGACGCATTTCTAACTCATTTTCGCTAGATACTCGTTGGGCCTCGGACGCATAGGCAAACATCTTTTGTGCGTAATCGTAATAGCGGCTTGCATGGTTTCTTAATTTCCGCTTGTCAGATTATCCGCTAACCCAGAAGCGTCCATCAGCCGGTATTTAACCTTTGACCGGCAAAGGGATGCATCAAATTAGCGTAATCGGCAAAGGTCGATCAGCCTTCCAAGGCTTATTTAACGGAAACTTTTTGGTTGGCAA
>NZ_JBHYGF010000476.1:0-2704 GCF_051859145.1 Dyadobacter sp.
TATCTTTATTAGCCACAACTGTCGCCAGCAACATGGTGTTACCCAGTCTGACAACTACCGAACCGTCGGCTTGTTTTGCTAATTTTCCTGTTTCAATAGTGATTTCCCTGCCATCAGGTAAGGGTATAGTCTTGTTAACTATATTAAAAAGCATAGAATAGTGATTTTTGTAGCTGTGAAACGCCGTCCTGACGTTCCGATGATTTTTCTAATTCCGCAAAAAATCAGGGAACTTACATGTGATTGAAGTTCCCTGATTTTAAATTACTTACGTATGTTCAATTCGGCAATAATCGCACGGTAGCGGTTAATATCCTTTTTGTAAAGATAGTCTAGCAATCTTCTACGCTTTCCAACCATTTTAAGCAAACCAAGACGCGTGTCATTGTCTTTCTTGTGCGTCTTTAAGTGCTCGTTCAAATAGTTGATGCGGTACGTAAATAAAGCAATTTGTGATTCAGCTGAGCCAGTGTCTCCGCTCTCTTTTTTAAAACCTTTCGATTCGAAGATCTCGCTCTTCTTTTCCGCGGTTAAATACATGATTGTAACAACAGATTAAATTGTATGGGAAGTATTTTACAGCACCTTGCCGTAAATAAGGATGCAAAAGTACGATTTTACAGCGATTTAAAAAATATAATTTTACTGTGATTGTATAAGCTGGCTTTTACCAAATCTACTTGCCAACCAAGCTTTTATTCTCTTATACTGCATTTGGTAAACATCTTTTTCAAATAAGCGCGAGTCGCTTCTTGCCTTGCTGATGAAATATAAACCCGCCAGCAACAGCACAGTATTGGCCAACCACGCGCCCAGAGGCACTGCAACCAATCCTTCTTTCACCCATTTATCACCCTGGTTCGTCAATACATATAAAAGTATAAAGAACAGGATTGATACTAATACCGGTACCCCGAATCCTCCCTTTTTGATAATAGCACCCAGCGGCGCGCCTATCAAAAACATGATCAGGCAGGAAATTGCATTGGTATACTTGTGGTGTTTTTCCAATTCGTAGCGGTTTGCATCTTTCAGTTTTGTCTGAAGGTAATCCTGCTGCGACTTGGTGTAGCTCAGCATACTGTTCGCAGCGCCCTTCGCATTTTCAAGAATTTCTTTTTTCAAACTGTCAGAGACCGGTTTCGCCAGCAAAGAATCAACCCACGCTCCTTTTTTTAAAGTCTTGTCAGTGCCTTCACGGTAATTATAGGAATAATACTGCTGACTTCCGGGTACCAGGTTTTTACGCGTTTCTACATAAGAAGTACGCAGCGAATCTGCCGTTTTTGTCAGATCCGTTATGTTTTTCATGAATTCATGGTACTTAAACTGGCCTTCGTCTGTCCGCTTCATTCCAAACGACGCCAGACTTTCAGTTAGCCGGTATTGATTAAAGGAATTGCGGCTGAAATTGGGAAATCCCCGAGTCATAGCCCCACCGGCAGAAATGTACACTGGCCTCGAAGTGGACGAATTTGCCTCGTCTGTATACCTGGTTCCGTTGTAAAGCTCAATCACCAGGTAGCGGTTATCATTAATGGAATACATTCTTCCCGAGTCTGCAAGGATCACCTCGGTATTGCCAAATTCGTAGGAACGGTTGCTATGCTTATAGATAACCATTCCTTTAAGCCTGCCATTTTCTTCTTTTTTATCAACCTTAATACTGTAACCCGGCAAATCATTATAGAAGATCCCGTCCTTGATTTTCAGTGTCGCC
The DNA here is from genome assembly GCF_051859145.1 of Dyadobacter sp. Lineage (GTDB taxonomy): Bacteria > Bacteroidota > Bacteroidia > Cytophagales > Spirosomataceae > Dyadobacter. Next base: position 1,721 of record NZ_JBHYGF010000476.1, read on the forward strand.
TTTGTTGTTTTAATATCGTATAAAAGACTGTAACCCTTCAAGTTAGCCCAGGGAGACACTCTGTCATTAAAAAAGAAGGAAAACACGCTAATCCCGAATGTTACGATAAACAGCGGCAGCATTGCTCTCGTGACAGAAATCCCAGCACTTTTGATAGCAGTAAGCTCGAAAAACTCCCCCAGGTTCCCAAATGCCATCAGTGAAGACAGCAATGTAGCCAGCGGCAATGCAGTCGGAACTGTAATGAGACTAAAAAAGAAGAAAAGCTGCGCGTAATCCGTGATACCGAGGTCTTTGGACACAAAATCATCAATGTAGAAGATCATGATCCGCATCAGGAACACGAAAACTACGACCGACATTGTAATAATAAACGGCCCCCAAAAAGACATTAAAACAAGCTTATCCAGCTTTTTCATCAACTACCAACTATTTCTCTAAGATTATCAATAAAGCCTTCCCACAATGACGCAAGCTCATCCTGATCGCGGTTCGATGAATAGTCGATAACCCGCAGGAAAGTTGTCTGAGTTAACTCACTCACTTCTAATTTTAGTTCCAAATGGTTGTTGTCGAGATTATCGTCACTTGTGTTTTCAAAGTCAAAACGAACTGCCTTGTTAATACGAAGAGCGGTCTGGCGCGCGATGTGGCTGTCGCCGTCCCATTGAAAATCGAAGCGGTGATCAGGCAGTACCGTCACTTTCTCGGCGAACCACTGTTCCAGGCCGGACGGGGTTGATATATATGGAAAAAGCACTTTGGGAGAGGAACGCAATTCGAACTCGGTAATAAATTTATATTTTTCCATATGAACTTCTATTAAAACGATACCCTTGACAATTCCTGCCTTACTCGCTGATTTAAAAGTTGTAATATAACATAAATCAGTTATAAATGCCCGCAAACTTAAAATTGAATGAACGCTTCAAAAGATTTCCCTCATCAACTTTAGAAAAAACGAGTTGTGCCATAAAATTATTT
>NZ_JBHYGF010000477.1:0-2700 GCF_051859145.1 Dyadobacter sp.
AGAAGGGCAATGGCATATGCACAGGTACAAACCTGACGATAATGAAATTGAAGACCCACAGAATCTATATCCGCAGAATAGGGCAGTATCACTATTGGAAGTGTTAACAACGATCGATCAGGTCAGCGGTTTTAACAGGGCTTTTCAACATAAGGGAATTGATTATTTACCACCACGGCCGGAGGACAAATTATTTTTTGCATCCATCATCGGATTAGGTTGCAACATTGGTATTTCCAAAATGTCAATGATTTCCAAAAACATATCAGCCAGTGCATTACAGACTACTTCGATTCAATATTTTTCACCTGATATGACTTTGAAGGCTAATGACCTTGTGGTTGAATTCAGCAACAAATTACCTTTGACGGATAAGTTTCGGATCCACCCTGGCTTTATTCATACCAGCAGCGATGGACAAAAATATGATGTGTCAGTTGCATCGCTAAGGGCCGCATGGTCATTTAAATATTTTGGTAATGGAAAAGGTGTGACCGTTTATTCTCATTTGGATGAAGCCGGCCAGCTCTTTTATTCAACTTCTTTCAGTTCGGCAGACCATGAAGCGCCGTATATGATTGATGGTCTTATGCACAACCGGGTAATACAATCGGATGCACATTCAACGGATACTGGTGGATTTTCTGAAATTATATTTGCCATTACCGCCTTACTCGGAATAGCCTTCAGGCCACGACTTGCCAAAATTCATGAACACAATTTATTTTCAATTGACGCGGTTTCAACCTACCGGGAGTTAGGGTATCACATCAAGCCAGACTCAAAAATTAACTTTGAATTGATTATAGAGCATTGGGGCGAGATTCTAAGGTTTATCACAACGATCAAACTAGGCTATGCAAAGGCATCTACATTGATCCGGAGATTAAATTCCTATTCCAGGCAGCACCCACTTTACAAAGCGCTCAAAGAACTCGGCCGAATCTATAAAACGCTATATATACTCCAATATATGGACGAGCCTGCTGTCCGAAGATCCGTTGAACGGGTTTTAAGCAAAGTAGAAAACAGCAATAAGTTCGCCAAAGCCATTTCCCATGGTAACAATCAGCAACTGATCGGCGCAACTTACCGGGAACAGCTTACGGCAGAAGGCTGCAAAAGGTTGATTGCCAACTCTATTAACTGTTGGAACCTGCTTCATTTATCGGAAAGTCTGGCGGGATGTAAAAAGCCTTTGGACAGAGAGGCATTATTAAAAAACATATTGGCCACATCCACCCACAGCTGGGAGCATATCAATATGCTTGGTGAGTATGATTTTTCAGAAAAGGTAGATTTTCAAACCTTTAACCTCGATGAGATCTTCAATGATGGCGCTGAGATTTGAATGCAGCTCATCTATACCCGGTCAATTTTGCTACGCGAAACCCGTGGCGCTTTTTGTACTAACTTTTAATTTAACCCGTAGTTCTGCTTTTATGTCGAGTGATTTAGAAATATTATTGGCCGTTCCCAAAGGAAAAACAACAACAGGAATTTTGTTGGCTAGCTTTCTCGTTTTTAATCTTTTCAAAACTTTGCCGACCGTGCCATCTCCACCGGCGGCCACTATCAGGTCGGTATCTTTTTTGAAATTTTTATAGCCTTTCTTTTTGGTTGAATAATAGCGGCACTCATATCCGTGTCTTTCGATCAGGGCAACAAGCTCTTTTTTGGAATGCGCCTGGTCGCCTGCTTTGGGATTATGGAATACGGTAACTGATTTCATAAAATTCAATTGGGTTAATATGGATAATTGCAGCGGCTCAGCAAGATTTCAGGAATGGTCGGCTTATAATGTCAGGGCCGCAAACAGCCAGATGCTGGCTTCTGCCCGGTCGTGCGACTCCAAAAACAATCGTTCCATGCTGGCACAGAAACCTTCTTTCAAAGGAAGATAAGTTATGACAGTAGCAATAATAGAGATCATTTTAAGGATAGCAGCCATCCTTGGCGGTGCTTTTACAGTTCTGTCGAAGCTGTTTGGAAGACACGACTCATTCGCGTAAAACGGAAAGGACCGATGTATGAATAGAATTTAATAACCTGATAAGGAGGATTTAAAAAGAATTAGGGAAACGCTAGATAAATAATGCCAGCAAGGTCACCTGATGCATCGTTGCTCATAGAATAAGTCATCTTACAATACTTGACGCTTGTTGTGTCGTTCGTGTATGAGATTATGTTAAATCAATCCAGGTAGAGCTTCCTGAATGAATTCTTGTCACCCGTTCCAAGTTAGGTTATCCTGATAGGCCAGGTCTTTGGCTGGGTTACTTATACAAAAGTGTGCTCAAACGTATTTATTAAAAAATTAACAGGAGGTTAGAAGTATTTTGCACTACTTGCATTATTAAGTGCAATCAATGCTAAAATGGCAAGGTCTATAATTGAGCTTTATGGACGGTGTCTTTGATTAACTGCTCCTCACCCGGCCGGTAATGTTCACGGGTTGTTACCGGCTGTCCTCTACCTTTATTCATGCGCATCTGAAAGACGTCCACCAACAGAGAGAATGCCATTGAGAAGTAAATGTACCCTTTGGGGATTTCGAGCCCAAAACCTTCACTTACAAGCGAGAAGCCAATCAAAAGCAAAAATGACAGTGCGAGCATTTTGAAAGCCGGGTGGCGGTTCACGAAATCGCTTATCTTCTCAGCTGCCAGCAGCATCAATATCACCGTCACAATGACGGCT
>NZ_JBHYGF010000478.1:0-2687 GCF_051859145.1 Dyadobacter sp.
GTACAACAAAGAAATGATTGCCCGTACCGAGTTGGTGCTCAGCACAAAAGAACAGCAGGTAATCATCCCAAAATTGAAGAATATGCCCTACACCATCCTCAATGTAACGCCAGATTGGGATCCGGCCTGGGCATCAGTAGAAGTTAATAATGGCTGTGCAGAATGGTATTTTAAGAAAAAGTTTTTCTATAGATAATTTTTTTTCTACCTTTGCAAGCCAAAATTAGGGATAGTCAGAGATTTATATCGCAATAATTTGATACTGAGATGAAACGTACCTTTCAACCATCGAATCGCAAGAGGAGAAATAAGCACGGATTCCGTGAAAGAATGTCCACGGCAAACGGGCGTAAAGTAATTGCTGGCCGTCGTAAAAAAGGCCGTTGGAAACTAACTGTTTCTGACGAAAAGCGCCACAAGCAATAATCAGGGTTTGATGGTTTGAGTTTAGGGCGGCAGTCCGGGATGTAAGGTCCGGGACGCAAAGTCTTTCATAGTCTGATAAATTTGACCATCATCAAGTTTATCAGACATTTTTTTTAATAGAAGACTTGAAACAAACATTTGGCAAAAATGAGCGTTTATGCAGCCCCCGTATAATCGGCAGGCTTTTCAAGAAGGGTAGTTCGGAGGTCCACACGTTCTACCTTTTTCCTTTTAGGGTGCTTTATATGTATGATCAGAGCCCCATTTCTCCACTTCCGCAAGTCTTATTTTCAGTCTCCAAGCGGAATTTCAAAAAAGCTGTCGACAGAAATCTCATTCGTCGCCGCTGCCGCGAAGCTTACCGGCTTAACAAGCATTCACTGGTTACATTAACCACTGAATCAAGACCTTCCTACATCGCTTTTTTATATCTTGCAAAAGAAATAGTGTCCTACGACGTTATTGAATCGGCTATGAAGCAATCGCTCACCAAACTGGAAAAGTTGCCGGCCTCACCCAAAAGTCCATCCTAATTCCTGAACATAGATGAAAAAGTATTTCCGCTCCATGTTGCTGGCTTTGCCCGTAGTTGGCGGTCTGGCATTTGTGTCTTTCCGGCAAGACGACCGCCTGTTCGAAATAGCGCGTAACCTTGATATTTATGCTACGCTTTTCAAGGAACTGAATGCGTACTATGTGGATGAAATCAATCCTAATCAGTTGATCAAGACCAGTATAGACAATATGCTCCGCTCGCTGGATCCTTACACCGTGTATTATGCGGAAGATGATATCGAGGATTATATGACGATGACCACCGGCAAATACAATGGTATCGGTGCAATCGTGAATTCGGCGGATGGAAAGCACACCGTGATGATGGTATATGAAGATACACCAGCCCAAAAAGCCGGGTTGCAACTGGGCGACGAAATCACGAAAATCAATGGCATTGATCTGTCTACAAGAGAGGATTTCGATACCGGGAAGTTGCTGAAAGGACAGTCGCAAACCAATGTAACGCTGACTGTAAAAAGGTATGGTATCCCCAAGCCGCTCGAAATCAGCCTAAACCGTGATATTGTAAAGGTTACTAATGTACCTTATTACGGAATGCTGAATGAGAATGTGGGCTACATTGACCTGAAAGATTTTACAGCGTCTGCTTCCCGCGAAGTGCGCAATGCATTTCAGGAGCTCAAAGGAAAAGGTATGAAGTATGTCGTGCTTGATTTGCGCGACAATCCGGGTGGTTTACTGAATATGGCGATTGAGATCTCCAATATCTTCATTGCCAAAGGTGAAGAAATCGTTTCGACAAAAGGGAAGGTGAACGATTGGAATAAAACTTACACCGCATACAATCCCGCGCTTGACACAGATATTCCGGTTGTCGTTTTAACAAACAACCGAAGTGCTTCCGCTGCTGAAATCGTTTCGGGAGTAATTCAGGATTACGACAGAGGTGTCTTAATCGGACAAAGAACTTACGGAAAAGGGCTGGTACAAACCACGCGCGATCTATCCTTTAATACCAAAATGAAGATCACAACTGCCAAATATTACATTCCGAGCGGCAGGTGCATTCAGGCTATTGATTACAGCCATCGGAATGACGATGGCAGCGTAGGCAAGATCCCCGATTCATTGATGACAGAGTTTAAAACCAAAAACGGCAGGGCTGTTTTTGATGGTGGCGGTATTTTGCCTGATATACTGACAGAGAAGGAAACCTACTCTCCTCTCGCAACTTCTCTGGGACGCAACCGGTTGTTCTTTGATTATGCGGTAAAATACCATTTCGAGCACCCAACTATTAAGCCAGCCAAAGAATTTCAGCTTTCCGACGCAGATTATGCGGCTTTTGTGAAATGGTTGGGAGACAAGGAATATGATTATACCACACAAGTGGAACGCGAGCTAAGTGAACTGGAAGCTTCTGCTAAAAAGGAAAAATCGCTTGAAGTAATCGAGGATCAGTTAAAAGCATTGAAGTCGAAGCTTGGACACAGCAAAGACAACGATCTGCAGATATTCAAGCCGGAAATCAAGAGAATATTGGAAGAAGAGATTATAAAGCATTATTACTTTGAAAAAGGAACGCGGGAGGCTTCTTTCAATAATGATACTGAGGTAAAAGCCGCATTGGCGCTCTTCAAGGAGCCTGCCCGCTACAACGAAATTCTAAAAAAGAAATAGTCACTTTCAGCCCGTCGCACCGACGGGCTTATCGTTTATGCTTATCCTAGCTATTGATACTT
>NZ_JBHYGF010000479.1:0-5704 GCF_051859145.1 Dyadobacter sp.
ATTTAACACCGGCTAAATCCTGTTCCTTATATGCGTATAATCCATTCATACACATAACCAAATGCAACCTATGAAAGCTGTTTTTATGCAAAAGCTTACCCTTTCCATGTTGGTAATTTCTGCTCTGGCTGCGAATACTTCATACGCTCAATCTGACGACGATCAAAAGCAGGAGGAGAAAGCCCGGAAGTCGCGTATTCACATTCAGGTTACCGAAGATGAAAATGGTAAAATGAAGAAGATTGAAAAAGACTATGAAGTTGGCCCAATGACCCGGGACGAAAAAGACAGGTTTGTCGAAAAAGTACTAGACTCCCTGAATGTTGATAACAAGAAAAAACAAACAATCTCCATCACCATGGACGACGGAGCCGATCATACGATTACAAAGAAGCGCAGGAAAACAATCATTGACTATCGCGACGAGCGGGAGCCACTGGCCTTTAACTGGAATAAGGATTTCTCTTATGATTTCGACTCCGAGAAGCTCCGGGATCAGTTCCGCACATTCGAACGGTCGGTAGGACCTAAAGCGAAGATCTTCATGCGGGATATGGAAGATTTTGGAAAAAGCATGGGCAACGTATGGGAGAAAGGGTCTGCCAAACCAGCCAGCGTACGTGCGTTGCAGGTTTATGCCAATAATCCTGATAATGGAACAATCAATTTGCGCTTTGACGTACCGGTAAAAGGCGACGTAAAAGTGATGGTAACAGATACCCGGGGCAAAGAAGTTGGCAGCAAGGAGATCAAAGATTTTGAAGGTGAATTTGTAGGCCAGGTAGAGCTGAAAAAGAACACGAAGGGTACCCTGTTTGTCACGGTTGTACAAAATGAAGACGGTGCCGTAAAGCGGATTGTGGTTCACTGAAATTCTTGATTGCCCCTGTAATCCCCTCAAAATAACCGTTGAGGGGATTTTTTATTTGTAAAATTTATTGGACAATTAGGCTGACATTTAGTAAGAATTGTAAATTTGCCGAATATCACCACAGACTGCGACATCAATTTCCAGAGCAATATGCTGAATCTTATACTGTTTGGCCCTCCCGGTGCGGGCAAAGGTACCCAGAGTGAAAAAATCATTGCCAAGTACAATCTGATCCACCTTTCAACCGGCGACTTACTCCGTTCCGAGATACAGGCGGGATCCGAATTGGGGCTGAGAGCCAAGACGTTAATGGATCAGGGGATTCTGGTTCCTGATGAAGTGGTGATCGGAATGATTGATAATAAGCTGAGAGAACATAAAGACGCAGCAGGGTTTATTTTCGACGGATTTCCGCGGACTGTGAAGCAGGCAGAAGCACTTGATCAGCTGTTGGCTACTTACGATGAAAGCATTTCTGTGATGGTCGCATTGTCGGTAAGTGACGATGAGCTGCTTGCCCGACTTTTGAACAGAGGCAAAACTTCGGGTCGTCCTGATGATCAGAATGTAGAGCTGATCAGCAAGCGTATCCAGGAGTACAATAATAAAACAAGACCTGTGGCAGATTACTACCAGGAACAAGGTAAGTTTGTAGCCATAGACGGAATTGGTGAGATCGAGCACATTTTCAGTGAGATCACTGCCAGCATTTCAAGTCTGCAGTAACCGTTCTGAATTTACACTATACTACACATGGCCTCCTCCAACTTCATTGACTACGTAAAAATAAATGCCAAATCCGGCGCAGGCGGAGCTGGTTCTCTTCATTTCAGGCGTGAAAAGCACGTCGAAAAAGGCGGTCCGGACGGTGGTGACGGCGGCAGAGGCGGCCACGTGATCCTGAAAGGCAATGCACAGCTCTGGACATTGCTTCACCTGAAATACACCAAGCACGTGAAAGCTTTTGACGGAAAAGGTGGTGAAGGCGGAAGAAGGACAGGCGCAATCGGGAAAGATATTATACTCGAAGTTCCGCTTGGTACTATCGCCAAAAACGGCGAAACGGGTGAAGAGCTATTTGAAATTACCGAAGACGGACAAGAAGTAATCCTGCTCAGAGGCGGGCGCGGTGGAATGGGCAATGATCATTTTAAATCCGCTACAAATCAGACTCCGCAGCACGCGCAACCAGGAGAACCCGGACTGGAAGCGTGGGTTATCCTCGAACTTAAAGTGCTTGCAGACGTAGGTCTGGTAGGCTTTCCAAATGCAGGAAAATCGACATTGCTTTCGGTTGTTTCCGCCGCACGACCTGAAATCGCCGATTATCCCTTTACTACGCTGGTCCCGAACCTTGGTGTAGTGTCTTACCGCGACTATAAATCCTTTGTAATGGCCGACATTCCGGGCATTATCGAAGGCGCCTCGCAGGGCAAAGGTCTGGGACTACGCTTCCTCCGCCACATTGAAAGAAACTCCATCCTACTGTTCCTGGTACCGGCTGACAGCGAGGATATTAATGCTGAGTACCAGACCTTACTGCAAGAATTGAAGATTTACAATCCCTCCCTTCTAGACAAAAACCGCATTCTTGCCATTTCCAAAACCGACGTCCTGACAGACGAAGAAAAAGCCAGTCTGAAACACCTACTCCCTCAAAACATTCCTACTATTTTGATTTCTGCAATAACCCAAGAAGGAATTGAACAATTGAAAGACAAAATATGGGAGATGATCAATTCGCCGTTTTCCGTAAAATAATAATTTCTTGAAACAAGCAACCAACTGACGCATCTTGTGTGTCCGGTTAGTTACGTAATAGAATATACAGCCACTATGAAACACTATCTACCATACTTTATCTGGGTAGGATTTATCTTTTTATCATTCAATACTTTCGGACAAATAAGCATCGATTATCCGTCAGACCGCCTGGTCTTTCAACGCGATAAAAACAACTCGGCGACTATTTATATTTCAGGAAGTTATACAAAAGTTGTTGATAGAATAGAAGCGAAGCTGACCCCGCGGAACGACGGACCAGGCTCCAGAGATGATTGGAAAACCATTAAGTCTGATCCAAAAGGCGGTTTCTACTCAGGCAGCTTGAACGCGAATGGAGGCTGGTACATTCTGGAAGTACGAGCCTGGAAGGGTGACCAGATTATTGGTTCATCGCGGATTGACCACGTTGGTGTGGGAGAAGTTTTTCTTATCGCAGGACAGTCCAATTCACAAGGTTACCAGAATATGGGCGCACAAGGTGCTCAGGATGATCGTGTAAACTGCATCCGGTACAACAATACAGAACCTCCCCGGCTTTACGAAGATCTACCTTACCCGCATTTTGAACAGTTGGGTGCCGATTCTGAAATTGCTCCCCGTGGCTTCTCTGCCTGGTGCTGGGGTAAGCTGGGCGACAATCTGGCTGCCCGCCTTAATGTACCAATCCTATTTTATAATGCAGGCTGGTATGGTACCGCGGTAAAAACGTGGCGTGAAAGCATTAACGGAACCGGATACTCAGTTTATACCGGAGTTCCCATTGAACCCAGCGGAATGCCTTACGGAAACATGCGCTCAGTTGTGCAACGGTACGCCCCGATAACCGGACTGAGAAGCGTTTTATGGTTGCAGGGAGAAGCTGACAATGATATAAATACATCGACAGACAGCTACGCAAATGATCTTAAGACGGTTATTGAAAGCATCAGAAATGAATCAGGGCACAATATATCGTGGGTTGTTTCACTTACATCTTACAACAACAGGAACGGAATAGATCAGCGGGTAATAGAGGGTCAACGCAGGGTAATCAACAACGTTAACCAGGTATTTGAAGGACCTTCTACTGACCAGATCCAGACTCCACGCATTGATCCTGAGGGCGTGCACTTCATGAACGAAGGATTATCACAGCTTGCCGATGCCTGGGCTCAGCAGCTGAATGATAACTTTTTCGCCAATTCGGAACCTTATAAGGGTGAGAGTCCAATGCGTATAAACGGCTCTTGTGCAGGAAATGGGAATCTTACGCTGAGTGTTGAAAACGACAACCTTAATTCGTTTAACTGGAACAACGGACAGAATTCCAACAGTATCCAGGTTGGGAATGGCAGCTACCGCGCCTATGCGAGAGATGGACGCGGAAACTTTATCTACTCGCCCGAAATCCGCGTTTACGAAAGTATTCAACCAAACCAGCCGACCATTTCGATCGAAGGGAGCAACCCGGTATGCCTGGGAAATACAGCGGTATTGATCGCAAGCACTTCTGAAAATACAAAGTGGAACAATGGATTTGTAGGTGACCGCCTGAATGTGACCACCGGCGGCGACTATTTCGTAACAACAACGAACGTATACGGTTGCGAAGCCTCTTCGGATAGAATCAACATGAAAGTTTTGAACTCCCCACTTCCGGCAAAACCAAAGATCGCTGCGGCTGGTGCAATTACCTTTTGTGATGGTGGCGAGGTAAAATTAACTTCCGATTCAAAGGAAAAGAATGTTTGGTCTAATGGTGGCCAGGAGTCCAGTATCGTGGTCAGATCATCAGGTGCATATACGGTGCGGGCACTGGACGAAGTAGGCTGCTACTCTCCTGCTTCAGATGCAATTGATGTGAAAGTAAATCCACTGCCAGCAAAGCCTGCCATAGCTCTGAGCGGCGATACCGAATTCTGTGCAGGTGGAAATGTTGCATTAACATCCAGCTACGAAACCGGAAACATCTGGAGTACCGAGGCAACAACCAAGTCCATTTCTGTTACAACAACCGGAAATTTTACATTGAAACAGCGTGATGCAAATGGATGTGAATCTATTTCGGACGCAATATCTGTAAAAGTTAATCCGCTGCCAGGTACCCCACAGATCACAGCACTCCGACCAACAACTTTCTGTGAACGTGATTTTACCACACTAAGAAGCAGCGAGGCATTTTCATACTTGTGGAGCAATGGTGAAAATGGACGCGACATTGAAATCCGGGAGTCCGGAAACTTCACGATCGCGGCAAAGGATGAGAAAGGGTGCGTGTCCCCGGTATCTGCAGTTGTGCGTGTCGTAAAAAATCCATTACCTCCAACTCCGGTGATCAAAGCCGACGGCCTGACTACCTTCTGTGCAGACCTGAGTGTAAACCTGCAATCAACACAGGCAGCAGGATTTCTGTGGAGCAATGGCGCTGCAACCCAAACATTGAAGGTGACACAAGCTGGTACTTATTCCGTTCAGACGATCAATGAATTCCAATGCTACTCGGATCCAAGTAACCAGATTACTACGAACACGCTTACGTTACCACCTTCCCCGATTGTACAGGCACTTAGTGCAACTACTTTCTGCGATGGGGATACAATTACATTGCAGGCAAGAAACGGAAGTTTATTCTTTTGGAACAACGAGGAAGAAGGTCCGGAAATATCAGTTTTCAAGTCAGGTAGCTATGCGGCGCGGGTAAAAGACGAGCAGGGTTGCTACTCACCCTATTCAGCTGCTGTTGCTATCGAAGTAAAACCTTCGCCAAGTGCACCTGAAATCAGGCAAATCGGCCCATTTACATTGTTTGCAGAAAACAACCTGAATGAAGGTGATCACGTTTGGAAGTTTAACGAAATCACATTGACTGAAAACAGCGCGACGCTGAAAGCAATCCGGTCCGGCAGTTACGTGGTTAATAACACCATTGTTTATAGCCCTACGCTTACCTGCTTTTCTGACTTCTCGGCTCCATTTACATTTTATGTTGATACCAAAAACCCGGGCTTTGTAGCATTTCCAAATCCAAATGCGACAGGCAGGCTCACGGTTGAAACACTCACAAATGTC
>NZ_JBHYGF010000479.1:5714-22384 GCF_051859145.1 Dyadobacter sp.
ATCAATGCAGAAGTACAAATTATCGACAGCAGAGGCGTAATCCACAAGAATTTCAGGGTAGCGAAATTCGATCGTCAGCACTTCTTCAATGTATCCGGTCTTTCCAGTGGTATTTATATCGTTCGTATCGTTTCTTCAAGTTTTAACGCAACTCAAAAACTGATAATAGTGCAGTAAATCACGTTTACGGTAAGTGGCCAATCAAAAAAAGCAAGTGGTTATATTTTAGCCAAAATAATCATTTACATTTGTGACCGTTTTGCGTTTGAATACGTTAGAATAATCCAATAAACTTAGATTGTCCGGAGATAGAAACTTTACCCGTATAAGAATTCCCAATGCATTATAGAATTATCCTCCCGGTAGTGGCAAAGGCACTGCTGTTGATCTGTATCATTACATCAGCAGCATTTTCTCAGATCAGAATCACTTCTCCCTCCCTCCAGTCAGTTTATCAGAGAGATATTACTGGCCAGCGTCAGATTTCAGTTACCGGTACGTTTACCGTTCCAATGGACAAAATAGAGGTACGTGCTGTGCCTGTAGTTCAGGGACAGGGGGTTGACGCTCCCTGGAAAGACCTTGAGGTAGCTTCCAAAGGCGGCATTTTTTCAGGTAACATAACCCTTTTTCAGGGTTGGTACACATTGGAAGTACGAGGTTTTTCAGATGGTAAAATCGTCGGCAGGGACGTTGTTTCCCGATTTGGTGTGGGTGAGGTTTTCATTATTGCAGGCCAGTCAAACGCGCAGGGATTAAAAGAATATCCTGGTCCCGGAGCCAATGATGATCGTGTGATCTATATTTCCAATTACGAGAATGATGAATTGGGAATGTACAAAGATTTACTTACCGATCCGGTTCCGCCTGTTTTTTCAAAATTGACAACAGGTGCTAAAACCATGTCACCGCGTGGTCAAACTCCATGGTGCTGGGGAATTCTGGGCGATTTGCTGGTGCAGAAGCTGAATATGCCGGTTATGTTCATTAATACAGCCTGGGAAGGTACGGCGGTGGAAAACTGGGCGCGCAGCTCTCAGGGATTGTCGACAGACAGCTACTACGGATATCACTATGGCCCGCAAATGCCTTATGCCAACCTTCGCATTGCCGCACGCAATTATGGAAATCAATATGGTGTAAGAGCAATTCTCTGGATGCAAGGTGAAACGGATGGTGCTTTTGGTACTACTGCTGCATTCTATCAGGCAAACATGCAAATGATCATCAACCAGCTGAGCAGCGATACCAACAAACGCATTACCTGGGTGATCGCCAGAACAAGCCGGGCTTCACTGGACGGCAGACAACCTTCGAAGGTTTACCCGCAAATTATAGCTGCGCAGAATGCAGTACTAGCTACTGATTTTAATCCAACTTACCCCGGGCCTGAGACTGACCCGCTGGTTCCAAACCGGCCGGACGGCATTCACTTCGTCGGTACCGAGGCATTAACTGTACTGGCAAATGCCTGGAACGAGACCCTGGATGGAAACTTTTTCGCTACGGTAACACCAAGCGCACCTGCTCCGGTACCAACAGTTGAAGCCGCCTGCGTTACCGAAAACAATGCAGTTAGAATATCACTTCCGACGGGTTTCCAGTCTTACGAATGGAGTACCGGCGAAAAGAGCAGCAGCATTACTGTTTCAGCAGCCGGTACATACCGGGCTACCGTTAAAGATGCGGCAGGTAACTCATTGCTTTCTTCCGTTGTAGTTCTGGATCATGAAGCCAGACCGTCCCGTCCAAGTATTTTACAACAGGGACAACAACAAGCCTGTGCAGATTCATCTTTCCAGTTCTCGGTAGCAGAAGGCAGTGATATTTACAGCTGGTACAAGCAAGGTTCCACAACACCACTTGCAACCGGCCCGATGGCTAAAATCGAAGAGGCAGGTGAATACTTCGTTAGAGGCGCCAACATCTTCGGATGTGTTTCTGAAAATTCAGTCAGTTCCTCGCTCATTATCAGACCGAAGATCTCAAAACCAGTGATCTCTGCTTCCGGGCCTTTCAGCATTACTGCCAGCATCAGCGAAACAGGATTGAATGAGCAATTCGCATGGAGAAGGCCTGAGACCGAGATTGATACAATCGCCGATATTATTAAAATTGTCAAATCGGGTGTTTATTCAACAAGAGCCCAGGTGGTGTTCTCAATCAATGACAATAACAGAATTACGTGCTATTCAGACACTGCCTCCCAGGAGTTTAAAACAAATGAACAAAACGATGTGGTGATTTATCCAAACCCAAGCGAGGGTAACTACATCTACATCGAGTCGCGTGACAATATCAAAGAAGCAGTCGTTACCATTTTTGACCTACATGGCCGCGTGATCAAAACGACCAGTTCAAGGTTGCTTGACAGCCGGATGCAGGTTAATCTCGGCTATCTCCAAACCGGAAAATATATCCTGCGCGTTACCGGCCAGGGACAAAGCTTAACCAAGCAGATTGTAATCAGGTAATATTTCTTAACGATATCGATTAAATAAGCCCCGCCAACACGGGGCTTATTTAGTATGATCCTAATTAAACAAAAGAAAAACTCAGGAATTTGATTGATAAACTTGCAAAGGCTAATTTTGAGATAAACGGCGGTAGACTACTCTGGCTCGTTTTTTTCAGGATTTTAAAAGATTTCAGTATAGCATCAGTGCAATGAAAAACACTTATCTCCCATCGGATTATCTTCCCATTCTGGTTCAGTTTTTTCTGGCGGCTGCTTTCATTGGTGGAACAATGATCGTAACCCACTTGATTGGTCCAAGCCGTAAAAGCAAATTGAAAGATGATCCATTTGAATGTGGTATCGAGTCGGTAGGTGATGCCCGTACTCCGATTTCTGTGAAATACTTCCTTGTAGCGATTCTTTTTGTGTTGTTTGACGTGGAAGTAATTTTTATGTATCCCTGGGCAGTAAATTTCAAGGGACTTGGAATGTTTGGTTTTGTAGAAATGTTACTGTTTATGGCTTTACTACTGTCCGGTTTCTACTACGTAATCCACAAGGGTGTACTAAACTGGGAAGAGTAGCCTGAACCTTTGATATATACGAAATTATGAAAGAAGTACAGATAGTGGAGGCCCCGCAGGGGCATAGTGGTTCTGGTTTTTTTGCGACTTCATTTGATGAAGCTATTGGTCTGGCCCGCAGCTATTCGCTGTGGCCTTTGCCGTTTGCTACCTCTTGCTGCGGAATTGAGTTCATGGCAACAATGGGCGCGCATTATGATATTTCCCGGTTTGGTTCGGAAAGACCGAGCTTTTCACCCAGGCAGGCTGACTTGCTGATGGTAATGGGAACTATCGCCAAGAAAATGGCGCCTGTTGTGAAGCAGGTATACCTTCAAATGGCAGAGCCGCGCTGGGTAATGGCAGTTGGTGCCTGCGCTTCAAGCGGTGGAATCTTTGATACTTACAGCGTTTTGCAGGGGATCGATCGTATTATTCCGGTAGATGTGTACGTACCTGGCTGCCCTCCGCGACCAGAGCAGATCATCGATGGGTTGATGCAGATCCAGCACCTGGCACAGAATGAAAAGCTGCGCCGCCGCAATACCGACGAATACCAGGAATTATTAGCATCTTATAACATTCAATAACCCATATGCTGACTAACCAGGAAGTTGCTGAGGCGCTTTTGGAAAAATTTGGTGACCAGGTTTTTGATTTTGAAGAACCTTATGGGCTTCTGACACTTTCTACAACCCGCGAGGAGATCTTACCACTTCTGGAATTTCTCCGGGACCATAAAAACTACCAGGTTATCTTCCTGACTGATCTTACAGGTATACACTATCCTGAAAATAAGAACAAGGAGTTCCAGGTAGTCTACCATATGCACAGCTTTGTGCATAATTTCCGTATCAGGATTAAAGTTTCATTAGCTGAATCGGATCTGCACATTCCTACTGCCACCGGCCTTTTTGCAAGTGCCAACTGGATGGAGCGTGAGACTTATGACTTTTTCGGTATCCTGTTCGATGGGCATCCTAATCTGATCAGGATCCTGAATATTGAAGAAATGGATTATTTTCCAATGCGGAAAGAGTTTCCAATGGAAGATGCCACGCGTGAAGACAAAACTGATGCCCTTTTCGGCCGTTGACCTTATATTGAGTAAAATATGGCAGATATTGAATTATTACCCCATAATGTCCCTTCTCAAACCGAGCTGCCTGAACTGGTTGAAGAATTAACCACCCTTAACCTCGGCCCTACTCACCCGGCGACACACGGTATTTTCCAGAATGTCCTGAAAATGGATGGTGAAAAAATCGTTTCCGGCGAGCAGACGATTGGATATATACACCGTGCATTTGAGAAAATAGCCGAAAGAAGGCCATTTTATCAGATCACAACCCTTACCGACCGCATGAACTACTGCTCTTCCCCGATCAATAACCTGGGGTGGCACATGACGGTTGAAAAGTTGCTGGGTGTGGAAGTGCCTAAGCGTGCACAATACATCCGCGTGATTATGATGGAACTGGCCCGGATCACGGACCACATCATTTGCAACAGTATCCTTGGTGTTGATACAGGCGCTTTTACCGGCTTTTTGTATGTAATGCAAAAGCGCGAGGAAGTTTATGAGATTTACGAAGAGGTTTGCGGAGCGCGCTTAACTACCAATATGGGCCGACTTGGGGGAATGGAAAGAGACCTTTCCACCACAGCGATCCGGAAGATTCACGAGTTTATCAAATCATTCCCGGCGGTATTGCGCGAGCTTGAAAAGCTGCTCAACCGTAACCGGATATTCATGGACCGTACCATTAATGTAGGTCCTATTTCGGCGGAAAGAGCATTATCATACGGCTTCACAGGCCCTAACCTGCGTGCAGCGGGTGTAGATTATGATGTGCGCGTGATGAACCCCTACTCTTCTTACCAGGATTTTGATTTTGAAGTACCTATCGGTAAGTCCGGAGATACTTTCGACCGCTATATGGTCCGGAATGAAGAGATGTGGCAGAGTTTGAAGATCGTAGAACAAGCTATTAACAATTTGCCCGAAGGTCCGTATTACGCGGATGCACCGGAATATTACCTTCCTCCGAAAAACGAAGTGTACAGGAATATGGAAGCATTGATCTATCACTTCAAGATTGTGATGGGTGAAATTGATGCACCGGCCGGCGAGGTATATCATGCAGTGGAAGGTGGAAACGGAGAGTTGGGTTTTTACCTGATCAGCGATGGCGGAAGAGCTCCGTATCGCCTTCACTTCCGCAGACCAAGCTTTATCTACTACCAGGCTTACCCCGAAATGTGCAAAGGAAGTACGCTTTCTGATGCCATTTTAACAATGAGTAGCCTCAATGTGATAGCCGGAGAACTGGACGCCTGAGTTTTTCTAAAACAGATTACATTTAAGAAATGACCGAAACACCCAATCTCGTAGCCTTTACCCCAGAGCGGCTTGAGAAAGTAAGAGAAATCATTGCACGTTATCCGGAAGGCCGCCAGAAATCGGCCCTATTGCCTGTTTTGCACGTGGCGCAGGAACAATGGGGTTGGTTGAGCAGCGAAGTAATGGATTACGTTGCCGGTATTTTGAGCATTGAGCCCGTTGAGGTTTATGAGGTTGCGACATTTTACACCATGTACCACCTCGATCCCGTTGGCAAACACGTAATTGAATATTGCAGAACAGGACCTTGCTGCTTAATGGGCGGAGAAGATGTTTATGGTTATCTGAAACAAAAATTGGGCGTAGAGGTTGGACAAACAACTGCTGACGGACTATTTACTTTGAAAGAAGTGGAATGTCTGGCAGCTTGCGGCTGGGGCCCGGTTTTCCAGATCCGTGAACAATTTTATATGAACCTTACCAACGATAAGGTCGACCAAATTATAGAAGATTTAAGCAAATAGGCTTTTGGCTTAACATAGTATCCTGAAAATGGCTAAGAAAATATTAACGGAGCACATCAATGTACCTGGTATAGAAACCTTCGACGTATATCGGAAGCAAGGTGGCTATACTGCCGTTGAAAAAGCTATTAAAACCATGACACCCGAAGAGGTGGTGGAAGAAGCGAAGAAATCCGGTGTGAGAGGAAGAGGAGGCGCGGGTTTTCCGATGGGTATGAAGTGGGGCTTCCTGGCTAAACCGGAAGGTGTTCCTCGTTATCTGGTTTGCAATGCAGATGAATCGGAGCCGGGTACATTCAAGGATCACCATTTGATGAAATCCATTCCTCACTTACTGATCGAGGGAATGATCATATCGAGCTTTGCATTAGGTGCGAACAAGTCATTTATCTACGTTCGCGGCGAGCTGATGTACGTGATCCGCATTCTTGAAAAAGCAATCGAGGAAGCAAAAGCACAAGGGTTTTTAGGTAAAAATATCCTCGGCTCTGGCTATGATCTGGAACTGGTTGTTCAACCCGGCGGCGGCGCTTATATCTGCGGCGAAGAAACTGCATTGCTTGAATCTCTGGAAGGAAAACGTGGTAACCCACGTAACAAGCCGCCATTCCCTGCTGTAAAAGGTTTATATCAAAGTCCAACTGTTGTTAACAACGTGGAGTCGATCTCCAATATGCCCTGGATCATCAACAATGGCGGGGATGCGTATGCTGCAATTGGCGTAGGTCGGAGTACAGGTACCAAGCTGATTTCCGCATCGGGCCATATTCAGAAGCCGGGTGTGTATGAAATTGAGCTCGGTGTAAGTGTGGAAGAATTCCTGAACTCGGATGAATATTGCGGCGGTATCAGGAAAGGCCACCATTTGAAAGCACTGGTAGCCGGCGGTTCTTCGGTTCCCATTTTGCCTGCGCATTTGATCATGAAAACGGCAAATGGAGAAGACAGGCTGATGAGTTACGAGTCACTTTCTGACGGCGGCTTTGCAACAGGTACCATGCTCGGTTCGGGTGGATTTATCGTTTTTGATGAAACTGCTTGTATCGTTAGGAACACCTGGAACTTCTCGCGTTTTTATCACCACGAATCCTGCGGACAATGCAGCCCGTGCCGCGAAGGTACCGGCTGGATGGAAAAAGTTTTGCACCGCATTGAACACGGTCACGGCAGTATGCACGACGTGGATTTGCTGGTGGATATATCAAAGAAAATTGAAGGAAATACAATTTGTCCGCTCGGAGATGCTGCTGCCTGGCCTGTTGCCAGTGCAATCCGCCACTTCCGCGACGAATTTGTTTGGCATATCACAAACCCTCACGAAGCTACGCAACCAGGCGCCGTTTACCGCGGTGAAATGGAACTTGCCTGAGCCGACTGACGAATACTGAACATTGGAATGGAAGAAATAAAACCCCAATTGATAAAAATTACTTTCGACGGTATTGAGGTCGAGGTAGAGCCGGGAACAACTATCATGCAGGCGGCACGCAAAATTGCGGAAGCTGATGAAAGCCAGGCTTCACTCGTGCCACCGGCAATGTGCTACTATAAGCCACTTAATGCTTCTGGTGGTAAATGCCGCGCTTGTCTGGTGAAGGTTGCACAAGGATCTGCCAAAGATCCGCGCCCGATGCCCAAGCTTGTTCCCTCATGCATCACGCAGGTACAGGAAGGTATGGTGGTAGAGAATACGACCAACCAGGGCGTACTTGATACACGCAAAAGCATTGTTGAATTCCTTCTGATCAATCACCCGCTCGATTGCCCTATCTGTGACCAGGCAGGAGAATGCCATTTGCAGGATTTTGCATTTGAACACGGTTCTGTCAAAACGAGGTATGAAGAAGAAAGACGGACTTTCGACAAGATAGATATCGGTCCCTATGTGCAGTTGCACATGACGCGCTGCATTCTTTGCTATCGCTGCGTTTACACAGCCGACCAGATCACCAACAAGCGTGTTCACGGCGTGATGAACAGAGGCGATGCTTCCGAGATCAGTACTTACATTGAGAAAGCGATTGACAACGATTTTTCTGGTAATGTAATTGACGTTTGTCCGGTAGGTGCATTGACTGATAAAACTTTCCGTTTCAAACAAAGAGTGTGGTTTACGAAACCGGAAGATGCGCATCGCAACTGTGATAAATGCTGCGGAAAAGTGACTTTATGGTACCGCGGCAACGAAGTGCTCCGCGTTACTGCCCGCAAAAATACTTGGGGTGAAGTCAACGATTTCATTTGCAATACCTGCCGTTTTGACAAAAAACAAACAAGTGACTGGGTACTGGAAGGTCCGACGAAAGTGAAACGTAGCTCAGTGATCTCAGCCAATAAATACCGCGCTGACCTGGTTAAAAAACCGGATTTCGCATTGAAACTGGCCGCTTCCCAATACAAACCCGTGGACGACGATCGCGCTTATGTGACTGACGAAGAAACGATCCGTCAACAAAGCATTGAGAATAACGAAAAAGCGAACCATCGTTCGTTGCTGGCAAAGAACAACTAACAAGCCGATTATAATTGCTGATAAATGGATTTAACCGAATTTCTAGTTAAGACCGCAACGATATTCGTTGTTTTCGTACTCACCCTGGTTATTGCAATGTACTCTACCTGGGCCGAACGCAAGGTTGCAGGCTTTATCCAGGACAGGATGGGACCTAACCGCGCTGGCTGGGGAGGCTTATTGCAGCCGCTTGCCGATGCTGGTAAGATGTTTTTTAAAGAAGATTTTATCCCTGCCCTGGCAAATAAATGGTTGTTTATCGCGGGACCGAGTTTGGCGATGCTTACTGCATTGCTGGCAAGCGCAGTAATTCCTTTTGGAAGTACTTTCCGGATTAACGGGCACGAAGTTGTGCTGCAAGGTGTAGAATCGAACATTGGTATCCTGTACGTATTCGGCGTAGTTGCATTGGGTGTTTACGGGATTATGGTGGGTGGCTGGGCTTCCAATAACAAATTCTCCCTTCTTGGTGCTATCCGCGCGGCTTCTCAGAACATCAGTTATGAAGTAGCAATGGGACTTTCCCTGATTGCGATCCTGATGATGAGCAGCTCGCTTTCACTGGGAGAAATTGTTGCGCAGCAACACGGAATGAACTGGAACATCTTCTACCAGCCACTCGGGTTTCTGATTTTCATTACCTGCTCATTTGCAGAATGTAACCGGGTTCCGTTTGACTTACCTGAATGCGAAACTGAGCTTGTAGGCGGATATCACACCGAATATGGAAGTATGAAGCTGGGTTTTTACCTGTTTGCTGAGTACATCAACATGTTTGTTTCATCTGCGATTATCTCTGTCCTGTATTTTGGTGGATATAATTACCCTGGAATGGACTGGGTTTACAGCCAGCTGACCAGCGCATTAGGTACTGAAACTGGCCACAACATCGCTACATTAATCGGAACTGCGGTGTTCTTTGGAAAAGCATTGTTCTTCATATTCTTCTATATGTGGGTACGCTGGACAATCCCTCGTTTCCGCTACGATCAATTGATGAACCTGGGTTGGAAAAAATTAATACCCTTGGCTATTTTCAACATCATTATCACAGGCGCGGCTGTGCTTTTCTTGAAGCCGGTAATTACCGCCTGGTTGAATTAATATAAAAAATTACGTTGCTATGCAGTTGACAAATCGCTCCAAGCAGGTTAGCAATAAAGAGATGACATTGATGGAACGCGCCTATATCCCGGCAATTGTGACGGGTTTGGGAATCACCATCAAGCACTTTTTTGCTAAGAAAGTTACGATTGAATACCCGGAGGTGAAAAGATACCTTGGGCCGGTATTCAGGGGCAGACACATATTAAAAAGAGACGAAGATGGCCGCGAGCGCTGTACTGCGTGCGGCTTATGTGCAGTGGCTTGCCCTGCGGAAGCTATTCAAATGGTAGCTGCCGAGCGGGAAAAAGGTGAAGAGAACCTGTATCGCGAAGAGAAGTATGCAGCGGTTTATGAAGTAAATATGCTGCGCTGCATTTTCTGCGGACTTTGTGAAGAAGCTTGTCCCAAACAGGCGGTATACCTTCGTCACGATGAATTTGTTCCCGTTTTTACAGAACGTGATCAGGTAATCTGGGGTAAAGACCTTTTGGTTGAAGATATGAATAACAGGTATACAAGAGAAGCCTGGACGAAAGAAGAGGCCCGCGCGATCGATGCAAAGAGAGCGGCTGGTGAAGTTACAACCGTTGTTCCAAGAGCTATACCCTGATCCTTTATCCAGGCTTTTCAGCAGTGTCAAGATTATGAATCCATTAGTTTCTTTTTTCTACTTCCTTTCGTTTCTGACCATACTCAGTGCAGTGATGGTCGTGGTATCGCGTAACCCGATCCACAGCGTTCTTTACCTGATCCTTACATTTTTTACATTGTCGGGACATTACATTCTGCTCAATGCGCAGTTCCTCGCAGCTGTAAATATCATTGTTTACGCAGGGGCGATTATGGTACTCTTCCTTTTTGTAATCATGTTTTTGAACATGAAGCAGGACAACGAAGAGTCAAAAACGAATTTAACGAAGTTGGCGGCTACGATCGTCGGCGGGACTGTATTTGTGATCCTTTTTGGCGCTTACCGCAAAACAGTGATACCTGCATTCAATCCGGAGTCTTTTGATTCACAGGTTGGGATGATTGAAAGTCTCGGACACATGCTTTTCCGCGATTACCTTCTTCCATTCGAGCTGGCTTCCATTCTGCTGCTGGTTGCAATGGTAGGTGCAGTAATGTTAGGTAAAAGGGAAATTGGAGAAAGACATTTCTGATCCTTATCAATAAAAAAGCAGAAAGGGGAGACACGCAATGTGTCTCCCCTTTCTGCTTTTTTAACACTATATCAATTAAACCTCTGCGTCTGTATAAGCTTCAACAGGAATGCATGAACAGATCAGATTACGATCGCCGTATGCACTGTCGACGCGGCTTACACTTGGCCAGAATTTGTTAAAGCGCAGATACGGTAATGGGAATGCAGCTTTTTCACGGCTGTAAGAACGGTTCCATTCTTCGCTCAACAAAACCCTCGAAGTATGCGGCGCATTTTTCAAAACATTATCAGCGCGGTCAGCAACTCCTTCTTCAATTTCACGGATTTCTTTACGAATCGAAATCATCGCATCACAAAAACGATCCAGTTCCGCTTTCGACTCTGACTCTGTCGGCTCGATCATCAATGTACCGGCCACAGGAAATGAAAGGGTCGGTGAATGGAAACCGTAGTCCATCAATCGTTTTGCAAGATCCTCGGCTTCTACACCAGCTGCTTTGAACGAGCGGCAATCCAGGATCATTTCGTGGGCGCAGCGGCCGTTTGTACCTGTGTAAAGCACTTCATAATGTCCACTCAAACGTTCCTTGATATAATTTGCATTCAAGATCGCGTACTTGGTTGCATTCGTCAAACCTTCTCCGCCCATCATCGCAATGTAAGCGTAAGAAATTGTCAGGATACTGGCGCTTCCGTAAGGCGCTGCTGAAACAGCTCCCGCTTCTCCTTGTGGCAAGTGTTCACCTTGTACATTAAAATTAACGTGACCTGGTAAAAACGGCATTAAATGCTCTGCTACACCAATTGGTCCAACGCCCGGTCCGCCGCCGCCGTGAGGAATGCAGAACGTTTTGTGCAAATTCAAATGGCAAACATCAGCACCAATACTCGCCGGACTTGTCAAACCAACCTGTGCATTCATATTGGCACCATCCATATAAACCTGGCCGCCAAATGAATGGATCATTTCACAAATCTCTATGATACTTTCCTCATAAACTCCGTGCGTAGAAGGATAGGTAACCATGAGGCAGGACAGATCGTTGCTATACTGCTCAGCTTTCGCTTTCAGGTCAGCTACGTCGATATTTCCTCTTTCGTCACATTTGGTAACAACCACTTTCATTCCGGCCATTACAGCGGAAGCAGGGTTTGTTCCGTGTGCGGAAGAAGGGATCAGTGCCACATTCCTGTGCTCCTCGCCGCGGCTTGCATGGTAAGCGCGTATCGCCATTAAACCTGCATACTCGCCCTGGGCACCTGAGTTTGGCTGGAACGACATTGCCGCAAAACCGGTGATCTCGCAAAGCCAGGTGTTAAGCTCACTTACCAGCTGCGCGTATCCACCAACCTGATTTGTCGGTGCAAATGGGTGAATCTGTCCAAACTCCGGCCAGGTAAGCGGGATCATTTCAGAAGTTGCATTCAGCTTCATGGTACAGCTTCCAAGTGAAATCATGGAATGAACCAAAGAAAGGTCTTTGTTTTCCAGCGATTTCAGGTAGCGCAGCATTTCGTGCTCCGTATGGTGTGTATTAAAGATCGGGTGCGTCAGATATTCAGATGTACGCGCAAGATTTTCGGGGAATGCAAATTCAAATTCTTCATCAATCACCATTTCACCTTGGAAACCGGAAACTTCTGCAAATACATTCAGCAACGCGATCACATCGTCGAAAGATTTTGCTTCGTCAAATGCGACTGTGATACTTTCGTCTTTATTGTAACGAAGGTTAATACCCCATTTCAAAGCCTGCTCACGTACTTTCCTCGTCAACGGCGTCTTAATGGTAACAGTATCGAAAAACTCCTCTGTTACCACTTCGTAGTTGAATTTCTTTATGGTATCAACAAAAAGCTTTGCAAGTCCGTGAATGCGGGCGGCGATTGATCTGATACCTTCCGGACCGTGATAAACCGAGTATGCACCTGCAATTACTGCGAGCAAAACTTGCGCAGTACAGATATTGGAAGTTGCTTTTTCACGACGGATGTGCTGCTCACGCGTTTGCAGCGCCATTCTCAATGCACGGTTACCCTCTCCGTCAACTGAAACGCCAATAATCCGGCCGGGAATGTTTCTCTTGAATGATTCTTTCGTAGCAAAAAACGCAGCGTGCGGACCACCGTAGCCCATTGGTACACCAAACCTTTGTGATGAACCTACCACAACATCCGCGCCCATTTCACCCGGCGACTTCAACAATGCAAGCGACAACAAGTCGGCAGCAACTGCAACTGAAATATTCAGCTCGTGAGCCGCTGCGATAAAATCGGTATAATCGATTACATCACCATTTGTGGCTGGGTATTGTACCAAAACGGCGTAGATGTTTTCATCTGTCAGATCAACAGTAGCATGATTTCCTATCACCACTTCAATGCCGATTGGCCTTGCGCGGGTGTAGATAAGGTCGATGGTTTGCGGGTGGCAAAGTTCTGAAACAAAGAAAGTGTTCGCTTTTTTCCGGCTGCCGGCGCGCAGGCTGTGCAGCATTGTCATTGCCTCGGCTGCGGCGGTAGCCTCATCGAGTAAAGACGCATTTGCGATTTCCATTCCGGTCAGGTCAGTGACTACGGTTTGGAAGTTCAGCAGCATTTCAAGGCGACCTTGTGCGATTTCGGCCTGATAAGGTGTATATGCGGTGTACCAGGCTGGATTTTCAAGAATGTTACGCAGAATCACTTTGGGCGTGATGGTATCGTAATAGCCTGTGCCTATGTAAGATTTCAGGACTGCATTCTTGCCCGCCATTCTTCTGATCCCTTCCAGAAATTCCTGTTCCGATTTCGGTTTCGGTAGATTAAGCGGCTTTTGTAAACGTATCGCTGAGGGAAGTGTTTGATCTATCAGTTCGTCCAGTGAGGCGGCGCCAATCGTACTCAGCATATCCTGCAATTCCTGCGCATCTTTGCCGTGGTGCCGATTCTCAAATTTATCTTGATTTCGAAGGTTAATTTTCATTCAGTTTTGGACCAAAAAACGTTCGTGATTATTAGATTTAAAACACAAAAGTAAGCAAATCCGACCAAATCTCCCCGAGAATGATCCCATTGCTTACTCTTGATTATGTACAAATTTTATGTGGACTCGCAAATCAATGATTAGGACAGCCGCAGTCTGTTTTACGTTTGAAAATTCCGAGTATCTTCTTTGATTTCGGCTTCTTGTAACCTTTGTACTTTTTCCTCTTTCCCATTAGTTCCATCTTGGAAGTAACAGGCTTTGCATTGAGTTGTTCAATGCCCGAAAAGCCAAATGTCAGGCCAAGTGTCAGTATCCAGGGAGTGATTTTCTTCATGATTTTTATAGCAGTCAAACAGTATTGAATATTCAACGAGCCGAATGCAAAATCCTGTATAGCATTTTGTTATAAATCCTGCATTCGGGATTATCAGGCTTTTACCAGTTCTAAGATAGTGATTTCGGGTAAGATACCCACTCTTCCCGGGTAACCCAGGTAGCCAAACCCGCGGTTTACATACAGGTATTGCTCATCTTCTTTATACAATCCCGCCCAGCGTTTGTACCTGTACTGCACCGGACTCCACTTCAATTTACCGATTTCAACCCCAAACTGCATCCCGTGCGTGTGGCCGGCCAATGCGAGGTCAATATCCTTGTACTTGGGAAGTACCTGCTCACCCCAGTGGCTTGGGTCGTGAGAAAGCAGGATTTTAACCGGGTAATCACCTGTATTCTGATAGGCTTTGGCGAGATCGCCATATTTGGCAAAATTGCCAGCACCCCAGTTCTGAATACCAATCAGGCCAATTTCTTCACCATCTACACGGATCGGACGATGTTCGTCGAGCATCAGGTTCCAGCCAAGCAACTTGTGTGCTCTTTGCAGATCAGCGAGGTTGTTGGTTTTTGCTTTCAGGTCGGGCCACTGGTAGTAATCGCCGTAATCGTGATTCCCAAGAATGGAATGCACGCCGAGCGGCGCTTTTACCTTATCGAAAATGGAGATATAATCTTTCACCTCCAAAGCCCTGTCATTGACCAGGTCACCTGTAAAAAAAGCAATGTCCGGTTTTTCTTTCAACAACATTTCAACACCGCCTTTTACAGCAGTTTTGTTGAAAAAGCTCCCTGAATGAATATCTGACAATTGTGCAATTTTCATCCCGTGAAAAGCACGCGGCAGGTTCTTCAATGGAACCTTTACTCTTCTCACCCGGTAATCGTGCGCGCCCGACAAAATCCCGAACGCAAAAGTCCCCATTAACCCGGTACCTGCGACTACTGCGGTAGTGGCTAAAAATTGAGATCTGGGAATAGTAGGCTCACCTGTTTGCGGGGACGGAGTAGCAGCGCCTGGATACACGAAGCTCACAATCCATTGAAAGAAGCGGCGCACATCATCGACGAGCAGGATCAGGACTGCCAATAATTTGGACAGATAAGGAATTGCGATAAAAGCAACAACAAAAGTCCGCGTAGTACCTTTGAAATAATCGGGGGGCAGCAGCTGCATGCCAATGTAAGCCAGCAAGGTGATGAGCGTAAAACCCCAGTAAATACCTCCTATCCATCTTTGGGAAACCTGAGATAAGTTGCGGGTGGCAAATCGTAAACCTTGCCAGACATAGAAATCTATTGCTATCAGAATAAAAGTCAGCAATAAAAAAAAGACTGTTCTGGGCATTTTAAATGATCGTTTTCATATTGCAGGTAAACGTTTGACCTTGTTTTCTCGTTCGGTTATCTCGGGAGATTGTTCAGGTTTGTACAGCAGAGGTTTTCACTACCCTTTCAAAGGCAAGAATCGCCTGTTTAATGGTTTTTTAGATACATATAAATACAATGGGAAATTTCGATTTTAAAAGATTTCATATCAGATCAATGAATGCGGGCACAGCCGAAGAGCGCGCGGCTATCAACAAGGAATTAAAGGATTTATACGAATCCCTGCCGGAAGAAGAAAAGAAGGTATTCAATGCAGAATTGCAGCACTTTCTT
This sequence comes from Dyadobacter sp., assembly GCF_051859145.1. Taxonomy (GTDB): domain Bacteria; phylum Bacteroidota; class Bacteroidia; order Cytophagales; family Spirosomataceae; genus Dyadobacter. Next base: position 21,354 of record NZ_JBHYGF010000479.1, read on the forward strand.
ACCAAAGAAGTGGGCAGGATCAAGTCTGACTATGAATCTATAAAGGGATTGGACCAGCCGAATTAATTAAGCCGCGGATCAATGGGATAGTGCGCAATGGAGCGGTACTCGCCTCCCATATTGCGCAGGATCTCGCGCCAGAAATTGCCCGGCGGAGTTGTAAAAAGGAAATCAGAGTTGGTATGGGTAATAATCCAGGAATCCTGACTGAGCTCCTCTGCAAGCTGCCCTTCTCCCCAACCTGAGTAACCGATAAAAAAGCGAATATCCTCCTGGTTCAGGGTATTCAGGTTGAGCAGTGTTTTGACAGTTGTAAAATCGCCACCCCAGTACACATCATTCATGATTTCAGCGCCTCCGCTGATCAGGTCGGGGCGCCTGTGAATGAAGTGGAGCGTGTTTTTTTCCACAGGGCCGCCGAGATGCAGTGTGATATCCTGGTAAATTGTTTCTTCAAGCACATCTCCGAGGAACAGCTCGGTAGTTTGATTCAGCACAAAACCAAAACTGCCGTGATCATTGTGTTCGCACATCAGGATCACACCTCTCTCAAAATTAGGATCGCCTAAAAAGGGTTTGGCAATTAGCAGGCTTCCTTTCGAGACATTCATGCTTGTAGACATATTCTGACGAAACTTTTTATGCTGAACGAATATATTTTATTTTTTGGTAACATTAACCCCGAAACAATCAAAATCGAATAGGTTTCCGGCAATTTGTCCTGCAAACCAAAAAGCATACCATTGGAATGCAAAACCAACGAAAACAAGATTATGGCTTTAATTAAATCCGTGCGGGGATATCAGCCGCAATTCGGCGAAAACTGCTGGTTTGCTGAAAATGCAACCATTGTGGGGGATGTGGAAATGGGAGAAAACTGTACTGTCTGGTTCAATGCGGTAATCCGCGGGGACGTAAACAGCATCCGGATCGGACACCATTCCAATGTGCAGGACGGCGCGGTAATCCATTGTACTTACCAGCGCTTTTCCACGACGATTGGTAACTACGTATCTGTTGCGCATAAGGCA
>NZ_JBHYGF010000480.1:0-2679 GCF_051859145.1 Dyadobacter sp.
GGTGATAATGCCAAGATGAAACAGAAAGGGTAACAGTCTGAAAGCCCGAATTTTGCTCCGAAATAACAGGTGAGCAAACAAAACCAGATTACACAGCATGCGAAGAAGAACGGAGTTGAGAGGAAGATTTTAGAATGACGACAAATTACCAGCCAAAACCCACTGAAATGGTGGATATAGCAAGAATTTGCTATTGCGACTTGCATTCAGCATGCTTTGTTTTGTCCCTACAAGTTGCAACGACATTCAAGCAAGCTGTTTACCTGGTTACTTCAAAATTAAATAGCTCTGAATCAATTTTTTACTCAACGTTATTTCCTTTTTTTACTCAACTTTTTCAACCACCACACTGAACTTCCATGATGTACGGGCGCGCTGGGCAGGCTGCGGGTGACAAAACCTGCGGCCGCACGGTAATAAACCCGCGCAGACCGGCCAGCTCAGGTGCCTAAACGAACCTCTGACAGTTACATGAAAGCATTAAAAATTACAGGTAAGATCCTCGCCGGACTGGTGATCGTTGTTGTCGCCGCGATGATTTATGTGAAAGCTGCATTACCGGATACCGGTCCCGCACCTGACCTGAAAGTAGAACTGACACCAGCCCGCATTGAAAGGGGCAAATACCTCGCAAACCATGTAACTGTTTGTATGGATTGCCACAGCACCCGAGACTGGACACGCTACGCAGGGCCGCTGTCAGGTGGTCTGGGTGGTGGCGGCGAAGCTTTTACGCAGGAAATGGGGTTCCCTGGTAAGTTTTTTGCTCCTAATATCACACCCTACACACTGGCCAGCTGGACGGACGGAGAAGTCTTCCGTGCCGTTACAACTGGTGTGAACAAGGAAGGAAAAGCGCTGTTCCCCGTCATGGGTTACCACCGGTTCGGGCAGCTGGACCCGGAGGATATCTATTCAGTGATTGCATACATCCGCGGACTGGCGCCGATCCAAAACGATGTGCCGGAATCCGAGGCTGATTTTCCGGTTAACTTTTTGATTAACACAATGCCACAGAAAGCCGCATTTACCAAGCGGCCTGCTGAAACTGATCAGGTTGCGTACGGCAAATACCTCATTACCGCAACAGGATGCGTGGATTGTCACAGCAAAACTGAAAAGGGGAGTGTAGTGCCGGGCACAGAGTTCGGCGGGGGAATGGAGTTCAGTAGTCCAAATGGGGTGGTACGCTCGCCGAACATTACCATGCATAAAGAAACGGGGATCGGTAACTGGACGAAAGAAGCATTTGTAGCGCGTTTCAAAGCTTATACAGACAGCGCCTATGTTGCTCCAAAGCTTGCACCCGACGAGCTGAACTCACCAATGCCGTGGACCATGTACGGCGGCATGAAGGAGCAGGACCTGAGTGCGATCTTCGCCTATCTCAATACCGTGAAACCGATCGAGCACCAGGTTGTACGAATGGAGAAAAGGTAAGCTCCGAAGCAGTCACACATTTATCTTTTAAGTCAAATCACCCTATACTTCTCAGAAACGCAGAAAATTTCAGATAGAATTTATAATCTACAAACTTGGTAGATTAAATAGTTTAAGTAAATTCGCGCTCCGATTTACATAAACTATATCCAATTCTTATGTCTCAACATTTGCGTATTTCTCCTTTCAGAATGTTGACCCTGGGCTTGCTGCTGCTGGCTTTTCCGGGATTTACACAAAGCCTTGTCAAAGGAAAAGTCACATCTTCCACTGACCAGTCGGCGCTGCCCGGGATCAATGTCCTGATCAAGGGTTCTACTACGGGTACTTCCACCAATGCGGATGGTATTTTTGAAATCCAGGCCGGCGAAGAGGCGGTGCTGGTGATTTCCGGCATTGGTTACCTCACGCAGGAAGTGCCGGTGCGCCGCCGTTCTCAGGTTAGTGTGCAGCTGAGCGATGATACGCGCCAGCTAAATGAACTCGTGGTGGTCGGCTACGGTACCCAGAAAAAGCGCGACCTGACAGGCGCCGTCAGCTCGCTCGATAGCAGGGATTTTAACAAAGGGGTACAAACCTCAGTGGATCAGCTTATTGCCGGTCGCTCGCCGGGGGTACAGGTTACACAATCCAGCTCGGAGCCGGGCGGCGGGGTGACGATCCGCATTCGCGGGGCCAACTCGATCAATGCCAATAACGAACCTTTGTATGTGATCGACGGTCTGCCGATCAACAACACCTCGGTGGTACCCAGCTCCACTGTGGTAACGGAACAAGCCCCGCGCAACCCGCTTAATGCATTGAACCCCAATGATATCGAGTCTGTCGAAATCCTGAAAGACGCTTCTGCGACGGCGATTTACGGCTCCCGTGGTGCAAACGGGGTTATCCTGATCACCACCAAAAAGGGCACGAAGGGTAAATTGAATGTGAACTACTCGCTGTCCGGCGGTATTTCAGAAGTGACGAAAAGGGTGCCGATGCTGAATGCGAAGCAGTATACCAGTCTGCTCAACGACCTGCGCGCCGACCAGAAACAGGCACCGGAATTCTCTGCCGAGCAGATCGCGCAAATAGGAGCGGGTACTTACTGGCAGGACGAGATTTTTCAAAAAGGTTCTGTTCAAAACCATCAGCTGAGCTTCTCGGGCGGGCAGGAAAAATTCAATTACTATGCTTCGCTGAACTACCTTGACCAGAAGGGCGTGGTGATCAGTTCGGGGATTAAAAAGTATGTAG
>NZ_JBHYGF010000481.1:0-2654 GCF_051859145.1 Dyadobacter sp.
GCGTTTCAGATTCAATCATCTGCAATGGAGTATGCATCCTACATTGAATCTGTTTTCAGTGACTGGAATTCTTATCAGCAGCTGTCACTGTCTTCATTCAACGAATACGAAAGCCGCCTGAACTGGGATGTAGCTGGACGTAAAATCACACAGCTGATGTCGGAATTATAAGGACCTTAAATTGGCTGAAATGGTAATAGTTGTGATCAGGTAAAATCACTTTCCGTTTCCTTTGACTTGCTATAAAGCGGGAATAATTGGATGTCTCAACTGATTGGAGAGGTTTTCTGTTGACATGTATCCATTCTTAAAAGCTTTAATATTAGCTATAAACTGTTTGTAAGTATTACTGTTAACTATGTCAGGATCCAGGTCATTGAGAACATAGTTATTTAAATCCTCCGGAGTTTTAAATGGAATTCCAATAGGCCCTGCAATACCTGCATAGTAGTCGAAATAATCATTGTGGACATACAACAATGGAATTTCTGTGTTGATTGCATCCCAGAATGACCCGCTTGAACAAAGTGAATAATCGGAATTTTCGTAGTAAAAAACTGTAAAAGATGATTCAAGTGTCAGCCGGTCCAGCTCTTCGCGGGTTAATATTCCGAAACCGGGCTTATAATTAACATGTTCATTCAGGAAGCGCTGCATATTTGGATAAACCTTGCCGCAAACATTGAATTTGTATTTCAAACTTCTGGCAAAAGCTTGTTCCGCGAGTTGGAAAAAGTAATGGGTGTTCTTGGCCTTGGTTGCAACTCCTAGTGTCGATAAAACAAGAGGGCGCGAATCTTTGCGGATTAGGGGAGGTTCAGAGAACGGGTAAGGATGGTCAAGAACAATGGCATTCTGTGATGAAAAGGAAGGCAGAACATCAATCAGGTTCCGGTAAATGCTTTTCCCGAGGATGATATAAGTTGCATTAGGAGATTTTTTAGCAAATGCCTGTTTTTGAAAAAAACCCCATATTTTATTTAGAAAGTGCTTGTTGAATTTTAAGGATTCAAGTTCGCCGTGCATTACAATATAGATTGGTGCCCTCTTGTCTCCAAACAATTTATAGAGGAAATGCGCAAATGGGTGAATTAAGAGGATATATAACCTGGCATCTGCATGCTGCATTGTCAGGCGAATAAGTTTTCTGAGTGTTTGAAACTGATGATACGCCCGGATAAATTCTTTAAACCCGCCACGCTTGTCGTAGACCGGAATTTCCCGATAAGTAATATGAGAGCTATCCTCTTTTATAACACGAAGGTGCTCTGACTCTCCCAAAAAAACGATAGGCTCCGACGGGTATGTCTTCGTTAAAAGATCAAGGAAAGATTTATTAAACTGCTCGTGCCTGAAAGCAACGGAGGTTATATCAGATACGTAGATCATATTTGGTTTTCGGTAAAGATCGTTTTATATGGCACATTGATACCTTCATCACTTCTGATCATTGAAGTGAATTTATAAACCGAAAAAACAAACACAATGCCAACCAGTATTATTTTATAGCGGCGTGATGCATTATAATATGCGATTGGAATAGCCAGTATCTGAAAGATATCGTAAGGTCTAGCAATCCTGCTAAATATGGGATTCAGGTGGGTAAATATGATATACAGAACAATTCCGAAAACATAGATATTGAAAATTCCATTGAAGTTTTTATCGCCACTTTCAGTGTAGTTGACAGCTGGTATTAACAATGCCAGAAATAACAATCTGCGGGAAAGCCCTTTCAATAGTGTTGTATACGGATCTTCAATTGCCTCATCACCAAGATCCATATAAACCTCTGTTTTATGTTCCGAAACAGCTGACCCGATCGTTTCAATCATAATATCTGACAAGTAAAAGCTGACAATTATGATTACCAGAATGGCCAGAACGGAAAGTACATTCCACTTTAAATTGTATAGGAAATAGGCAGGGAAAAAGACGAATGAGGATTTATGAACGAGTGTAGCAATAAATACAACAATGGCAAACTTGTAGAATGATCTTTGTTCAATAAAAATGACAGAGAACAATGTAATGCTAATAGCTAAATCCTGCCTTACTCCGAAACCACTGCCTACTAAACTGTAAGACATTAGTAAAAACAGCGCGAAAGCTGGATATGGACTCGTTTTATAAACAGTGTAATAGGTAAACGATACAATGATAAGTGCACATTCGAAAAGAAATAGGGTGTAGTTCTCGGAAAAAAGATTAAAGGATCTCACTATAAGTTCATAGCCAATCTCCATTCCTGTTGCACCAAATTCAACCTGTTTTATTCTGCGAAAATAGGCAAGATAATTTGGCCAGTCTGTTCCTGTTTCCCAACGTAATCCCGCAGTTACAATTACCAGCGTGCCTATTAAGATCAATGGGAAAAGCAGTGACTTATTACTGGCCCTCTTTATAAACAGATCTGCCAATGCAGTTGTACTGAGCAGAAAGTAAATGATAAAGTAAATTGCCATTGCTAATCTAAATGATGATCGAGTTGCACGCTGGATATGTGCCGTTAAGATTTTTTAAGCCCTAATAACTTCTTAATGTTGTCCTTACCATTAATGCCAAATGACCTGATAATCAAATCTACAATCAGAAGCTTGCTGGCAGAAACCATCCAGGAAAAAGGAGGAATAAATTTGTACATCCCGTTGCTT
>NZ_JBHYGF010000482.1:0-2647 GCF_051859145.1 Dyadobacter sp.
TCTTCTTTACGACGTTACATCAAAATACCTGCACTTTTATTTGCCATAACTCAACCGATTTTAGAAGTACATCAATGCGCAACAAAAACAGGAAGTCAAAAATAAGATCCTGCCAGTTTTTTATCAGAATATTGCTATCTTACCCGTATACTCTTTCCTGTTATTATATGACCAGACTTTTCCCATTAAAGACCGGCGCCGGCCGGGTTGTTTCCACCATTTCAAAGCTTTCGCTGCTCTTTGGAGTAGCTGCATTCACATTTCAGGATAGTCCGCCCAAGCCGGACGATAGCCGCTTCACACCCATTGTTGTATCCGATAACCTCGACGAACCGATGGTTTTTGAGGTACTTACCGACGGTTCTGTTTTTATCGCGGAAAGAAAAGGCGCGCTGAAAAAATACAATCCGTCTACCAAATCTACCGATCTCATTGCTACCATTCCGGTAAATACCAAATATACGAGTGCGGAAGGCGTAGTACGCGAGGCAGAAGAAGGATTAATGGGCCTTACTATGGACCCGAACTACGACAAAAACCATTGGATTTACCTCTACTACGCACATCCAACCGAGAAAAAACACATTCTGGCTCGGTGGGAGGTTAAAGACGAGCAGCTGGTAGAAAGTACCAAAAAAGTGATGCTGGAAGTAGACACGCAACGTGAAGTTTGCTGCCACACAGGCGGCGGGATGACCTGGGACAAAGCAGGCAACCTGTACCTGACCGTCGGCAACAATACCGGTAATCAGAAGGCAGCACAAACCGACGAGCGGCCGGGCAGAGCGAGCTGGGACGATCAGGGGCACGCCGGGAACACCAACGATTTAAGAGGTAAAATCCTGAAAATCCACCCTGAACCCAATGGAACCTACACAATACCGGCCGGAAACCTTTACCCGAAAGGAACACCAAAAACACGTCCTGAGATTTATTCGATGGGGCACAGAAATCCCTGGCGCATTGCAGTGGACAGCAAAACGGGCTACCTGTACTGGGGAGAAGTGGGACCTGACGCAAGTGAAGATTCAGAGATCGGCCCAATGGGGTACGATGAGCTGAACCAGGCTCGCAAGCCGGGCAACTTCGGCTGGCCGTGGTTTGTTGGAAACGACCAGGCTTTTCCGGTTTACGACTATGCAGCAAATAAACCCCTCGCAAAAAAAGACCCTGAGAACCTCGTTAATACTTCTCCAAACAATACAGGTTTGCAGGAGCTGATGCCCACGTCACCCAGCTTCATTTACTATCCTTATAATATTTCCGAAAAATTCCCGCTGGTAGGCTCCGGCTCACGCAGCGCCACTGGCGGACCGATTTACCACCGCACAGATTTTAAAGCACCAAAGCGTCCATGGCCTGCCTATTATGAAGGTAAATGGATCGCGGCCGACTTCTCTCGCGGCTGGATCATGGCTATTTCAATGGACAAGAACGGCGACTATGCCGGCATGGAACGCGTAGCACCCAACTATCACCCTGTTCAGCCGATTGATATTAAATTCGGTCCGAACGGAGACTTGTATGTACTCGAATATGGCAGCAACTGGTTTAAGAAAAGTGACAACTCGCGCCTGATCCGCATTGAATATAATGGCGGGAACCGCAAGCCGGTAGTGCAGGTGTCTACCGACAAAAAGGGCGGAACGGTACCTTTCAAAGCCACATTGTCTGCCGAAGGCACGAAGGATTTTGACGGTGATCCATTGAAATACAGTTGGAAAGTAATGGGACCGGGCGGTGTTGTGAAAAGCTACAATACAGCCAATCCGGTTGCAAGTTTTGATAAACCCGGCATTTATACTGCAAACCTGACCGTAACTGATTCAAAAGGCGCTGCCAACAGCCAGTCGCTTAAAATCATCGCAGGTAACGAACCGCCGAAAGTGGCTGTGAATATTGATGGAAACAAAACCTTCTTCTTTCCCGGTAAGACTATCCCCTATTCCATTGACGTGAGCGACAAGGAAGATGGCAGCCTTTCGGACGGAAAAATCAGCGCTGACCAGGTTGCTGTGAGCATTGATTATGCTTCCGAAGGTTTTGATTATGCAGAAGTGATTCAGGGACAGCGCAGCGTAGACGCTTCTACGCAGTTTGCTGTTGCCAATGTACTGATCAATAAGAGCGACTGTAAAGTTTGTCACCAGCCTGCAACCAAATCGGTAGGACCTTCATTCGCAGACATTTCGAACAAATACAAAGGTCAGCCGGGTGTTACTGAAAAGCTGGTGAAAAAAGTATTGGAAGGCGGCTCCGGAGTTTGGGGAGAAGTAGCAATGGCGGCCCACCCTGCCCTACCGGTTGCTGACGCAGAAGTGATCGTCAAATACATTCTGAACAGTACCGACAAAACGCTGAGCACATTACCGGTTAAAGGAGAATATACACCCAAGATCCCGGCGCAGGACAATGGAAGAGGAACAGTACTGATCCGCGCCGCATTTACAGACCGCGCGGTGAGTGGCAGCAAGGCGGTACCTTCGCAAACAACCGAGGAGATGATCGTACTTCGCAGCCCCGAGCTAACGGTTTCGGATGCGGCCATCGTAAAAGGCGCTGAAATGAAAGCGATCGGCTCACAGGGCGCGGGTTTTCTTGCAATGCCTTTTGCAAACAGCTTCCTGGCCTTTAACAACATTGACCT
>NZ_JBHYGF010000483.1:0-2611 GCF_051859145.1 Dyadobacter sp.
GATCATTCCTGCCTACGAACAGATTTTCACCAGTCCGATCCGGGCTAGTATCAAGCGCATCCTGATCACGCCTGGCACCCAGGTTCGACCGGGGCAGGCGCTGGTTGAACTTGACAAATCACTGACAGAGATCGAGTTCGAGCGCTACCAGGACCAGCTTGCATTGAAACGCAACGGGATCGATCAGCTTAAAATGAAGCTGAACAAAGATCTGTACGATGCGGAAATCAACGATCGGATCAAATCATTGAACATCAACAAACTGCGTGCCGACTTTGAAGATGCAAAGCGTCTGCAGAAAGTAGGAGGCGGCACTTTTGAAGACGTTACCCGTGCAGAAAATGCATTGAAAATAGCCGAGCTTGAAAAAAGCCTCCTGGAAAACGAGCTCCGCTACAACCGCGAGTCTATGGGCGCCAGCCTGAAAGAAACCGAGCTGGGTGCGCAGATTGAAGGAAAAAACCTGAAAGAGCTGCAACATAAGCTGAAAATGGCCGATATCCTGGCCGACCGGAAAGGGGTACTTACCTGGGTAAACGAAAACATTGGCTCGTCGGTAAATGAAGGTGAAATGCTCGCCAAAGTTGCTGATCTCGGCAGCTTCCGGGTAGAAGGTAGTTGCTCCGACGTATATGCAGATCAGGTGAAGACGGGCTTACCTGTAATTATCAGGATCAATGAAGCTGAAATGCGCTGCATGATCACGCAGGTGAAGCCTTCTGTGAAAGACGGGGTGATCGGGTTTACAATTCAGCTGGAAAATGCAAGCAATGAATCGCTCAGGCCCAATATGAAAGTGGAGGTATACGTAGTGACGAACAAAAGCAGCAATACGCTTCGGGTAGCCAACGGTCCTGCATTTACCGGTAAGAGAAAGCAGCACGTATTCGTACTGCAAAATGGTGTCGCTTACCGCCGGGACGTGGAGCTGGGTTTGTCCAATTTTGATTTTGTAGAAATCAAGAGTGGATTGAAAGCGGGAGAAAAGGTAATTCTTACCGATCTGAATGCGTATGAACATCTGGAAGAAATTACCATTCAATGAGCGCGGCGATGAAAAACTTCTTCCAACTCATATTTACGCTACTGGCTTTCTCCACGTACGGACAGGTGCAGCAGCTCACACTCTCCGACGTTGTGGACCTTGCGCGTGAGAATTCCATTGCTGCCAAGCAGGCGGCTACCCAGAAGAAAACGAACTATTGGCAGTACCGTTCCTTCCTGGCTGATTACAAGCCGCAGCTAGGTCTCAGCGGCACGGTTCCGGGATTTACGAGAAGTTATATAGAAGTGGTGCAGCCGGATGGTACGATCCTGTTTCAGCCGGTGTCAAACAACAATGCATTGCTGGGATTATCGCTCAGCCAGAGCATTGCGCTCACCGGAGGCAAGGTTTACGTGCAGCAGCAAATGCAGCGTTTTGATGATTTTGCAAGAAATACAACCCGGTACAATGGGGTACCTTTCGAAATTGGTATCGAACAGCCGCTTTTCAAATTCAATCCCTTGAAATGGGACAGGAAGATTCAGCCACTGAAATACCAGGAGGGTAACCAGCAGTTTGTACAGTCCATGGAGCAGATTGCGCTTGATGCTACGGGCTATTATTTTGAGCTGCTGGTCGCGCAGGTCAACTTGCATATTGCCGAGAAGAACAGGAGCAATAATGACACTTTGTACAAAATAGCGCAGCATAAACTGGAATTGGGTAAAATCTCGCAAAATGACCTTCTTCAACTCCAGATGGGATTGCTCACGGCGCAAAAAGACCTGGCTTCGGCCCAGCAGTCCGCGGCAGTAGCTTCATTAAAACTGAAATTGTTTATGGGTCTGCGGGACGAGCGCGCAATTGCATTAGGTATCCCGCTTGAAACAAAAGAGTTTGAAATAGATACCCAGGTTGCACTCGACGAAGCTTTTGCAAACCGCTCCGCAGCGATTGGGTTTAAAAGGAAGCTTTTGGAAGCCGAGCGTGACGTGCAGTCTGCCCGGAAGGATAATGGGCTGAATGCGTCGCTGGTGGCTACTTTCGGTTTATCGAACCAGGGCAGGGTACCAGGTGACGTGTACATCAGTCCGCAGGACCGGGAGTTTGTCGAATTGCAGCTGGTATTACCGATAATGACGTGGGGACGAAACAAAGCGCGGACGGAAGTTGCACGTACCAACCAGGAGTTTGCACGGCAATCGGTAGAGCAGGAAAAGTTGACCTTCGAACAGGAAATATTTACGCAGGTAACCCTTTTGCAAATGCTTCAAAAGCAGGTAAAACTCACCCGCACCGCCGACGGCATTGCCGCCGAAAGATACCAGATCGCAAAGGAAAGATTCATCCTCAGCGACCTGAGCGTAACCGACCTCGGCATAGCAACCCAGGAAAAAGACATCGCCAGAAGAGATTACGTACTGGCATTGCGAGACTACTGGCAATCGTATTACAGTTTGCGTTTATTAACATTATATGATTTCGAGAAAAAGGTTAAGATAGTTTATTAGGAGAAGGGAGGAAAGGGAGGAAGGAGGAAAGGGACGAAGGATGTCACGTCCTGAAATAGGTTGACCTTAACCACAGGGAGATTTATGCAGCATGACCGTCCGAAAGTAGTGAAGT
>NZ_JBHYGF010000484.1:0-2579 GCF_051859145.1 Dyadobacter sp.
TTGGCATCGTACAATCCAGCATTGATGATTGCTTCCAGGTGTGCATTGTAGCGACCATTGATATCGGCGCGACCGATCGATTTAAACCATGCGGGAAGATGCCCGTTTTCCATGTGCTGGGCCACATTCACCCAAATGCCCTGGTTCACTTTCATCGCACGTGCGAGATCTTCCGGGCTGGTAAATTTGCTGTTGTTCAGGTAAAATGGATAGTGCCTGTTGACCGCATACAGGAATGTCAGAAAGGCAATAACATCCTTTGTCTCGGGCATGAGCATAGCCACCTGGGGCGCAGACTCGTTGAGCCAGATCCGGAAATGATCCTTTGAGAACAGGGCGGCCGCCATCCAGAATGATTCCGGGGCCTGCACGGCATCATCGAAAAGCTTGTGAATATCACTATAAACCGAACCGCGAAACCGGAATGGTAGCGCCGGGTGCAGGTGATACAGGATTTTAAGATATTTCTTGTCCGTATCCTTTTCCTCCTCGATAATCCGCTCGAACTCAGCAGCCCGGGAGGCACTGTCAGTCAGTCGGCTAACGATGGAAGGGAGATAATTTCCGTTTCTGAAATAGAATTCTGATTCGGCTTTCTTCCTGAATGTGATCTCGCCAACGTCTTCCAGATTGTAGGCATATTCACCCAGCCATTCAACCTTTATTTCCCGTCTCTGATAAGTTATCCAGGCATCGTCTGTCATCCAGAGGTTTCTGAACGTGCGGGATTTATCGATTTCCTTTCTGGGTTTGAATCCTTTTTCCTTGATAATAGAAATGATGCGGCCTTCTATTTCGTGCGCTTCCAGGCCGTTTTTCAAACCTTTCACAATGATGACATTCGCCTGGTTTTCGGTAATATGGCCATCCTGCACAGAGATTTCAATCAGCTCTGAAATGGCTGCAAAGCCCGTTTCAAGCCGCTTTCCATCTACTTGCTGAAAGCTTAGTTCCAGGCTTGCAGGCGTTTTCAACTTGTTAAGTGCCGCCTCCAATCTTCTTTCCGCGCCATTGACGACAGCAGCCGTATATTTTTTCTCGATCTGGTCACGTGCACCCCGATTCATAATCAGCAGCTTATCCGCCCAGAATTCCGAGATGATCCGGTAATTCTTCTGGACCATCTCGGGTGTAATAGTCTTATATTGTCTGTAATCCAGATACAAAATTTCAAACGGATCAGCTGAACTAATGCTGCTCCATGAACCGTTCCGGTTATCAAAATCCGGTGGGATAACCTGCAATCCGCCCGCACGTGTGGACGCGGCAATCAGCTCTGAAATGTCTGTTTGCTTGTCCGGCTGCGGCTTCGTACCCGCTTGATGAGGCGCATTTCCCGGTGTGGACTCGCCCGGCGTATCGACGCCCGGCGTGGCGACGCCGGGAATGATTTTGTCGTCCTGGGGTCCCGCGTTGTCTTTCCCGGGAATAATCTTTCCGTCCGCAAAGGAATTCATGTTCCTGCCCGGAATTATTTTCTCTCCTGAACCTTCCATATCTGATTATACTCTTAGGTCAATTGCGTCAATCTTGCTTTTCAGCTCTGCAGTGTCAATTTCGCCTTCCTCTGACTGTATCCTCAGCTCAGCTTTGGTGCCGTTGGAATCAATGGAAGCGTGGATAATTCCGAATGCATCCACAGTCAACCCGACAACCACTTGTCCGGCAGGATTTTGTAACTGCAGCTCGCCTCTGGGATAGCAGTGTTCGGGATCGGTGCTGTCTTCGCCTTCGTAAATGTTCAGCGTCGTGTTTTTTTCAGCAGGAAAGCTTTCCGTAATGCTCACTGGCAAAGGCATGTTCTTCCTGATCAAATGTTCAATGATCATTTTCCCGCCCTGCCGCATCTGGATTCCCACGGATTTGGAAGCCACATCAATGACCCGCTCGCGGTTCCTGCTATAAAGAGCGGCACCCTGCGCGATGGCTGTGTCGAAGCTGTAACCGGGTATGTTGCGTCTTACTTTTTTACGGGATACCTGTTCCAACATTTTCGGGATCATCGGCATCCTGGAAGAGCCGCCTGCCAGCACAATATCGTCGATGTCGTTCCAGGTAAAACCAGCTTTATCGAGCATATTGTGCATAATAGCCTTGCATATCGCCATTAAATCCTGCGCCCGTTCTTCAAAATAAAAGCCGGTATAATCGTAGTCGTCATCATTAATAATCAGGCTATCAAGCATATTGCCGTTCCCGGTCGGGCGCTCTCTGAATAAGATGAGCTCTGCAGTGTTTCCTTCTGCATTCAGGAACACTTTCACTTCCTGCTGATCTGTCAGTTTAATTTTGCTTTCATTCGCATGCTGGTCGATGTCCCAGCAAAGATCGTCGGGGACTTCATTGCCCGTTTGCCGCTCAAATTCAGCCAGAAGGTAATCTTTGATGAGCTTGTCCCAATCTTTCCCGCCCAGCTGATCGGCACCGTCGGAGGCGATCACTTTTGCATTTCCACCCGCGATTTCCAGGATACTCACATCAAATGTGCCTCCGCCCAGATCAAAAACGAGGATTCGTTTTGCTGCATTCAGGTCGACGCCATATGTTAATGCGGCAGCAGTAGGCTCGTTTACGATTGC
>NZ_JBHYGF010000485.1:0-2577 GCF_051859145.1 Dyadobacter sp.
TGCAGGAGGTACACGAATTCCTCGCCGACTCCAAAGCTTCAAACCGCGAAAACTACGCCCGCTTTCTGGTGAGTTATGCATTGAATGCGCCCATTGCTTCATTGACAAACCATTTTTTCAAACCATCACAAATTAAATCCCGAATCCAGATGATCTACAAAAACAGAAGTCCGAAATGGCTGCTCAGTACTTATCTGTTTGCTGCCACCATGATAGGCGCCACTGCATTGATTGTAGCCGGATGCGAAAAGGAGGATTACAGCGTGCCTGAGTTGACGGAAATAAAAGAGGAAGTATTACCGGAAAAGGTCTTCACAGTCGTTGAAACCCAACCTGAATTTCCCGGTGGCACAGAGGCTATGTTCAAGTTTCTGGCGCGAAACATCAAATATCCGACTGCCGCTGTAAAGGCAAATGTACAGGGAAGGGTTTTCTTATCTTTTATCGTAACTGAAACAGGCAAGATCCAAAATATCAATGTACTGAAAGGAATTGGCTATGGATGTGACGAGGAGGCAGTCCGCGTTTTAAGAAGCTTCCCTGATTGGAAACCGGGCGAGCAGAGTGGCCACAAGGTCAATGTAAGGTACAATCTGCATAATAATTTCCAGCTGGAAGATGCCGATAGTGAGGCTAAGCTGAACGTACCAACTGGTGAAAAGGCGCCACTTTATGTTGTGGACGGAAAAGAAGTAGAAAACGCAGCAGTCGCACAGAAACTCGCTCCCGACCAAATCGCTTCCGTAAATGTGCTCAAAAATTCGAAGGCCACTTCTATCTATGGAAACAAAGGCAAGAATGGGGTTATTGAAATTGCGACCAAGCCCAATTCTGCGGAAACAGTCAAGACAGCCACTGTAACTGCATTCGTGCCGCTTGCCGAAGCTACCAACCAGTTTACCGCAAAAGTGGAGCAATTAAACACAAAGCCTGGTTCGGGACTACAAATCAGGGTCGATCCATCTCTTTCTCTCGCGAAGGCTCCTCTCTACATTGTAGACGGTGTCAAGCAGGGACATGACATCGGCATCAGCAAGCTTGATCCAAACACGATTGAGTCTATAAGCGTACTCAAAGAGACAAGTGCTACTTCGATCTACGGAGAAGATGGCAAAAACGGGGTCGTGTTTATCAAAACAAAAAACTAGCCGCGGCTTTATGGAAACGCTCATTTATCTGGCTAAAACCAACCTGTACCTGATCCTTTTCTATTGCTGTTACTGGCTGTTTTTCCGCCAACATACATTTTTTCAATGGAACCGGATCTACTTGCTGGCCGCAATTGCCGCTTCGTTCCTCCTGCCGCTTATTGTGTTTTACACGCCCGTGGAAGTTGCTGAGCGAAGTACAGAAATGGTGCAGCAAGTCGCAGCAAATACGGTAACATCCGCGGCACCGGAAGAACAAGTGAACTGGGCACAGCTCCTTTTTTGGGTGTACTTGTCGGGCTGTGTTTTCATGCTGGCCAAGCTTTTAAGGTCTTTCCAAAGGTTATTTGTTTTGGTTAAAAACGGCGAGCGCATTGAGCTGGAAGCGTATACCCTTATTTTCCTGGACTATAAACAAGCTAAAAAGACCAACTCCGGTTCATTTTCATTCTTCAAATGGCTGGTTGTCAACCAGGCAGATTATGAGAACAACCCCGACACCATTCTCCGGCACGAACATGTGCATATCCGTCAGTGGCATAGTCTGGATATTTTACTGATTGAGCTTATCAAGGTTTTATTTTGGGTAAATCCGGTGGTATGGTTCTACAAAAGATCGTTGCAGACTTTACATGAATACCTCGCCGATGTGGAAGCTACCCATCGTGACAGCTATGCGCATTTCCTTGTTTCCTACGCGTTGAAGGTACCCGGACAGGTACTTACCAATCATTTCTCAAATGCTTCACTACTTAAAGACCGCATTAAAATGATTTACAAAAACCGCACATCCAAATGGCTGCTGAGCAAGTATCTGCTCATCCTGCCGATAGCAGTCGCTACTGTGTTCTTGACAGCAGCCCGTGAGTATATTCCTCAGCCTGCCGGGGACCGAACTACTGCACTCAACGAAATTCCGGTGATCAGAGGAAAGGTATTTGATCAGAAAAACAAGCCGGTACCAGGTGCAAACGTGGTCATCAAAAACGGAACAAAAGGCGCAGCAACAGACCGAGAAGGAAATTTCGAGTTGAAGAATGTTCCTGAAAATGCCTCCCTTGTAGTCAGCCACATTCAGTTCAAGGCAAAGGAAGTTGCACTTAGCAAAGGAAAGGTGAGTTATGTTATCGTCATTGAACCTGAAAGCAGCAGTTCCCAGGCGGCAACGATTACCAGAGCTGCTGCTCCTGCAGAACCTAAATTGGTACAAACGTTTACGCCAAACAAAGCGGCAAACAAGCCGGACTATCAGGTAGCTGAACAAAAACCGGAGTTCCCGGGCGGACACGCTGCAATGGTGGAATTCCTGAAAAACAATATCAAATATCCGGCTGCCGCGCTCAAAGCCAATGTGGAAGGAGTTGTGTTAGTCAGGTTCACGGTTGACAAGGCAGGCGAATTGAAAAATGTCTTGATCGTGAAAGGAGTT